>CAYQYG010000024.1:0-19034 GCA_964421485.1 uncultured Polyangiaceae bacterium | reverse complement strand
CGGCGGCCTTCTCCGCGGCGGCCTTCTCCGCGGCGGCCTTCTCCGCGGCGGCCTTTCGCTCCGCGGCGGCCTCGCGCGCCCTGGCCGCGTCGTGCGCCGCGCGGATCGCGGCCAGCGCGGCGCGCGCCTCGCGGCGGGTCTCCTCCGCGCCCGCGCCGGGCTCGTCGCCCTCGCCGACGCCGGCGCCGGCGGTCACCTCGAAGTAGCCCCGGCGCAGCATGATCGTCTGCCGCCCCGCGCAGAGCTCGAGCGTCGCGCCGGGGCCGAAGAAGCCCACCGCCCCGCCGAAGACGTGGCGCGGGCCGGCCTCGAGCTCGCGGATCAGCCGCGCCGCGGGGACATGCGGCGCGCCGGTCGGCGCGCGGGCCGCGAAGGCCTCCCGCAGCGCGGTGATCACGTCGCCCTCGCCGGCGTGCTCGCCCTCGGGGCCCTCGGCGACGCCGCCGCCGCGCCGGAGCACGGTCTCGGCCGACGCGCCGGTGATCGTGAGGCCGGGCGCGAACGGCGACTCGGCGAAATCGACGAAGAACAGGTGCCGCGACGGCGCCAGCAGCCGCAGCGCGCGGTAGACGTCGAAGGGATCCGCGCCCCGGAGCGGCGCCTTGAACGTCCGCGCCAGGGTGAGCTCGCGCGCCTCGCCCGCCGCCATGCGCGCCCGCGCGCGCGCCGCCTTCGCGGCGTACACCTCGTCCGACTGGGTCACGTCCACGTCGTCGGGCAGCGCGTCCGGATCGGGGCGGTCGAGCGCGTGCAGCTCGGGCCCGTGCGTCATCTCCCAGGCGCAGCGGTTCACCGCGCCCTGCGAGGCCCCGGCGATGGTCATCATCTGCGCCGCGAGGTCGAAGACGACCACGGTCGCGTCCTTCATCAACCGCCCGAGGTACTCCTCGTTCGGCCACGGATCGATGTCGTGCAGCCTGTGCAAGGTGTCGTAGCCGATGAAGCCCACCATCGCCCGGGCGAGCCCCGCCGCGAGCTCCGCCTCCGGCTCGCCCAGCCCGGCCACCTCGGTGCGGAGCATGTCGAACGGATCGAACCCGCCCGGGTAGATGCCCTCGCTCCGCGCGCGATAGCCGAGGATCGCGCGGCGGCCCCAGCGGTCTCCCGGCAGCGCCGACTCGAAGAGGAACGAGGATCGGCCCGGCGACTGCGCCCGGAGCGCCGCGTAGGCGCGAACCGGGGTCGTGTGATCCATGGCCAGCGTGCGCGTGACGATCGAGCTCATGCCGGGTGCAGCCTACACTCGTTGCGCCGGCCGGCGAAGAGGGGCAATTTGCCGGAGCCATGCGCGCCGCCACGCTCCTCTGCGCCCTCGTCCTCTCGGCCGCCGCCTGCAGCGGAGCGCAGCACGTCCCCGCGGACGCCCGCACGACCGTGGTGTCCCTGCGGAAGATCGACTGCGCCGAGTGCGGCCACGAGATCGTCGCTGACATCCGCCAGCGGCCGGGCGTGTACGCGGCGACCTTCGACAGGCGCCGCGCCGAGATCCGCGTCACCGCGTCGCCGTCGTTCGACGTGTTCGTCACCGTGAAGCAGCTCGCCGCAGCCGAGGGCTTCGAGGCCATCCTCGGCGCGGGCAAGGGCCTCTACCTCGATTGGGGCAAGTTCCCCGAGGGCGCGGACGTGAAGACGATCACGAGGGACGGCGCCGACGTCCCCGATCTCACGGCCCACATCGTGAAGGGCAAGGTCACGGTGATCGACTTCTCCGCCATCTGGTGCGAGCCCTGCCGCAAGGTCGACGAGCACATGGCGCAGGTCTTCTCGCGGCGCAGCGACGTCGCGTACCGCAAGCTCGACGTCGGGGACTGGGACACGCCGCTCGCGCGGCGCTATTTGAAGGCGGTGCCGCAGCTCCCGTACATGATCGTCTACGGGGCGGACGGCGAGAAGGTCGACGCGATCTCGGGCGTGGATCTGAGCCGGCTCGACGCCGCGATCGAGCGCGGCGCCCCTCGACCCGCCGCTCAGTAGTGCCCGAAGAGATCCTGGATGCGCGACTCGAGCGCGACCGCGATCTTGTAGAGCGACGAGATCGAGGCCGAGGACTCGGCCCGCTCGATCTGCGAGAGCAGGGACACGCTGAGGCCCGTGCGCCGCGCCATCTGCTTCAGCGTGAGGTCCTTGTCCTTGCGGAGGTTCCGGATCGTGTCCCCGATGACGCGATGGAGCTGCTCCTCGGGCGTGCGCGCGAGGCCCTTCTTCCGCATCACGCGCGCGAGCACCTCGCGGAACTCGTCCACGTTGAAGGGCTTCTTGATGTAGTCGACCGCGTCGAGCTTCATCGAGGCGACGGCGCTCTCGAGGTTGGGGAAGCCCGTGAAGATGACGACCGCGATGTCGTTGTCGACCTTCCGGATGCGCTTCAGGACCTCGATCCCGTCCAGCTTCGGCATCATGAGGTCGAGGATGATGAGATGGTAACCGCCGGTGCGGACCTCCTCCTCGACCGTCGTCGGATCGCCCAGGGTCTTCACCTGGTATCCGTCGCGCTCAAGCAGCGTCTGCATGTAGTCGCAGATGGCCCGGTCATCGTCGACGATCAGGATGCGTACAGCGGGAAGCTCAATTGCCACCTGTTCCTCCTCTCACGGCCTGCTCTGGCCGTCCCCCCGGGGCCAAGGCTCGGGCCTGGCGAGCACGTGCCGGCCAGCCGCAGCCTCAGCGCTGATTCCAGTGACACTTTAACACGAACCAGGCAAGCCGAGCGGTGGACTTTTTTGTTGCGCCTCCCGGATTCTCTGCATCGTGAAACGTCCAGGTCGCCCGCCCTGGAATTCGGCATCGGCTCGGGCGGTGGGGGCGGCTTCTTCTTGACAAGAGGGCGATGGTTAGCGATGGTGCGCGCCCGCATTCGGCGGCGTTGCCCTCGGGGCAGCGTACGGGGCGTAGCGCAGCCTGGTAGCGCACTCGGTTCGGGACCGAGGAGTCGGAGGTTCAAATCCTCTCGCCCCGACTGTTCTCTCTGTGGTCAAGAGCGGCGGTCCGCTCAGGCGGCCTTGGTCGGGCTCCAGGCGGGCGGATCGCTCGCGGGGAAGGACTCGTCGCTGGCCTCGTCGACGACCTCGGGGTTCTCGTGCGGCAGCAGCGAGCCGCCGCGGTCCAGCGGGGCCCGAGGCGCCTCCTCCCCCCCGGCCTCCGGCGCTCCGCGCGCTCCAGGGCTGGGGTGCCCGCCTCTCCGCTGACCGCACTCTCCGCCGTGGCTCATGGCCCCACCTCCACGGTGGCCTCATGGCGCGGCAGCGCGGGGCCGTCGAGCGGGGGTCGGGCCGCCGGGCGCCGAAAGCGCGCGGGCGGCCGCTCGAGCGCCGCCGCGAGGGGCCCCGGACGATTGCTGCGCATCACTCCGGGATGCCATCGATCTCGAATGGATCCGATGGATGAACCGGGGCTCGATCGGATTGTGTGAGCGCCTCGAGCGCCGCCGTGTCAGCCCGTGCGCGCGGCCAGGTTCGCGATCACGGCCGTGAGCTCGGAGGCCTCGATGGGCTTCGGGACGTGCGACTGGAACCCGGCGAGCAGCGCGCGGGTCCGGTCCTGGGCGCTCGCGTACGCCGTCAGCGCCGCGGCGGGGATGCGGCCGCCGCGCTCCGGGGTCCGCGCGCGGAGCTTCCGGATCAGGGCGTAGCCGTCCTCGTCAGGCATGCCGAGGTCGCTCAGGATGACGTCGGGGCGGCTCCGATCCAGCTCCTCGAGCGCCTCCGCCGCGGTGCTGACGCTGGTGATGGTCGCGCCCCTGCGCTCGAGCACCGCGGCCACCAGCTCGCGCGCGTCCTGCTCGTCGTCGACGACCAGCACGTGCAGGCCGTGCAAGGTCGGCTCGTCGTCGTACGCGCTCGAGTCCTCGATCTTGCGGGCCCCGCCCGCGGTCACGCCGGCGACGATCGGGAGCTCGACGGTGAAGGCGGCGCCCTGGGCCAGGCCGGCGCTCTCGGCGCGGATGACGCCGCCGTGCAGCTCGACGAGGTGGCGCGCGATCGCGAGGCCGAGGCCGAGGCCGCTGTGCGGGCGGGTGCTCGTGCCGTCCGCCTGGCGGAAGCGGTCGAAGACGTACGGGAGGAACTCGGTGGTGATCCCCTGGCCGTTGTCCTTCACCGTGATGCGGGCCGCGCCGTCCACCCTGGTGAGCCAGACCTCGACCCGGCCGCCCGCGGGCGTGAACTTGATCGCGTTCGAGAGCAGGTTCCACACGACCTGCTGGAGGCGCGTCTGATCGCCCGAGATCGGGCCCGCGGACGGGTCCATGTGCACGGCGAGCTCGATCTTCTTGGCGTCCGCGCCGTGGCGGACCGCGTCGATGGCCGCGTTGATGACCGGCGGCAGGTCGATGGGCATCACCTCCAGCCGGAGCTTGCCGGTGATGATGCGCGAGGCGTCGAGCAGGTCCTCCACGAGCTGCGCCTGCAGGGACGCGTTCCGCTCGATCTTCTCGAGCGCGCGGGCCTCGGTGTCGGGCTTGAGCGAGCCCTGCCGGAGCATCCGCGTCCAGCCGAGGATCGCGGTGAGCGGGGTCCGGAGCTCGTGGGAGAGGGTCGCGAGGAACTCGTCCTTGGCGCGGTTCACCTGCCGGGCCTGGCGGTAGAGCTGCGCGTTGTCGAGCGCGAGCGCGGCGAACGCGCAGAGCTCCTCGACGAGCGCGAGGTCGTCGGGCCCGTAGCGCCGGCTCGACTCGGTCGAGACCAGCGTGAGCGCGCCGCGGGTCCTGCCGCGGGCCCTGAGCGGCACGATCATCGCCGAGCGGATCCCGAGCTCGCGCAGGAGCTGGGCGTACTCCGGATCCTCGGCCTCCGCGCGGATCTCCTCGAGCGCGCGGGCGTCCGGCGCCGTCGTGAACAGCGCCGGCGAGGAGATCCGACCGGGATCGATCTCGGGCCACAGGATCGAGCGCCCGCCGAGGAGCACGGCGTGCACCGCGCGCGGCGCGTCGGGCCGCAGCGGGTAGCGCTCGCGCAGCGCCTCCCCGAGCTCGATCTCGGCGGGATCGACCCGCAGGGCGGCGAGCCGGGTGACGGAGCCGTCCGGCTCGACCGCGTCGATGATCGCCCCCTCGGCGATGTGCGGCACCGCGAGCCCCGCGATGCTCGCGAGCGTGCTCTCGTACTCGAGCCCGGAGAGCGCGAGCTGCCGGCTGGCCTCGCTGATGAAGCCGCGGCGCTGCTCGCCGATGCGCTTCTCGGTCACGTCGCGGAAGACGAGGACCACGCCGATGAGCTCCCCCTCGGCGTTGCGGATCGGGGCGCTGCTGTCGTCGACGGCGAGCTCGGCGCCGTCCTTGCGGAGGAGCAGCGCGCTGCCGGTGAGGCCGACGGTCCCGCCGTGCCGCAGGACGGCGGCGACGGGGCTGCTCCGCGGCGCGCGCGTCTGCTCGTCGAGGATCCGGTAGACGTCGCCCAGCGGGCGGCCCTTCGCCTCGGCGGCCGTCCAGCCCGTGAGCGCCTCGGCCGCCGCGTTCATGAAGTCGATCCGGCCCGTGCCGTCGGTCGCGATGACCGCGTCCGCGATGCTCCTCAGCGTCGTCGAGAACCACGCCTCGCGCACGCGAAGCGCCGCCTCGAGCTGCTTGAACTCGGTGATGTCGGCGAAGACGGAGACCGCGCCGCGGAGCTCCCCGTCGGGCGACAGGATCGGCGCGCAGCTCCCGAGCAGCATGCCGTGCGTGCCGTCGAAGCGCTGGAAATGGACCTGCTCCGCGGTGATGGTCTCCTTGTTCCGGAGGCACCGGGCCATCGACCACTCGTCGGCCGCGAGGGGGCGGCCGTCCGGGTGGAAGGCGCGGTACTGCCCCCACCCCTCGACGTCCTCGGCGGTGGCGCTGCCGGCCCAGATCCGCTCCGACGCGCGGTTCTGGAGGAAGAGCTTTCCCCTGGGGTCGGAGACGAGGATACCGTGCGGGCTGTTGTGCAGGATCGCGTCGAGCAGGCCGCGCTCGTCCTGGGCGAGGACGCGGAGCCGCTCGACCTCGCGGCGCAGCGCCTCGACCTCGGTCTCGTCGGGCGGCGCGACCATCGGGGTGAGCTTGAACGACGCGCCCGCCGTTGGATCGAGGCTCGCGATGGCGCGATCGATCTCCGCGACGGAAGGGCCGATCGCCCGCCGCTGCTCCGCGCCCGCCGCTGCCCTCTCGAGCAACGTCCGCGCCTCGAGAAGCGCCGAGACAATCTCCGCCCCCGCACGTTCGGCCATTCACGATGGATCCCATGACCCGCCCGGACGAACAAGACCTTCGCACGCTGCGAAAATAGGGAAAGTCAAGCCGGGACGGCGTTTGTGCCGCGCGGGACGGAATGATATCGAGGATTATGAGCGGGAGTAGTGAGGCGCAATGCGTCCGGCAGATGAGCCCGCCAGGTGCGCCCTGATGAGCGGCTAGCGTGCCGCCTGAATCTGGCGGGTGAGCTCGGGCACGACGGCGAAGAGGTCGGCGACCAGGCCGTAATCGGCCACCTGGAAGATCGGCGCGTCGGCGTCCTTGTTGACGGCGACGATGACCTTCGAGCCCTTCATGCCCGCGAGGTGCTGGATCGCGCCGGAGATCCCGATCGCGAAGTAGAGCTGAGGCGCGACGACCTTGCCGGTCTGGCCGACCTGGAGATCGCTCGAGGCGTAGCCCGCGTCGCAGGCGGCGCGGCTCGCGCCCACCGCGGCGCCGAGCAGATCGGCGAGCGGATCGAGCACCTCGCTGAAGCGCTCCTTGAGGGCGCGGCCGCCGGCGACCACCACCTTGGCCTCGGTGAGCTCCGGCCGCTCGCTCTTCACCTGATCGAGCGAGACGAGCTCGACGCGCTCCGCCGCGGCGCCGGGCGCCACGACCGGCACGGCCTCGATCGGCGACTGCCCGCCCGCCGGCTCGGCCGGCGAGAACGCGCTCTGGCGCACGCTGACCACCTGGACCTTCGTCGTCACGCTGCAGACGCCGTAGGCGTTGCCCGCGAACATCGGGCGGCGGTAGCGGAGCTGCCCGCCCTCGGCGATGAGCTCCGTGATGTCGCCCGCGTAGCCCGCGCCGAGGCGCGCCGCGACGCGCGGGAGCAGGTCCTTGCCGAACGCGCTCGCCGTGCCGACCACGACCGCGAAGCCCGCCGCGGCGGCCGCGATCGTCGGCGCGTAGCGCTCGGCGAGGTAGCTCTTGAGCGCGCCGTCCTGGGCGACGAGCACCCGCGCCGCGCCCAGCGTCGCGGCCTCGGCGGCCGCCGCGTCGACGCCGTCGCCCGCGACCAGGATCGAGTAGGTCCCCCCGAGCGCCGCTGCCGCCTGCCGCGCGAACGTGACCGCGGAGTGCGTCGTCTTCTTCAGCTTTCCCTCGGCGGCCTCGGCCACCACCAAAACGTCAGCCATGATGTCTCCTCACTTCGATGAGAATGGAGATGGGGTCAGGGGGCGCGTCAGAGGACCTTCGCCTCATTCTTGAGCCGCGAGACGAGCTCGGCGACGTCCTTCACCTTGATGCCGGCCTTGCGCGCGGGCGGGGGCTGGAAGGAGTGGTACTGCACCTTCAGCGCCTGATCGGCCGCGAGGTCGGCGAGCTTCACCTCCGCGAGCGGCTTCTTCTTCGCCGCCATGATCGCGGGGAGCGCCGCGAACCGGACGCCGTCGTTGTACTTGAACGTCGGCGCGGTCTTCATCGAATACACGCTGGTGGGCGCGACGATGCGCAGGTCCACCGTGACCACCGCGGGCAGCCGCACGCGCACCGTGGCCACGCCGCCGTCCACCTCGCGGCCGACGAGCAGCGCGCCGGGCTCCTCCTTGATGGTCGCCGCGAACGTCGCCATCGGCCAGCCGAGCAGCTCCGCGAGGATCTGGCCGACCTGGTTCGAATCGCCGTCGACCGCCTGCTTGCCCATCAAGACCACGTCCGGCTTCTCGCGCTCGACGAGCGTCTTGAGCGCCCGCGCGACCAGGTCGCCGTCGAGCTTGTCGTCCTGAGCGTCGACGCGGATCGCCCGGTCCGCGCCGGTCGCGAGCGCGGCGCGGAGCGTCTGCTCGGTCTCCTTCGGGCCGAACGTCACGACGACGACCTCCCCCGCGCGCGCCCTGGGCGCCTTGCCGTCCTCGGTCAGCCGGAGCGCCGCCTCGAGCGCATACTCGTCGAACGGGTTCGGCTTCCATTCGAGCCCGGTCGTGTCGATCTTGTCGCCCGAGGCGGGGATCTTGACCTTGTTCGCGTTGTCCGGGTCGGCGACGCGCTTGAGCGAAACGAGGATCTTCACGGGTTGCTCCTTTGTGACGCGGGGCGTTGCTAGCACCTGCGAGCGCGCCCGGCTATGGCCCAGTGGGCTTGCTTGGCGAGGTCGGTCACGCGTGTTTACGCGCAGCCGTGCGCGGCCGCGCGCAGCCATGCGCGATCGCGCACGGTCACGCATGTAATGCGCCGAGGCGCAGCTCGTGCACGCGCGACCGTGGAAGCGGTCCCCGACGAGTCCCGTATCCAGGCGGGCGCGCTCGAGTTTGGCGCGCTCATGACAGCGTTGTCGTTGTGCGTCAAGGAGCTGCTACCCTGCCGGCCGTGGCGGTCACAACCGACTTCCTCGTCGTCGGCAGCGGCATCGCCGGGCTCACGTTCGCGCTCGACGCGGCGGAGCACGGCGAGGTCGTCGTCGTCACGAAGCGCTCCAGGGACGAGTCGAACACACGGTACGCGCAGGGGGGCATCGCCGCCGCGCTCGACCCGGAGGACAGCCAGGAGGCGCACGTCCGCGACACGCTCATCGCCGGCGCGGGCCTCTGCCGCGAGGTCGTGGTCGAGATCTGCGCCCGCGAGGGCATCGACCGGGTCCGCGAGCTCATGGCGCGGGGCGCGCGGTTCGACATGCAGCAGGGGCGCGTGCACCTCGGGCGCGAGGGCGGACACTCCGCGCGGCGCGTCGTGCACGCCGCGGACGCGACCGGCGCCGAGGTCGAGCGGGCGCTGCTCGAGCGGGCCGCGGCGCACCCCCGGATCCGCTTCGCGGAGCACCACACCGCGATCGACCTCATCATGCTCTCCCGCTTCGGCGGACCGGACACGTGCGCGGGGGCGTACGTGCTCGACGAGACCGGCGGGGACGCGAGCGGCGGGTACAAGGTCGAGACGTACCTCGCGCGGGCGACCGTCCTGGCCTCGGGCGGCGCGGGCAAGGTCTACCTGTACACGACGAACCCCGACGTCGCGACGGGCGACGGCGTCGCCATGGCCTACCGGGCCGGCGCCGAGATCGCGAACATGGAGTTCTACCAGTTCCACCCGACCTGCCTCTTCCACCCGCAGGCGAAGAGCTTCCTCGTGAGCGAGGCCCTGCGCGGCGAGGGCGCGATCCTCCGGCTGCCGGACGGGACGGCGTTCATGGCGCACCACGATCCGCGCAAGGACCTCGCCCCGCGCGACATCGTCGCCCGCGCGATCGACTTCGAGATGAAGCGCACCGGCAGCGACTGCGTGCTGCTCGACATCACCCACCGGCCGGCGAGCTTCATCCGCGAGCACTTCCCCACGATCCACGCCGAGTGCCTCCGGTTCGGCATCGACATCACCCGCGAGCCCATCCCCGTCGTGCCCGCGGCCCACTACCTCTGCGGCGGGATCAGCACGGACCTGCACGGCAGGACGACGATCCCGCAGCTCTGGGCCATCGGGGAGTGCGCCTGCACGGGGCTGCACGGGGCGAACCGGCTCGCGTCGAACTCGCTGCTCGAGGGCCTGGTCTTCGGCCACCGCGCCGCGGTGCGGCTCGCCGGCCAGATCCGCGAGCTCCGCGAGAGCCCGTTCCCCGAGGTCCCGGAGTGGCAGACGGGCGACGCGGCCCCGAGCGACGAGGGCGTCGTGGTCGCGCACAACTGGGACGAGCTCCGCCGCACCATGTGGAACTACGTCGGGATCGTCCGCTCGGACGCGCGGCTCCGGCGCGCGGCGCGCCGGATCGCGCTGCTCCAGGAGGAGATCCGCGAGTACTACTGGAAGCACCTCGTGACGCGCGACCTGCTCGAGCTCCGGAACATCGCGACGGTGGCCGAGCTCATCGTCGACTGCGCCGCGTCCCGGCACGAGAGCCGCGGGCTGCACTCGACGATCGACTACCCCGAGACGGACGCGCGGCTCGCGCAGGACACCGTGATCAAGCGGGGCGTCACGCCCCACCTCCGCGGGCGATGAGCGGCCTCACCCCGGACGACGACGAGCCCGGCGATCCGCGCGAGCCGGCCTCGCGGGACGGCGAGCGGCCGATGACGATCCTCACGGCCGCGGGCTGGGCGGCGATCGCGACCTTCGGCTTCCTCTGGCTGCTGATGGTGCTCGTCTCGCTGCGGCCGGACGGGCGCCCGGACATCATCAGCACCTTCGGCTGCCAGGCGGTGGCCTACCTGCTCGGCCTCTTCGGCGTCCTCCGCCTCCACGCGCCGCGCGCGTCGATCCGCGACCTGCTCGGCGTCCGCGCCGCGCACCCCGCGTTCTACCCGCTCGCCGCGCTCACGGGCGCCGCGCTCACGCCGCCGATCAGCGCGCTCTACGACCTGATCGAGCGCAGGTGGCCGAGCGCCGGGGCGGGCGACGAGGAGCTCGTCAAGCTCGTCACCGAGGGCCCCCTGGGCGCGCGGATCGCCGTCTCCGTCGTGCTCGTCGCGCTCGGTCCTGCCGTCGAGGAGGTCTTCTTCCGGGGCGCGCTCACCCGGCCGCTCCTCAGGCGGCACGGGCCCGCCACGGTCATCGCCGTGACCGCGGCGCTCTTCGCCGTCGCGCACATCGAGCCGCAGAAGTTCCTCCCGATCGCGATCTTCGGGCTCGCGCTCGGGCTCGTCCGGTACGCGAGCGGCTCGCTCCTGCCGGCGATCGTGATGCACGCGACGTACAACGCCATCCCGCTGGTCGCGATGACCACCGGCGACGGCGGCGGCGCGGAGGCCGCGGACGCCGCGCCGATCCCGCGCTGGATCCTCGCCGCGAGCGCGGCGCTCGCGGCGGCGCTCGTCGGCTCCATCTGGCTCGTCGGCGCCCGCGCCGAGGGCGCCGCGCGCGCCCGGGAGAGAGACCGCGCATGAAGTCTGCCACCGCGATCCCGGCGGCCCAGGGCCGCGTCACGCTCTGCCTCCCGGGCGGCGGCCTGACCGGCGCCCTCTACCAGATCGGCGCGCTCGCCGCGCTCGACGACGGCGTGGACGGCTTCGACAACCAGAGCTTCTCGCTCTACCTCGGCCACGGCAGCGGCGCGACCGTCGCCGCCGCGCTCGCCGGCGGCGTCGCGATCGACCGCGTCTACCGCGCCCTGCTCGACCCGGCCGACAACTTCTTCCCCCTCGAGCGCGGCCACATCCTCTCGCTCGACCTCGACGAGTGGCGCCGCGCGCTCACCACGAGCTGGGTCGCGCTCCGCCACGCGATCGCCCGCCTCGCGAGCGGCGGCGACGCCGCGCCGAACGCGCCCGGCCACCTCTTCCTGCTCGAGCAGCTCGACCGGCTCAACGACTCGCTGCCCGCGGGCCTCTTCAAGCTCGACCGCTACGAGCGCTTCCTCGCCGAGGTCTTCCTGCGCCGCGGCATCCCCAACGCCTTCCGCGCGATGCCCCGCACGCTCCGGATCCCCTCGTACGACCTCGACTCCGGCGAGCGCGTCGTCTTCGGCGCCGAGGGCTTCGCCGACATCCCGGTCTCGCTCGCCTGCTCGGCCTCGCTCGCGCTCCCGCTCTTCTTCTCCCCGGTCCGCATCGACGATCACCACTACCTCGACGGCGGCCTCGGCAACGTCGCCCACCTCGACCTCGCCGAGGCCTCGGGCGCCGAGCTCGCGATCGTCGTGAACCCGCTGGTCCCGGTCTCCACGGCGCGCCGCGCGATCCCCACGGGCCACGGCGTGCGCGACAGCGTGCGCGACAAGGGCCTGCTCTGGGTCTTCAACCAGGCGATGCGCGTCGGCGCGAGCGCGCGGCTCCACCAGGAGGTCGCCCGCGCCTCCGCCAGCATGCAGGTCCTCGTGCTCGAGCCCGAGCCCACCGACGCCCTGCTCTTCCTGCACAACCCCGCGAGCCTGCGCGCCCGCCGCGCCATCCTCGAGTACGCCTACCGCACGACGCGCGAGCGCATCGCCGTCTGGATGGACAGGAACCGCGCCGTCGTCGAGCGCATGGGCTGGACCCCCGTCGCGTAAGGAGCTCCTCTCCCATGCTCTCCCGGCGATCCTTCTCCGCGGCGCTCCTCGCCCTCGCCCTCACCCTGTGCGCGTGCAAGCGCCATTACGCCGTCGGGGACCACGTGATGGTCGACTGGGAGGGCCAGGCCTACCCGGCGAAGATCCTCGAGGCCGTCAGCCCGACGAAGTACAAGGTCCACTACGATGGCTACGACGACATCTGGGACGAGGTCGTCCCGCGCGACCGGATCCGCGGCCTCGTCGAGGGCAACGTCGTGCACCCGGAGCCGCCCGCGAAGGTGCGCGCCAAGGCGCTGCAGGCCGCGCAGAGCAACGTCCACAAGGTCGGCGACCGCGTCCGCGTGGAGTGGCACGGACAGATGTACCCCGCCGTGATCACCGCGATCGTCGGCCAGGAGCGCTACCGCATCCACTACGAGGGCTACGGCCCCGAGTGGGACGAGACGGTCGGGCTGAACAGGATCCAGCCGAAATGACCTGCCCGCGGCCGACCTCGCCGCCTGTGTGGACCGACGCTGACCGACTGCGGCCCGACGCTGACCGATCATTTTTCGCGGCGCGTCGATTTTCCGCTGGCCCTTCCAGGGCCCAGGCACTAGAAGCCGCGCCGCATTTTCGATGATGGGGTCCCGCATCCGCGGATCGCCCATCGAGCGCAGCCGTCACGCGCTCACGACCTCACCGGGCGCGTCGCCCGTGGGGCTCGAGGGGCCAGGGCTGCATGGCAGGGAGCTTCTGTGATCAGCGAACTTTCGAAGCTGAGGAACATCGGCATCAGCGCGCACATCGACTCCGGCAAGACGACGCTGACCGAGCGAATCCTCTTCTACACCAAGCGCATCCACGCCATCCACGACGTCAAGGGCAAGGACGGCGTCGGCGCCAAGATGGACTCGATGGATCTCGAGCGCGAGCGCGGGATCACCATCCAGTCGGCGGCGACGCACTGCCTCTGGAGCAGCCACCAGATCAACATCATCGACACCCCCGGGCACGTCGACTTCACGATCGAGGTCGAGCGCGCGATGCGCGTGCTCGACGGGGCGATCCTCGTCCTGTGCGCGGTGGCGGGCGTGCAGAGCCAGTCGCTCACCGTGGACCGGCAGATGCGCCGCTACGGCGTCCCCCGCATCGCGTTCGTGAACAAGTGCGATCGCGCCGGCGCGAACCCGCTCCGCGTCAAGGCCCAGCTCCGGGAGAAGCTGCACCTGAACCCCGTGCTCCTCCAGCTCCCGATCGGGCTCGAGGACAAGTTCGAGGGCGTGGTCGACCTCATCCGCATGAGGTCGCTCCGCTTCGACGGCTCGAACGGCGAGAAGATCATCGAGGGCGAGATCCCGGGCGACATGGCCGACGAGGCGAGGGCCGCCCGCGAGGAGCTGCTCGACGCGCTCTCGATGTTCTCGGACGACCTCACCATGGCCATCCTGGAGGAGCGGGTCACCGAGGAGCTGCTCGTCGACGCGATCCGCACCGCGACGATCCGGCTCCAGATCGTGCCCGTCATGATGGGCTCCGCCTACAAGAACAAGGCGGTCCAGCCGCTGCTCGACGGCGTCACGCGCTACCTGCCGAACCCGGGCGAGATCACGAACAAGGCCGTCGACCTCGAGAAGGACGAGGCCGAGGTCGCGCTCACGAGCGACGCGGAGGCGCCGCTCGTCATGCTCGCGTTCAAGCTCGAGGACGGCCGCTTCGGCCAGCTCACGTACATCCGCGTCTACCAGGGCACGCTGACCCGCGGGAAGGAGATCACGAACACCCGCACGGGCAAGCGCCACAAGGTCGGCCGCCTCGTCCGCATGCACGCCGACGAGATGGAGGACATCGACGGCGCGGCCGCGGGCGACATCGTCGCGATCTTCGGCATCGACTGCAACTCGGGCGACACGTTCACCGACGGCGCGCTCAGCGTCGCCATGACCTCGATGTTCGTGCCCGACCCGGTCATCTCGCTCACGGTGACGCCGAAGGACAACAAGTCCCAGAACAACATGTCGAAGGCCCTCCGGCGCTTCACCAAGGAGGATCCGACCTTCCGCGTGGGCGCGGATCCGGAGAGCGGCGAGACGATCATCCAGGGCATGGGCGAGCTCCACCTCGACGTCTACATCGAGCGCATGCGCCGCGAGTACTCGGCGGAGGTGACGACCAGCCCGCCGCGCGTGGCGTACCGCGAGACCCTCACGCGCCGGGTCGACTTCAACTACACGCACAAGAAGCAGACCGGCGGCTCGGGCCAGTACGGCAAGGTCGGCGGCTACATCGAGCCGTGGGCGGAAGCGCCGTTCCGCTTCGACGACCAGGTCGTCGGCGGCGCGATCCCGCGCGAGTTCATCCCGGCCGTCGAGAAGGGCTTCGTGTCGATGCTCGCCAAGGGCGCGCTGCTCGGCGCCCCGGTGACGGGCGTGTCGATCACGCTGAACGACGGCGCGGCCCACTCGGTCGACTCGTCGGACATCGCGTTCCAGGAGGCCGCGCGCGGCGCCTGGCGCGAGTCGTACCTCAAGGCCGCGCCGCAGATCCTGGAGCCCTTGATGAAGGTCGCGGTCGAGGGCCCGACCGAGTTCCAGGGCGGCGTCGTCGGCATCCTGATGCAGCGCCGCGGGATCGTGATCGGCTCCACGGACAGCGACGGCTTCTGCCGCATCGAGGCGGAGGTCCCGCTGTCGGAGATGTTCGGCTTCTCGACCGTGCTCCGCTCGGCGACGCAGGGGAAGGCCGAGTTCACCATGGAGTTCTCGCGCTACGCCCCGCTGCCCGCGGCGCTGGCCGAGGAGCTCATCAAGAAGCACCGCGAAGAGCAGGCCAAGAAGGGGAAGTGAGGGTTCCGATGTACCGCAAAGAGGTGAACGAGCGGAGCCCGATGAGGGTCTTCGAGGGGTCGATGCACGGGGGGCTCGGCCGCGGCAACGTGGGGGCGGTGGCGTCCCCGCCCGGGATCGGCAAGTCGGCGCTGCTCGTACAGATCGGGCTCGACGATCTCCTGCGCGACAGGAAGGTCCTGCACATCTCGCACGAGCACGCGGTCGACCACGTGCGCTCGTACTACGACGAGATCTTCCACGACATCGCGCACGCGGACAGGCTCGAGGACCCGGCGGCGGTGCTGCTCGACATCGAGCGGAACCGGCTGATCTTCTCGCTGCTCGGCCACGTGAAGGCTGCGCCGCCCTCGCAGCGGGCCGGGGACGCGTGGATGCGCAAGATCACCGAGACGGTGGCCTTCGCGCGCGACGTCGCGCACTTCGAGCCTGACGTGATCGTGATCGACGGCTTCGACGCGGCGACCTCGTCGCCGTCGGCGATCCGGACGCTCCGCGATCTCGCGCGCGAGCTCTCGGCGGAGGTCTGGATCTCGGTCCAGGTGACCGACGGCGGCAAGCCTGGCTCTCCGGGCGCGCTGCCCGCGCCGCTCGGCTCGTTCGCCGAGGAGCTCGCGGTGGTCGTCTACCTCCAGGCCGAGCGCGACGTCGTGCGCGTGCGCCTGCTCAAGGACCACGACAACAAGGACCTCGCGGACCTGCACCTCCGCCTCGATCCCCACTCGATGCGGGTCATCGACGAGGACGTGCGGCCCGCCTCGGAGCGGCCGCGCAACCCGCGGCGGTTCCGCCTGCACTCGGGCGGCGCGCGCGGCGCCGAGGCCGAGTTCGGCGCGTGCGCCGAGCGCTGGGGCATGAGCGAGGCGAACTACACCTTCGCGGGCCACCGGCTGCTCGAGCGCCGCCGCGGCCTGGTGGTGCTGGGCGAGGACGAGCTCCGGAAGGGTGATTTCAGCCTGGTCTACGTGTCCCGGCGCCTCGGCCGGGTGCTGAGCGAGATCCCGCTGGTGCGCAACGTGCTCCAGACGATCTGGCATCAGATCAACGCGGCCGGCCAGGTGTTCGTGATCGGCGCGATCCAGGAGGACGGCACGGTCCGCGGCGGCACCGGCTGGGGCGCCGAGCTGGCGCGGCTCTGGAAGAAGCCGCTGTTCGTGTTCGATCAGCAGAAGCGCGCGTGGTTCCGCTGGGGCGGCTCTGCCTGGGAGATGACCCGCCCCCCGACGATCACCAGCGAGAGCTTCGCCGGGATCGGCACGCAGAACCTGACCGAGGAGGGCCGCGAGGCCATCCGCGACCTGTTCCTCCGGAGCTTCGGCGAGGCGCCCTGATCTCGCCTGCAAATTCCCGTTGACGGACGGCCCCCGGCTGCGGACTGTCGGGGGCGTGTCTGCCGACCATTCGACATCACACATCATCCAGAGCCTGGTGGCGAACCTCGCCATCGCGGCGGGCAAGGGGGTCGCCGCGGTGATCACCGGGTCGGGCGCGCTCCTCGCGGAGACGCTGCACTCGGCCGCGGACTGCGGGAACCAGATCCTGCTCCTGTTCGGGGTGACCCGTGCCCGGAGGGCGCCCGACAAGACCCACCCCCTCGGGTACGGGCGCGCGCTCTATTTCTGGTCATTCATGGTCGCGCTGCTCCTGTTCTCGGGCGGCGGCGTGTTCTCCATGTACGAGGGGATCCACAAGATCCTCGCGCCGGAGCCCGTGGAGCGGGTGGAGATCGGCCTCGGCATCCTCGCGTTCTCGCTGGCCATCGAGGGCTGGGCGACGCTCTCCAACATCCGGGAGCTCAACAAGCGGCGCGGCGCGACGCCGTTCTTCGGGTACCTGCGGGCGACGAAGGACTCCGACCTGATCGTCGTCTTCGGCGAGAACGCGGCCGCGACGCTGGGCCTGGTGCTCGCGATCGCGGCGCTCGTGCTCTCGTACGTGACGCACGACGCCCGCTGGGACGCGGTCGGCAGCCTGTGCATCGGCGTGATCCTGATCGGCGTGGCGGTCTTCCTCGCCGTGGAGGTCAAGTCGCTGCTCGTGGGCGAGTCCGCGGATCCGTCGATCGATCGGGCGATCCGCGAGCTCATCCCGCAGCACCCGAAGATCATGGCGCTGCTGCACGTGATCACGATCCAGCAGGGGCCCGGCGAGGTGATGGTGGCCTTCAAGGTGCGCGTGGCCTCGGCGCTCACGGCCGACGAGGTCTGCCGGGCGCTGAACGACTTCGAGGCGGCGCTGCAGGAGCGCTGCCCCGAGGTGCGCTGGTGCTTCGCGGAGCCGGATGTGACGGACTAGGACAGCGTTTCCTGACGGCGTTTCCTGAGCTCGTCCCGGAGGGGGCGCCGGGGCGAGCTGACGCGTCCGGCCCCGGGGCCCGAGGGGGGCCCCCCAGACCGGGTCCCGCCTCCCCCCCTACGCGGCGGAGGGGGAGGGGCTATCGTTCCGATGCGCGCGCGGGCTTCCGGACGACGACTCCTCGCTAGGGGGGATCGGCCCAGTCTGGGGGGCCCCCCTCGGGCCCCGGGGCCTCCTGCCGGGTCAGGGCATTTCGATCGAGGGGGGAGCTGCTGCCCGCGCCGCCGGCTACGTCGAGTGCTTCTCGATCAGCTTGCTGAGGCGGGGGACCGCGTCCTCCACGTTCTTCTTCGCGGAGCCGCGGAGCTTCTCGTACGTGCCGCGGACGACGCTGCTCTTCGCGGTCTTGGCGCGGGCGTCGGTGACGCTCAGGAGCGCGTCGGCCACGCGGGAGCGGTTCGCGTTGAGGTGATCGACGGGGTTGCCCCTCTCGACGCCCTCGCTCCAGATCGGATCGAGCTGCTTCGCGAAATCGGGGAGGAGCTTCTCGACGACCTGCTGGATGAAGCCGGGCTTGATGCCCTTCACCGCGGAGTATCCAGCCTTGACGGCGAGGCCCGAGAGGCCGCTCTTCGCGGCGACCTCCTCGTCGACCAGCTTGCAGCAGTCGGCGATGAGCGTGGGCTTCTTGGTAGCGTCCAGCAATGTCTCGGTGAGACCCATCCTCGATATCCTCCAGAGCTCGGAAAGCGATGCTCTTACCACAGCCGGACGCTGACCGCGGGCGCTGCGTCGGCGTGGGTCGTCCAGGGCGATCCGTGCGCCCGCTTCGCCTCCCTTCACGCCGAGATCGCATGCGCGGGCCCGTCGCGCATGGCAAAGTCGCGATTGTAATATTTGCAACAATGGTCGGATGCTCCGCGGGGGTGAGCCCCGCCTGCGGCGCGCCGATGCGGGGGGAGCATGAGCACGAGTTGCGCGGTGTGCGGGTTCGCCATGGCGATCCCGGGGGAGGGGGACCGGAAGGCGGATCCCGCGGGCCCAGGGAGCGCGCGGCGGCTCGGGGCGGAGGGCGAGGCGGTCGCTTGCAGCGCGTGCGGGGCGACGAACCGGCTCTCCCGTCCAAACGCCGGCCCGCCCTCGGTGCCGCGTCCGGAGCGGTCGGCCCTGCCGCCTCCACCCCCGCCGCTGCGACGGCCGCCGCAGCATCCGCCCCGGGACGACGATGACCCCACGATGGTGGACCTGCGAACGATCGCGCTGAAATCGTTCATGACAGCATCGATCGGGCGGCAGCGGTCGCCTGCGGCTGGGCCGCTGGCGCTGGGCGCGCTCGCGATGGGGCCTGTGGCGGCCTCGTCCGGCGCGTCCCGGGCGAGCGCGCCGCCGGCGGCGCAGCCTGTGGCGGAGGCGCCTCCGGCGGCTCCGCCCGAGCCCGAGGAGGCGCCGGCCTCACGCGCCTCGGTGGTGGACGTCGCGGCCCCTGACGGCGCGCGCGAGATCCTCGAGGCGTGCGACACCCTCGCGCCGGCCGCGGCGGCGCCTGTGGCCCCGCCGCCCGCGCCCGCTTCGCCCCGGCGGCCGCGGCTCGTGACGCCGCTGGGCGCCGCGTGCGCGTGCGTGACCGTGGTGATCGCGGTGATCGGCCTGCAGATGGCGGGCAGAGCGCGGCGACCGGCGCTGGCGGGGCAGGCCATCGGCCTGCGCGGCGCCGAGATCGCATGGATGCTGGTGCGCGAGGGGCACGCCGCCCCCGCGTGCCCGCCCGCGCCCGCGCCCGCGCCCGAGACCGCAG
>CAYQYG010000023.1:26081-38431 GCA_964421485.1 uncultured Polyangiaceae bacterium | reverse complement strand
GCGGGAAGGCGCCCGCCGGTCCGAGCCCACGACCCCGGCGGCGCCGCCGAAGCCCCCCCGGGTCCACCGCAAACGCCGAGGATCGAGCAGCACATCGGGCCGGTAGCCACATTCCATCCAGATATGAATTTCGGGCCCGATGGACTAACCTCTGCGCTCGTGCCCCGCATCTCGCATCGCGCGACGCTCTTGACCGCCCTCGTCCTCTCGGGGTGCGCCGGCAATCCGGCGTCCCAGATCGTAGCCCCGCCCACCTTCGTGCCGGTGGACCAGACCAAGTGCGGCGTCACCAAGAGCCAGGCCAGACCCCTCATCGTCGAGTGGCCGTCGGCCGACCGCGCGGCGCTCGAGCTCCAGGCTCGCAAGGGCGTCGCCGTCGTCCGTTACGCGGGTTGCGAGATGGAGGTCCTGCGGCGGTGCAAGGCGCCCGGCGCCTACGTCTATACCGGCCTCACGCGCAAGGACGACCGCATCGCGATCCGCGACGATGACGAGCTCTACGCGAACATCCCCGTCCATGCGGCGAAGTTCGAGGCCCAGCTCAAGAAGAGCGGTCAGCTCGACATCGCCATGACGATCGTCGGTGCGTTCGAGGCCGATCGGGCCTCCGTCCGCGCCGACGAGCTCGACGGCGACTGCGCGGGCGCGACCCACGTGATCACGGGGCTCACGGCCGGCGCCTTCGAGTTCTCGGCCGGCGCGGCCGCGGAGGTCGGGGGCGGCGCCGCCCTGGCCAACCTCGGCGCGGGCGCGACGAGCACGGCCAAGCGCCAGATCCTCAACCGCGACGGCGACAAGACCGCGTGCGAGCGCTCGACGACGTCCGACAAGGCGCCGCCCGAAGGGTGCGGCGCGCTGCTCCGCGTCGAGGTCGTCCCGCTGGGCGAGGCGAGGCGCGCCGCGCCGGTGTGCCCCGAGGGGACGGCGTGGGACGGCAAGCAGTGCGTGCGCAAGCAGGTCATGACGCAGGTCGAGTGCCCGCCGGGCAGCTCGTACGAGCGCGGCGCGTGCGTGGCCGCGCAGCGCGTGGCGCAGGTGTCGTGGCAGAAGCTCCTCGACGGCACGGCCATGGGCCGCGCCGCCAAGGCGAGCTTGAAGACCGTGTTCGACGCCCGGCAGCGCGAGCTCGACGCGCGCCAGACCGAGCTCAAGGATGCGATGGCCTTGTTCGAACGCCAGCGCACGGTGCTCTCGGCCGCCGCCGCCGCGGAGCGCGAGCGCAGGCTCGCGGCCGACATGGTGACGCTCCAGCAGCTCTTCGCCAAGTACAATAAGGAGCTCGCAGATCTCGAGGCCGCGCGCACGAAGGAGGTCATCCAGAAGCTCACGGTGATCGCCGGAGAGGTCGCGGCGCAGCAGGGCTTCATCGGCGTCTACGAAGGCACCGAGCTCGTATGGTCGCAGCGCGGCCAGGAGAAAGCCGCGATCGCGCTGAGCGGAGCTCCCAGGTTCGACCTGACGGACGCGGTGCGCCAGAAGGCGGACGCGACGCCCTAGCCCTGAAAGAAGCGAGGTACCTCGACGGAGCGGGAGCGGGAGAGGGAGAGAGATTCACAGGGAGGCGGGGAGGCGAGAATTGTCTGATCTTTCTCTCACCTCCCCGCCTCCCGATAGCGCTGCCGTGGTATGCCCCCCCGGCGAGCGGCGCGCCGCGCTCCAGAGCGTCGCGTTACGGGCTTGGATCGATCATATCGTAGATCGCCCTGATGTCGGAGTCGCTCGGCTCGAATCCGGCTCGCGACTGGGCGAGCAGCCGGTCGATGATGTCCTGCGCTTCCTTGCTCTTGTTCTTTCGGATCGGGATGTAGAAATCCTTCCCCTTGTCGCCGCCAAACATGTTGGCCGCACGGTCCAGATCGACCTCGATGTGACCGTTCGAGGAGTTGATCTTGATGCTGCTCACATGGCCTATGTTCTTGTGAAGCGCCATCAGGTTCTCGCGTAGCTCGTCCACGCTGCTCGGCACCCTGCGAACGAATGTCGGTTGTCCCATACGAGGCTCCTTTCCCGATCGCCGAGGATCGGCCGATTCCTTCCGGGATGTCAACGAGGTTCATTCCTCGGCGCTCCGGGCACGGCGGGACCCTCGCATCCGGACGGAACAATCGTTCGTCGCAAGACGCCGCAAGATTCGCGCCGTGCGCAGAGGTGGAGTGCCGCAGCAATGTCTGCGCGTCCGGCGCCGTCGGCGCGCGGAGCCAACCTCGGTCGGGCTCGACCTCGTCGCCGAGGCCCCAGCCGGCGACCCACCCGACGATGAGATCCGTCTCGTACGCGCGCTCGCACATCATGTCGGAGCCGAGGTAGCATCGGGCCTCCAGGAAGAGGCGATGGCATCGAGCTCGAGGCCGCTGTGCGCGGCGCTGATCGCGGCCGCGGTGATCGCGGCGCCCGCGCGCGCCGGCGCGACGCGGCGGCCGACGATCTACGACAACGGGCAGCAGTATCTGCTGGGGAGCCGCGCGGCGGGCATGGGCGGCGCGTACACCGCGCTCGCGTGCGACGAGGCCGCGCTGCACTACAACCCCGGCGCGCTCGGGTGCGCGTCGTCGTCGCGGCTCGAGCTCGCGGCGAACGCGTACGTGATCCAGCGGCTCTCGGTCCCCGACGCCTACGGCGCGGGCCAGGACGTGTCGGCGACGACCTTCCACGCGGTGCCGTCGATCGTGGGCGGCGTGCGCATCCTCTCGGACGGCGAGGCGTCGGGCGCGGGCCGGTGGGTCTTCGGGCTGAGCGTCTCGGTGCCCCAGTCGATCGCGCTGAAGATCCGCCCCGTGAGCCCGACGTCGCCGAATTTCGTGTCGTCGAGCATCCGCGACGACCTCACGATCGGCGAGATCGGGATCGGCTATCAGGTCAGCCCGGAGCTCGGGATCGGGCTCTCGATCGGCGGCGCGCTCCGGACCGTGGAGAGCACGTCGCACGAGCTCCTCGTCCAGCCCACCGATCTCTTCGTCAACTTCGACCATTACGTCAACGAGGAGGAGGCGCTCGCGATCGGCGCGCGCGCGAAGCTCGGGGTGCGCTGGACGCCGATCGATCCGCTCTCGCTGGGCCTCACCGTCACGTCGCCGACCCTGCACGCCTACGGCCTCTACGAGCAGAGCATCACCGAGTCGGCCGCGTTCGAGGGCGCGGCGGACGCGATACCGGACCGCTTCCGCGCCTCGAGCGAGGTGGGCCTGCCGCTCCGGATCGCGATCGGCGGCGCGTACGCGCTGCCGGGCTTCACGGCCTCGCTGGACCTCTCCCTGTCCTTCCCGCGGGACATCCGGACGGCGTTCGACCTCGAGGCCATCGAGGTGGAGGGGATCCAGCCGCTCACCGACATCGAGGACGACGTCCTGCACCGCGGCTTCCAGCCGAACGCGAACCTCGGCGTCGAGATCGCCCTCGGCGAGACGAAGGTGATCGATCTCGGCCTGTTCACGGACATGTCGGCGGTCTCGGACGAGGACCGGGACGCCGGGCAGGACCGGGTGCACATGTTCGGCGGATCCGCCGCGCTGGGGCTCCTGGGCAAGCAGGCGCGCGGCTGGTTTGGCGTGAGCTTCTCCTACGGGCGCGCCGAGGCGCACGTGCAGGATGGCCAGTACAGCCTCGACAACCCGAACCTCTTCGAGGAGGACGGGCGCTCGACGATCACGCGGTGGAACCTCGTGGGGATCATCGGGTCGAACTACTCGTTCCTGAGCGAGGACGCCCCGAGCGCGCCCCCGGCGGCGGGGGCGAGGTGATCGCGCGGGCGCCGGCCGCTGCGCGCCCGGGCGGCGCAATGCGGAGACCGCCGGACGCCGCCGGCCCTGCTATCGCCGATACCCGTTGTTCCCCCGCCGCCGCCCGTGCGATTGCGGCGAGCGCTCCGAGATGGCCTCGAGGTCGCCCGGGAGGATGATCTCGCAGCGCGCCTCGGCGTCCCAGGCAATGGCCTCCTGATCGTAGGTGCGGGCGAGCGCCTGGAGCATCTCGGCGGTCCGGGGCCAGCGGCCGCGGAGCGCGGCGGACGCGGCGTGGAAGGCCGCAGCCAGCCTCCGCTCCTGCTCGCCGCCCTCCCCGCTCGGACGGCTCGTCATCCCGCGCAGGTTCCATTTCGCCGTCTGCAGCCGGTCAGCGAGCCGCTCCCGGCCGCCGGCCTCGATCAGCTCCCGCGCGGCGCGGCAGGGCCAGAGACCGTCGGAGGCCGCAGGGGCGCGCGCCAGCACCTTCGCCACCTCGTTCGCGAACGCAGCGCCGCCCCCCTCGGCGCGGGCGCGGTCGAGCGCCTCGTTCGCCCACCGGAGCAGGCGCGCCTCGCGCTCCTCCTCCGGCAGGCCCGCGCCGGGGTAGCCGGTCCACGCGTCCAGGATCTCGTGCGCCCGCTGCGCGCGCGTACGGAGCTCCTCGCGGGAGGACAGATCGAGGGGCGCCTCCTCGCCGTGGCGCCGGTAGACCATGCCCACCAGCGCCACGAAGAGATCCGGGCGATCGCCGAGCGTCGCCAGCAGGTGGCGCGCGCCGCGCTCGCCGTCCGACAGGAGCGCGAGGAACGACAGCTCGAGCTGCGCGATCCGCTCGGGGGGCAGCGTCGGGTCGCGGTCGAGGGCCTCCAGCAGGCGCTCGACGTGGTACGACGCCATGCCTTTCCTCGCGGCGCGGCGCATCTCTTCGGAGACGGGGGAGGCGTCGCGGAGCCGCTCGAGCACGCGGAGGACGGTGGCCGAGGAGACCTTGCCCTCCGAGGCGCTCGCCGCCTCCAGCGCGGCGGCCTCGCGGCCGGCGTCGAGCAGGTTCGCGATCGCGCGCTCCCAGTCCTCGACCTCGCCGGTGTGGACGAGCTGCACGCGGCGCCAGTACTCGGCGCGGAGGGGATCGCCGATGGCGTCGATCACGTCCCAGAGCTCGGGCGCAGGGTAGAGGCCGACGGCGATCTCGACGGCGTCCGGGCGGCCGCGCGCGGCGAGGCCGCGGAGCAGGGCCGTGAGCCAGGGGAGGCCCTCCGCGCGCAGCACGTGCAGGCGCGCGGCGACGAAGGCCGGGAACAGGGGGGCGAGCGCGGGATCCGCAGGGCCGTCGAGCAGGCGCTGCTCGAGCTCGCCGGCGAGCTCGGCGCGGGCGAGCGCGGCGCCGAGCTCCGCGGGGGCCGGGGCAGCGGCCGCGAGGGCGGCGAGCAGGGCCCACCGATCGGGCTCGCGCCAGAGGTCCGCGAGCGCCTCGTCGCGGCGGAGGTCGACGCGGGCCGCGATCTCCTTCCAGCCGCCCTCGACGCGCTCGGGCACGGGCGGCCGGGCGGAGAAGAGCCACGCGGCGCGCGTCACCGGGTCCTTCGGCGCGAGGGCGCGGTGGAGGGCCTCGAGGCGCTCGATCGCGGCGGGCGAGCGGCCTGCGCGATCGGCGCGGTGCTCGAGATCGAGCTGGGCGCGGAGGGCCGCCCAGGCCTTGCCCTCGGGATCGACGAGCCCAGGGCGCGCGGCCGCGAGGCCGTCGAGGATCTCGATCTCGAAGGCCTCGGGCAGGTGGCGGGCGCGATCGAGGAGCTCCGCCCAGCGCTCGGCGTCGCCGCGGGCGTAGCGGACGAGGAGGCGCGCGATCCGCGCGATCGAGAGCTCCGCCTCGGCCGCGGGGACGGCCGTGCCCTCGGGGGGGAGGCGCCACGGGAGGTACTTGGGGCGGCGCGCGCCGGCCATCATGTCCATCTGGAGCCGGCGGAGCATGCCGAGCGCGACGCGCCAGCCGACCGCGGGGTGCCGCTCGAGCAGGCCCTCGATGGCGGCGAGGCGAGCCTCGACGGGGGCCGCGGTCTGGGGGGTGGAGGGGTGCAGGAGGTCCGAGAGGCTGCCGGCGGGGCGATTGGTGAGCTCGCCGCCGTGGTCGCCCTCGGCGAGGCGGGCGAGCGCCTCGGCGACGCGGGGCATGAGGGCGGGGTCCCAGCCGAGGGTCTCCATGGCCCAGAGGAGGCCGGTGTGGGGGCTGGTGAAGTCCTCGTCCTCGGCGAAGAGGGCGGCGACGCCGGCGTCGCCGCGGTCGAGGCTGCGGTCGAGGGCGTCGAGGAAGGCGGCGGGGGCGGCCTCGGCGAGCACGGGGAGGAGGTCCGAGAGGGAGGCCCAGGCGCGGTGCTCGGGCGGGAGGAGGCGCCGGACGATGGCGGCGGCGCGCTCGCTGCCGCGGAGGGCCCCGGCGCCGTCAGGCGCGCCGGGCGAGGGCTCGGGGGACGGGCCGAGGCCGAGCTCGGCGTCGGCGAGGGCGAGGCGGACGATGGACTCGGCGATGCCCTCGCGGAGGGCGGCGGAGCGGCGGGCCCTGGGGTGCGCGGGGACGTAGACGCGCTCGGCCCACGGGACCTCGGTGCGGGGGTCGACCTCGCCGAGGACGTCGGCGGCGACGGCGGCGAAGCGATCGAGCTCGGCGCCGTCGAGGCCGCGGGCCAGGGCGCGCCAGGCGTTGGCCGGCGAGACGCAGCGCCAGGCGCCCCTGCCCCACCGGGTGACCTCGTGCCGGATCGGGGCGTCGGGCTGGCCGCAGAGGGCGTTGCAGAGGGCCTCGACCTCGTCGGGCTCGGCGCCGAGGCGGCGGAGGACGTCGCCGTCGGCCTGGTTGGTGGGGTCCCAGGCGCCGACGAGGAGCATGGCGGCGAGGGGCTCCCAGGGGCTCTTCTCGGCCCAGCCGGGGAGGGCGGCGCGCGCGGAGAGGCTCGCGAGGCGGGCGAGGCGGCCTCCGGAGGCCCCGGCGCGGAGGTGGGCCTCGCGGTCGGCGACGCCGGCCCGGATGAGCTCGGCGGCGATGCGGTCGAGGGGGATGGGGGCGAGGGCGATGTGGGCCGCGGCGCCGCCGACGCCCTCGGCGCGGGGGACGAGGACGTAGGCGCAGGCGTGCTCGTGGGCGGGGTCGAGGTCGTCGAAGCGGGGGAGGAGGATCAAGGGGTCGCCGTCCTGGGGGCGCGCGGCGGAGCGGAAGGCCTCCGGGGTGTCGACGACGAGGGCGCGGGAGAGCCAGCGCTCGCGCTCGATGGGGGGGGCGCCGGAGAGAGCGGCGGCGGCGAAGACGAGGGCCTCCTCGGTGGAGTCGGCGCGGACGTGGAGGGCAGAGGGGCGCGGGGTGGCGAGCCAGGCGCGGATCTCGCGGGCGGCGGGCTCGCGGCCGGCGAGGGCGAGGCTGGGGGGGATGGGGGGGACGGCGCGGGCGCTCCAGGCGGCGAGGTACGATTCGACGTCGGCGGCGGCGGAGGCAGGGAGGCGGAGCTCCGCGGCGAACCAGCGGGCGACGGCGGGGGCGCGGGCGAGCCAGGCGGTGAGGTCCTCGGCGTCGTAGGCGCGGACGTCGGCCCAGCTGGAGCGGGTGCGCTTCTGGTCGGCCCAGGCGGCCTTGCCCGGGAAGGGGCGGGCGGTGACGGCGATGTACGTGGCGCGGCCGCGGGATGGGGGGGCGGCGTCGGTGCGGTGTTCGAAGTCGTCGTCGAGGGCTGACTGGACGTTGTCCGCGACGGAGGTGGCCCAGAGGGAGGGGCCCTCGGGGCAGAGGGAGCGAGGCTCGGCGGCGAGGACGCGGCCATCCCAGCGGTCCGAGGGGGGTCCCATGTCCAGGGCGCGGAGGGGCAAGGTGGCAGCAAGGAGGCGGCGGACCAGGAGGGGGAGGACCGAGGCGGCTTCGACTCGCTCGGCCCACTGCTCGAGGACGTCGACCGAGATTTCCCACGGCTTGGGCATTGCACCTGCCTATCATGATCCAGCGCCGACGGTCCGCGGTTGCGGACTTCCAGGGCGCCGCAGCCGAGGGGTGAGGAGCACGGTGGGGGACTTGACAAGGGGGGCGGCGTGGCGGCCAATGCCGGCGTGGTCGCAGGGTTTCGCGCCGTCCTCGGGTCGATCGCTCTGTTCGCGACCGCGACGCAGGCGCCGTTTCAGTGCGCGAGCGAGGTCGATCCGGAGCGGCGCATCTACGAGGACCCGGGGGAGGCGCTCTACGGGCTGGCGGGGCAGTTCAAGGCGGGGGGGGACCAGAAGGCGTACGTGGCGACGTTGAAGTTCCTGGTGGAGCGGTATCCGTCGAGCCGGTTCGCCCATATGGCGCGCGAGGATCTGGCGGCGCTCGGTGAGGGCAGGCCGGAGGAGTGAGCTTGCAGGGGTCTTCCATGCGACCTCCGCTCGTCACGCTGATCACCGCCGCAGGCGTGGTGCCCGAGCCGATGCTGATCGCGCGCATCGAGGCGCTCGGGGCGCTGCCGGCGGAGGCGCGGGGGCGCGTCGCCGTGCAGCTCCGCGATCCGGAGCTCGGGAGCCGCGCGCTGCTCGGGCTCGGCGAGCGGCTGCGGGACGCGACCGGGGCGCTCGGCGTCGCGCTGATCGTCAACGATCGGATCGACCTCGCGCTGCTGCTCGGCGCCGACGGCGTGCACCTCGGCCGGCGGTCGGTCCGCATCGAGGACGCGCGCGCGCTGGTGGGCCGCACGGCGCTCGTGTCCGTCGCGTGCCATGACGTCGAGGACGTCGCGCGCGCGGCCGAGGCCGGCGCGGACGCGGCGGTGCTGTCGCCGATCTTCGCGACGCCGGGCAAGGGGCCGCCGATCGGGGTCGAGGCGCTGCGCGAGGCGCGCCGGCGGATCGGCGGCGCGGCGCGCACCATGGGCCTCATCGCGCTCGGCGGCGTGGACGCCTCCTCGGCTTCCGCGTGCATCGAGGCCGGCGCCGACGGCGTGGCCGCGATCCGCGCGGATCCCGCGGCGCTCCTGCGTGCGGTCCGCGCCGGGAGGATCACGCGCGGCGCGAAGTGACGGCGATCGGCGACGGGATCGGATGCAGCCACCGGAACGAGGTCGGCCGCAGAGATCCGGCTACCTCGCCCAGAGCGATCCGAGCGGCAGCTCGATCGCCTCGAAGGGCTCGGCGCGCACGAGCGCGTCGCCCTCGAACGTGTCGAGGAGCACCCAGCCGCCATCGTCGCGCCGGTAGACCTCGAGCGTCTGGGCGAGCGGGTTGATGAGCCACGCGTGGCTCACTCCCTCGCGGCGGTAGATCCGCATCTTCTTGCCGCGATCCACGCGCTCGGTGCTCGGGGAGATCACCTCGCAGATCCAGTCCGGCGCCACGTCGTGGTGCGCCGGCGCGTCCTCGGGTCCGATGGCGTCGGGCATGCGCTCGCGACGCCAGCCGGCGAGGTCCGGCACGACCTTGTCGGGACCAGAACCCAGATGCAGCTCGGGCTCGTCGAGGATCACCCAGCCGCCGGGATCGCCGGGATCGTCGTCGAAGGGACCGAGCCGGCGGCCGAGGCGCGACGCGGTGCGCGTGTGCGGACGCGCGGGGCGTGGGAACGCGTGCAGCTCCCCGTCGAGGATCTCGGCGACCATCTCGTCCGGCACGGCCTGAAAGGCCGCCTCGACCTCGGGCCGGTTCGGCGCGGGTTGCAGAGGACAAACCGGCTGGGCGCTCATGAGCGCGAGGCTAGCACCATCGCGGCGGTCCCGCCTCGACGCTGACGGCTCGCCTTGCTACGAGGCCCGCCCATGTCAGGCGACCGCTCGAACAGCCCCGACGCTGCCACCGCCCTCTTCGACAAGGTGGCCACCGAGATCAACTTCCCCGAAGAGGAAGCGCGCGTCCTCGCGTTCTGGAAGGAGCGGCGCATCTTCGAGAAGACCCTCCAGGCCGGGACGCGCGCGACCGGGCCGTCGAAGGGCACGTTCGTGTTCTACGAGGGGCCGCCGACCGCCAACGGCATGCCGCACAACGGGCACGTGCTGACGCGCGCGGTGAAGGACGTCTTCCCCAGGTACAAGACCATGCGCGGGTACGACGTGCCGCGGAAGGCCGGGTGGGACACGCACGGGCTGCCCGTCGAGGTCGAGGTCGAGAAGGAGCTCCGGATCCACGGCAAGGCCGACATCGAGGCGTACGGGGTCAAGCCCTTCATCTCGCGGTGCATCGACTCGGTCTTCCGGTACACGGAGGCCTGGGAGCGGCTCACCGACAAGATCGGGTTCTGGGTCGATCTCGACAGCGCCTACGTGACGTATCACCGGAGCTACGTGGAGAGCGTCTGGTGGGCGCTCTCGGAGCTGCACAGGAAGGGGCTCCTCTACCGCGGGCACCGCGTCTGCTGGTGGTGGCCGCAGGGCGGGACCGCGCTCTCGGCCGCGGAGGTCGGGTGGAACTACAAGACGGTCGACGATCCGAGCGCGTTCGTCGCGTTCCCGCTCGTGGACGAGCCGGACACGGCGCTGCTCGCGTGGACGACGACCCCCTGGACGCTGCCGTCGAACGGGTACGCGGCGGTGCGGCCGGACTTTGACTACGTGGTCGTCCGCGCCACATGGAACATCAGGCAGCTCGTCCCTGGAGCAACCCCGCCGCGGTACGAGATCGGACGCGTCGTACAGAAGCGGCTCGTCGTTGCTGAGAAGCTCGCGGAAGGACTCGCGAAGAAGTTCGGTGCGGAGTTCGAGATCGAGCGGCGGCTCAAGGGCGCGGAGCTCGTCGGCAAGCGCTACCAGCCGCCGTTCGACGTGTTCGCGCGGACGCTCTGGGACCGGGAGGCCGCGCTCAAGGACGGCGGGGCGGCCCCGATCTACTGGCGCGTGCTCGGGGCGCAGTTCGTCACGCTCGACGCGGGGACGGGGATCGTGCACGTCGCGCCGGCGTTCGGCGAGGACGACTTCGAGGCGCACCGGGCCGAGCTCGGGCGGTACGCGGATCCGGGCTCGGTGCCGCTGATCACCGTGGTGCGGGCGGACGGGACGCTCTCGGACGAGATGGGCGATCTCGCGGGCGCGTGGGTCAAGGACGCGGACCCGAGGCTGCTCAAGGACCTCGCGGCGCGCGGGCTGCTCGTGCACGAGGAGAAGTACCGGCACGAGTACCCGTTCTGCTGGCGCGCGGACGACGACCCGCTGATCCAGCTCGCGCGGCCCGCCTGGTACATCCGGACGCGCGACAACATCCAGAAGGCGATCGCGAACAACCAGGCGATCCGGTGGCTCCCGGAGCACATCCAGAGCGGGCGGTTCGGCGACTTCCTCGCGAACAACGTGGACTGGGCGCTGTCGCGGGAGCGGTTCTGGGGGACGCCGCTCAACGTCTGGATCTGCTCGGCGGACGAGGCGCACCAGGTCGCGCCCGCGTCGGCGGCGGAGATCGAGCGGCTGAACCCGCGCGCGTTCGACGCCTTCCGGGCCGCGCGGGAAGCGGATCCGACGCTGAACGAGCACCTCATCGTGCACAAGCCGTGGATCGACGAGGTGACCCTCCCCTGCCCCCAATGTGGAGCCGAGATGCGGCGGGTCACCGAGGTGATCGACGCGTGGTTCGACTCGGGGAGCATGCCCTTCGCGCAGTGGGGGTTCCCGCACGCGCCGGGGTCGAAGGAGCTCTTCGACCGGGCCTTCCCGGCGAACTTCATCAGCGAGGCGATCGACCAGACGCGCGGGTGGTTCTACTCGCTGCTCATGATCTCGACGCTGGTCTTCGACGAGGAGACGCAGCGGCGGCTGGGGCTGTCGCGGACGCGGGCGTACCCGCACCCGTACGAGACGTGCGTCGTGCTGGGGCACGTCTGCGATCGGGAGGGGAAGAAGGAGAGCAAGTCGAAGGGGAACTACACGCCGCCGGAGATCATCCTGGAGCGGGTCCGGATGGAGTTCGCCGCGGCGCGGGTGGGCGACGTGAAGGGCGCGGCGGGCAAGGACGGCGTCGCGCTGATCGCGCGCGAGGACTACGAGGGGCTGGATCTCACGGGCGACTCGGCGCGGGTGCGGCTCTACCGGGCGGATCGCGAGGCCGATCCGGTGACCATGGAGCTCCGGCCGCAGAGGGGCATGCCGCGGCGGATCGTGGCGCTGACGGACGGGGACATGTCGCGGCTCGACCTCACGCCGGGGGACAAGGCGCTCTCGGTGATGCCGAACGACGTGCCGCGGCTGCCCGAGGCGCAGCGCGTGTACGTCGAGGATCCGGCGACGCCGGCGCCGGGGGCCGACGCGTTCCGGTGGTTCTTCTACGCGGCGTCGCCCCCGTGGACGAACACGCGGCACTCGCTGACCAACGTGCGGGCGTACCAGAAGGAGCTCGCGATCAAGCTCAGGAACGTGACGTCGTTCTTCACGATCTACGCGAACATCGACGGGTTCTCGCCGGCGGAGGGGAACCCGAGGGCGGCGGAGACGACGCCGGCGGCGCTCGCGGCGACGGCGGGGTACCGGCCGGCGCGGGAGCGGTCGCTGCTCGATCGGTGGATCCTGTCGGAGCTCGCGCTGGCCACGCGCGAGGTGATCGCGGCGCTCGACGACTACCACCTGTACGAGGCGGCGCAGCGGATCGTCGACCTCGTGGACGCGCTGTCGAACTGGTACGTGCGCCGGAGCCGGGCGCGGTTCTGGGCGCCCA
>CAYQYG010000023.1:0-25981 GCA_964421485.1 uncultured Polyangiaceae bacterium | reverse complement strand
GACGCGCTGTCGAACTGGTACGTGCGCCGGAGCCGGGCGCGGTTCTGGGCGCCCATGGTCGATGAACCGTCGACCACGACCGAGATTCGCCACGACTATTTTTCAAATGCTCCCAAGAAGGCAAACGTTCCATGGGGGCCGCACGCGCTCCAGGACAAGCGCGACGCGTACCTGACGCTTTACGAGGTGCTGGTCACGATCGCGAAGCTGCTCGCGCCGTTCACGCCCTTCCAGGCCGAGGCGATGTACCAGAACCTCGTGCGGCGGCCATGGCCGGCGTCGCAGCCGGAGAGCGTGCACCTGGTCTCGTACCCGGAGCCGGATCTCTCGGCGATTGACGAGGAGCTGGCGCGCGAGATGCGGGCAGTGCGGGAGCTCGTATCGCTGGGCCTGCAGGTGCGCACGGCGAACAAGCTGAAGGTGCGCCAGCCGCTCGCGCGGGCGGATATCGTGCTGTCGCAGCAGGCGCTGGCGGGGCCGCTCGCCGCGCACGTCGACCTGATCAAGGATGAGCTCAACGTGCACGAGATCCGCTTTCTGAAGCCCGGCGAGGAGGGGAGCGAGGTGCGCTACGTGCTGAAGCCCAACTTCCGCGCGCTCGGGCCGAAGCTCGGCAAGAAGGTGCAGCTCGCGAAGCAGGCGCTGGCGAAGGCCGACGCGGCGGCGCTCCGCGCGGCGCTGGCGACCGAGGGGAAGATCGCGCTCGACCTCGAGGGTGAGGCCGTCGAGCTTGGCCCTGACGAGATCGAGGTGGTGGTCGAGGCGGGCGAGGGCTTCGCCGCGGCGGGCGGGCGCGCCGGGGTGGTCGTGCTGCACACGGCGCTGACCGACGCGCTGCGGGACGAGGGGCTCGGGCGGGAGATCCTGTCGCGGGTGCAGGGGCTGCGGAAGGAGCTCGACCTGGGGTTCACGGATCGGATCCGGCTGGCCATCGACGGCAGCGATCGGGTGCGGCGGGTGGCCGAGGCGTCGCGGGAGATGCTGGCCGCGGAGGCGCTGGCGCAAGAGATTGCGGTCGGGCCGGCGGCGTTCGAGGGCGATCGTCGGGAGGCGTCGGTCGACGGCGAGGCGCTGGTGCTCGTGGTGGGGCGGCTCGGCTGAGGCCGGGCGGGGGCGGCGATGATCACCCGGGTCTACGCGCGGAAATACCGGAGCATCGGCTGCGCTTCCTCGCGAACCCCGGCAACGCGCGTGCGTATCCCCGCCGGCCTGAGCCGCGCGTCTTCGACCGCAGTCACCAGTCGAGCGCCTGAGGGATCGCCTTGAAAAGCGTCGCGAGCTCGGGGATCGACTCGTGCTGGCGCTTCATCTCCGACCATACGGTGGGGTGCGCACGCCCCCGGAGATCCTCCTGCAAGCACCGGAGGTGGCGGCGCGGGGCGCCCTGCTCGATCTTGAGGCGGTACTGCGAGAGGTGCGCCTTGTAGTCCTGATACGCCTGCTGGCGCGCCTTGGGCAGGTACTCGTTCGTGTTCAGGCGGAGGGTGTCGATCGTGTACTTCGCCCTCTCGAACGCGACGGTCCCACTAGGGGCCCGCTCGACGAAGAAGAACGTGTCCCTGAGCTCGAGGGCCAAGTAGTCGCACGGATCCTCCGCGCGCGGATCGATGAGGACCAGGGCACCCGCCACCGGGGGCACGATCGGTGCACCCTTCGGACGGGCCACATTCGTCGGGGTGGTGTTGCCCGGCGTGAAGACCGCGAACTTGTTGTTCTTGGGGCCGTTGCAGGGGCCGCACGCGTAGAGGTGGTTCAGCCAGAGGAACGTCTTCTCCGGGTAGAGGGACTTCGGCCAGAAGTGCTCGACCTCATCGGCCAGGGAGTCCTCACAGTAGACGCACCGGCGCGCACCGGAGCACATCGCGGTCAGCGCCTTCTTCACTGCATCGAAGGCTGGGTTCCCCATGCGGTTGAGCGCTTTCCAGCGCGCCTTCGCTCGCTCGACCCGCTTCGGGTAGTCAGCGACGGCGTCGAGGTCTCGCTGGTACTCCGCGAGTTTGTCTCCCGCGGCTTGCGGCAGGTCCACCTTGGGAAGGCCCTTCATTCTCCAGCTCCGGAGCGCGCGCTCGCCGCCGTCGGGAGCGCGCGGCGAAGATCCTGCTGCTCCTCGCGCTCCGCTTCAGTCAGGCCCTCGGAGAGCTCCTTCTGATTCAGCGCCGCGAGCCGGGAGAGGCGGAGCTGAGCCTCCGGGGACCGCAGCGCCACCTCACCGAAGGCTCCCGTCCCGTAGGCATCGAGCACGTTACCGTACAGGAGACGGTCGAGCGCCGCGCCGGAGACCAACCTCGGCTCATCATCAGTTCCCGGCCTGGGGAGGCGGAACACGCTGCCCACGTCCGCGGCCTGGCAGATGAGGGGGCTATGGGTGGTGACGATGAACTGGATGCGAGGAAAGTGCTCGCGGAACCACCGCCCGATCCGCTGCTGCCACGTCGGGTGCAGGTGCGCGTCGATCTCGTCGACCATGACCACACCGGGGACGGCGATCTTCCGATGCTCGTCGTCGAAGATGCTCGGGCCGTACGTCGCCGCAAGCTGCCGGATCAGCTCGAAGGTCATGCTCAGGATCGAGCGGTAGCCGTCGCTGAGGTTCTCGACCGGGATCTCGCAGCCGTTGCCATCGACGAAGAGCACGCCCTTCGAGGTCACGGAGTGCAACCGCGCCTCGTGCGGCAGGAATCCTGGCTGGTTGACGAAGGCCGTCAACGGGTCGAGGAGCCGGCCCTCCTCGTCCCCCTCGAGCTTCTTGTACTGGAGGAGCTTGAGCCACTCTAGGCACTCGCTCAGGGCGACCGACTCGCCGAACACCGAGAGGTGACGGGCAAGCTTGGGGTTGGAATAGAAGAGTTTTTCCTGGTCCTTGTCGCCGCCCGCGAAGCGGCGGAACGGACCGTACGAAGCGGAGAACCAGCCGCGCGACCCGCCCCAGACGTGCCGCTCCGGGGCGAAGTTGTGCCTGCCAGCCTTCAGCGTCGTGCGCTCGCCATCTCTCTCGAAGGCGAGCTTCGCTTCGAGCCAGTAATTTTTGACCCGGCGTCCAGGCGACGCGTACGCATCAAACCTGTCCTCGTGCTCCAGCCAGACATTGATCGAGCCATAGTCCTCCCCCCAGCGGAGCCACTCGCCCCAGTCCTGGCGGAGGGCGATCGCCTCGCTCGGCCCCACCAGAGCGAGCGCGAGCGCGCGCAGCACGCCGCTCTTCCCGGCACCGTTGTCGCCGATGAGCACATGCCAGCCCGCACCGGCATCGCTTGGTTTCCAAATCAGCGACGCGATCGACCGGATGTTCTCCAGCTGGATCTTCTTGACGTACATGCCTGCTCCTCGACGCCTCCGCCTGCCGGCTACGAAGCGCCCGCGCCGCGCCCCAGGCTCCGCGGGCCCCCGTCCTCCCCGATCGCCACCGGCGGCACGGTCGCGGAGGCGAGCAAGAAGGCCACGCCGCCCGCGAGCAGCAGCGCCGAGTAGCCCACGCTCGCCGCGAGCAGGGCGCCGGCGCCGGTCGCGACCAGGGCCGCGAGGGCGCCCAGGCCCCAGCACCAGGGCAGCATCGCCGGCGCGCGCGCGGCGATGAGGCGCACGCCGAGCGGGCCGATGCCGCCGAGCAGGAGGCCGGGCGGGATCAGCACCGCGAGCGTGAGGCCGAGGCGCGCGCCGAGGGGGAGCGGCAGGCCCCACGCGAGCAGCGGGCCGAGGCCCGCGGCGGCGGCGACCGCGAGGACCACGAGCAGCTGCGCGCGCACCGCGGCCGCAGGCGCGGCGGCGGACATGGGCTTGCGCGCGGTGAGCACGGCGCCCGCGCCGGCCGCGAGCAGGAGCACGGGGAGCGCCACGGAGAGCGCGGCGCTCGGGTGGCCGAGCAGCGCGGCGAGGCGCTGCACGAGCGCCGCCTGGAGCAGGACGAAGCCCGCGCCGAAGAGCATCGAGAACGCGAGCGCGCGGGCCCGCGGGCCGCGATCGGGTGCGGCAGCCGGCGCCGGAGCGAGCGCGGCGGGGCGGCCGAGCAGCGGGCCGATCAGGGCCGCGATCAGGATCGCGCCGCCCACCACGATCAGCGCGAGCACGGCGAGCAGGGCGGATCCGCCCTCCTTGAGCGCGCCGGGGGCGCGGAGCGTCGCGATCAGGCGGCCCGTGGGGACCGTGTACGAGAAGAACGGGCGATCATCGGTCGGCGGCGCGACGTCCAGCGGGGCGCCGCGCGCCACGGCGTCGACGATCCAGCGGCGGCGCTCGGTGCGGGGCTCGTCGGGCGCGAAGACCTCGGCGAGCTTGTTCTTGCGGCAGTGCTTGCGGAGCAGATCCACCTCGCCCGCGGCGAGCGGCTGCAGCTTGATGAGCAGCGACGTCACGCGCGCCGCGCTGCACGCGAAGAGGTGGTCCTTCGGCGACGCCGCGCCGGACGCCCTCGCGGCCGCGGCGCCGAGCGCGAGCAGCCGGTCGGCCTCGCCGTCCCAGCGGCTCACCACCAGCGTGCCGTCGGGCGTGAGCCGGGCGAGCAGATCGCGGAGGGCCTCGACCGTGTAGAGGCGGCTCTCGGTGAGCGCGAGCGCGCCCGCGGTCACGGCGGGCGCGTTGTCGAGCAGCGAGACGACGATGCTCCGGAACGGCGCCTCCGCGCGGCGCGCGTAGGCGCGGCCGTCGCCGATCGTGGCGCGCACCTCGGGCTTCGCGTAGAGATCGCCGCTCAGCGCCGCGTAGCGGCCGCGCACGATCTTGTCGACGACGAAGGGGTTCGCGTCGACCGCGTGGATCTCCTTCTGGCCGGCCTGGAGCGCGTCGAGCACGTCGCGGCCGCCGCCCGCGTTGAGGATCAGGGACGGGCCCCGGTCGCCGTGGAGCGCGTAGGCCATCTCCTCCGGGTGCGCGGGCGGGGCGATCTTGGGATCGAGGAGCTGGCTGCCGCCGCTCCCGTCGAGCCGGATCCACGTGAGCCCGGCGCGGGGGCGCTCGACCGTGATGAACGCGGCGTCGGTCCACGCCTGCATCTCGACCTTGTCGAGCGGGACCCAGCGCGCGGCCGGGAGCTTCGCCCACGGCGCGCCGATGTCGCCGAGCAGCAGCACCGTGGTCCCGAGCGCGAACGTCGCGACGAGCCCCCCGGGCGCGCTCCGCTCGCCGGACGCGTACGCGCCGTCGCGATCCTGCGACGCGAGCCAGAGCACGACGCCGGCGGCCGCGACCACGATCGCGACGCCGAGCCCCGCGCGCGGGGCGCCGGCGCGGAGGAGCCCCACCGCGGCGAGCCCACCGGCCGCGCCCCCGAGGAGCAGGCCGAGGAAGAGCCGTCCGGCGTCGCGCGCCGCGTGCCGGAACGCCGCGACCACGGCGACGCCCCCGAACGCGAACGGCAGCGCCGCGACGGCGTACGCCCCGGCGAGCTTGAGCACCGAGCGCGGCGCGAAGTCCTCGATCGGCCGGAAATGCAGGAGCACGATCACCGCGATGACCGTGGCGCCCGCCGCGAGCGCCGAGAGCGTCGCGAGCCGCGCGAAGAGCGACGGCGGCCGGGCGAGCCCCGGCGCGGCGTGCAGCAGGATCCCTCCGAGCCCGAGCCCCAGGAGCGGGAGCGAGGCCCCGAGGAGCGCGGCGTGCTGGCCGAAGAGCGCGGCGTAGAGCCGTGTGATCACGACGGCCAGCGCAGCGGCGGCGCACGCGAGGAGGGCGACGCCGGCCAGGAGTCCGCTCCGCTGGGAAACCCGCATGGCCCGCCCTTACCACAGCGGGGGCTCAGCGCGGACGCACTGCGCTCGCCCCCGCGCCCCCGGGCACCACCTCCCCGTCGGCTTCCTTCCCGAGCGGCACGAGCGGCCAGGGGACGAGCAGCGCGACCGGCGCCCTGGGGCCGCTCTGCCGGACAGCGCGGACGCACTCGTCGACGGTCAGCCGGCGCGGGCCGTACGCCGACGCGTTCGCGGCGTCCGCGTCCATCAGGCGCGTGGGCGTGTCGGCGCCGAAGTCGTCCGGGTGCCCCGGGTCGTCGAGGAGGACGTGGCCGAGCTCGTGCGACAGCGCGAACGAGGCGCGGTCCGCCTTGAGCCCCGCGCGGTCCTCGATCAGCGTGTTCCGGATGGCGCCGCCGTCGGCGTAGATGAACGACTCGCCGATCCGCCCGCCGCCGGCGAAGCTCGGCACCATGATCACGTCGATCGTCGACGGATCGCCGTCGTCGAGCGACTTGATCAGCGACCGCTCCTCCACGGTGCCCGCGATCGCGTCGATGTCGCCGAAGTGCTGCAGGCCGTCCTCGAGCTCGACCTGGCCGATGCAGGCCGTGAGCGTCGGATCGGTGCTCACCGCGCCCGAGGCCGGCGCGTCCACGATCGCGGGCGCGCCGCCCGGGCGGCGCACGAGGAGGTCGCTCGATCCGTACGCGCCCGCCGCGATCACGGGGTTGTCCGACACGCGGACCGTGAACCCCGCCGCGCTGATCGCCGCCGCCGCCGCGCGGGCCGCCGCGGCCGGCCGCATGCCCTTCGCCACCTTCGTCGAGATCTCGCGCCCGTCCACGCGCAGCCGGATCTCGCCGCCGCTCGCCGGCAGCCCGTGGTCGCAGCCGATCGCGACGAGGCTCGGCCGCGGCGGATCGACGATCCGGACGTCGAGCTCGTCCGGCGGCCCGAAGCTCACGCCGCACGCGGCCCAGAGGGCGTTCGCGCGGTCGACCTCGGCGCGCGCGACCGCGATCGCCCCCGCGTCGTCCCCGCCCATCGGCGGCGGCCCGCCCGCGCGCGGGCGCACCATGATCACCCGGAGCCGCGCCCGGTAGCGCTCGATCGGCCCGAGCGCCGAGGCCCGCGGCCCCGCGACGCGGATCATCTGCAGCTTCCGCCCCGCGGTCATGGCGGGCGCGCCGCGCTCCGCCCCCGCGAGGCCCTCGGGCGCCGCCACGATCAGCGCGCCGCCGAGCCTCGCCTTGATCGAGCGGTCCGCGACCATCGGGTGGTTCCGGTCGATGTCGTCCGCCACCGCCCGGATCGGCCGCGTCGACCCGCAGGTCAGCCCCGCCGCCACGTCCTCGGGGCAGGCCACGTGTCCCAGCGGCACGCCCGGGAGCCGATCCACGACCGCGCCCGAGGGGCTGACCGAGACGAGGTCGAGCGTCGTGGGCAGGTCGTCCGCGTTCCCCACGAGGACGAAGCGGATCGCGTCGGGGTCCGCGAGGTCCGCGAGCGGATCGTCGCCGAGCCGATCGGGCGGCGTGCGCTGCAGCGACGCGTGCGACCGCGCGAGGTCGATCGGCCGCCCGTCGCCCCCGAGCGCGCGCACCTCGAACGCGCTGAGCCGGAGCGTCCGCCCGAACGCGCGCACCTCGCCGCGGCCCGGCCGGATCGCCTGCACGTCGATCCGCGCCGCGCCCGGCGAGACCAGCGCGCCGCTCGGCACGGCGCGCCCGTCGACGAGGATCCGGAGCCCCGACGGCGCCTCGATCGGCGCCGCCTTCCCCCCGCGGGGCGCCTCGATGCGGAGCAGCTCCGGCGCCTGGGGCGCCCGCGCCTGCTCGCCGTCGGGCGCGCCGTCCGAGTCGTCGTCGTCGCGATCGACGGCCACGAGCACGCGCGAGGACCTGTCGGCGTCCGACGGCTCCGCCGCCGAGGCCGGCTGCGCCCCCGGTCTCCCGTCGCCCCGCGCCGCAGGCGCGAGGACCAGCCCGGTCAGGACGGCCGCGAGGCCCAGCTGGACGATGGGGCTCCGATGCGTGTTCGTCATGGACCGGCGAGCTCCTCCGTGCGGCGGCGCGGCGGACCGGGCCGCGCCGCGGCGAGCCTTGCATCCAGCATACCGCGCCCTGCGAGTCGGCAGGGCCGACAGCCGATGAGGGGCTGCGCGCTCCACCCTCGGGGGCTCCGCGCGGCCAGCCGCGCTGCGCCCCCGAAGCCCCCACGCGCCCCAACGTCGACCGGACGCAACTCCGGAGAGGTCGGCAAGGGCGAGTCAGGCGCGCACCGATTGCACGCGGCTTCCGTCCGCTCCACCTGCCCTGCATGGTGGTGAACGCCGTGATCTTCGACATCGACGGCACGCTCGTCGATTCGGTCGACCTCCACGCCGAGGCCTGGCAGCGGGCCTTCCAGCGCTTCGGGCGGGACGTGCCGCTCGAGCGGATCCGGCGCGAGATCGGCAAGGGCGCCGATCAGCTCCTGCCGGTCTTCCTCGTCCCGGACGAGGTCCGCGCGCTGGGCCCGCAGATCGAGGCCAGCAAGGACGAGCTCTACCGGGGCGAGCTCTTCCCGAAGGTTCGCCCGTTCCCGTGCGTGCCGGAGCTGTTCCGCCGCCTGGTATCCGACGGCCGCCGGATCGCGCTCGCCTCGTCGGGGAGCCGCCACGAGGTCGAAGCGTGCATCGACCTGCTGGGCGTGCGCGATCTCCTCGTGGGCGCGACCTCGGGCGGCGACGTGGACCGCTCGAAGCCGCACCCCGACGTCTTCGAGGCCGCGCTCGACCTCCTGGGCAGCGTCGATCTGCGCGAGGTGGCCGTCGTCGGCGACACCCCGTACGACGCCGAGGCGGCCGCGAAGCTGGGCATCGCGACCCTCGGCCTGCTCTGCGGCGGCCACAGCGAGATGGAGCTCATCGAGGCCGGCTGCATCGCCGTCTACGAGGACCCCGCCGAGCTCCTCGCCCGCTACGACGCCTCCCCCCTGGCGCCCCCGCGCGAGCAGCGCGCGGCGTCGTGACGCCGGCCTCGTGCAAGAAGCACGGCTGAGCCCCGCGGCCCTCCCCCCCGGATGACCGCAGCGCCCCGCCGGTTTCTTTCCCGCAGGAGGCGCTCGCCGGATGATGGGCGCTCCGCGCCATGACCTCGACCCGCCACGACGTGCGCCGCCGGCGCCCCCCGGCCGCCCACCTCGCCCTCGCCGCGGCCCTGCTCGCCGCGCCCGCGTGCGGGGTCGACCTCGACCCCGCGAGCATCCCGTGGCCGGTGCCCGCCGCGAGCTCGTCCGCGCGCGCCTCCCAGCCCGCCCCGAGCGCGCCGATCGACTGCGACGACCTCCCCTCGCTCACGCCCGAGGAGCTCGCGCGCCCCCCCCGCGAGGTCGCGCTCGGCAAGTCCGCGCCCGCCGACCCGGGCCCCCCGCCCCCGTACGCCGTCCTGCCCGACGTGGTGCTCTCCGACCGCGCCGCCGCCAAGATGGCCGAGATCGACCGCGCCTTCGCCAGGAAGACCGGCTCGCACGTCGTGATCACGAGCGGCACGCGCGACTCCATCCGGCAGGCCAAGGCGATGTACAAGATGCTCCGCCTCGGCGCCGACATCCTGGAGCTCTACAGGAACCGCGCCGCCGCGCTCGAGATCAAGCGCGCCTACGACGCCGCCGCAGGCAAGCGCCCCGAGGAGGCGATCGCCTCGATGGACGCCGTGATCCGCGCCCAGATGGACCGCGGGGTCTTCATCTCGGCGCACCTGCGCGCCGGCGCGGTCGACGTCCGCAGCCGGAACCTGTCCGCGAGCGAGCGCCGCGCGTTCGTGAAGAGCGTCGAGGAGGTCGGCGGCGCCTCGCTGCTCGAGGAGTCGCGCCCGCCGCACTATCACCTGCAGATCGAGTGACGTCGCTCACGCCGAGCGGCGGTACGCCAGCTCGCGCGCCGCCTCGTCGATCGTGGAGCGCACCCCGCTCGCGCGGTCCCTCCTCAGGCCGCGCACCCGCCGCGCCTCGGCGTCGAGCTGAGCGGCGACGATCAGGCGCGTGCCCTGCGAGATCTCGCCGTCGACCAGCAGGTCGTCCAGCGTGACGAGCCCGACGGGCTGTCCATCCTCGGTCAGGGGGATCCGGCGGCAGGAGCGCTGGCGCATGGTGCGCACCACGTCAGCAAGGCTTGCACCGACGTCGAGGGTCGCGACGTCCCGCGACATGATGTCGGCGACGGAGGTCGAGAACGGATCGAGGGCCGCGGCGACGAGCTCGAGCACGAGATCGCGGTCGGTCAGGATGCCGATGATGTCGTCGCCCTCGGCGATGAGCACCGAGCAGACGCCGTGGTCGGCCATCGCGCGCGCCGCATCGTGGGCGGTCGCGTCCGGGGGCATCACGATCATCCGGGGACGGCGATAGCGGTCGAGCGACATGGAGACTCCTCTGCGCCCGACTCTACGGGCGGGTCCGAGCCGCGCTCATGCCAGAACGGTGCCAGGACGGTGGCGGCGCTCCGGGTTCAACACCCGGGGCTCCGGGTCGCCTGTCGGCGCCCTTCGCCCCGGACCCCGGTTCAACACCCGGGGCTCCGGGTCGCCTGTCGGCGCCCTTCGCCCCGGACCCCGGTTCATGCAAGTCATCGGCTGCCGGCCCTGCCGGCGATCCAGCGGGCGGCTTCGTCGGCGCCGGAGGACTTCGGGAACACGGGGCCGAGGCGCGCGGCGTCGGCGAGCAGCGCGGCGTCCTCGGTCCCCGAGAGGAACGCGATCGGCAGCGCGGGCGCGGCCTCGCGCAGCCGGCGCGCGACCTCGGTCCCGAGGCCGTCGCCGAGCTCCAGATCGAGCAGCGCCGCGGCGAGCGCGGCCGGATCGACCGAGCCCGCCTCGCGCGCCGACGCGGCCGTGACGACCGCCAGGCCCAGCGCGTCGAGCCGCCGGCCGAGGACGGCCCTCGCCACTGCGGAGTCGTCGACGACGAGGACAGGATGCCCCACGCGCCCCAGAATACCCCTCGAGGCTGCGGAGGGGGCGAGCCGGCGCTTGCGCTGCCGCCCGGGGCGCGGCTATGCAGCCTCCCATGCTCGAGATCCGGCACGACTGGACCCTGGCCGAGGCCCGCGCCCTCCACGACCTCCCCCTCTTCGAGCTCATCGACCGCGCGCGGGCTGCGCACCGGGCGCACCACCGCGACGAGGTACAGCTCTGCACGCTGCTCAGCGTGAAGACCGGCGGCTGCTCCGAGGACTGCGCCTACTGCCCGCAGTCGAGCCACCACGAGACCGAGATCGGCGCGGAACGGATGCTCGAGGTGGAGGCCGTCCTCGCCGCCGCCCGGCGCGCCCGGGGCGCCGGATCCACGCGCTTCTGCATGGGCGCGGCCTGGCGCGAGGTGAAGGAGGGCCCCGCGTTCGATCGCGTGCTCGACATGGTCCGGGGCGTGAAGGAGCTCGGGCTCGAGGCCTGCTGCACCCTCGGCATGCTCACCGACGACCAGGCCCGCCGGCTCAAGGAGGCGGGCCTCGACGCGTACAATCACAACCTCGACACCTCGCGGCAGGCGTACCGCTCGATCATCTCCACGCGCACGTTCGACGAGCGCCTGGCCACGCTGGCCCGCGTGCGGGGCGCCGGCATCTCGGTCTGCTCGGGCGGGATCATCGGCATGGGCGAGTCGATCGACGATCGGTGCGCGATGCTGGTCGAGCTCGCGCGGTTCGATCCGCACCCCGAGAGCGTGCCGGTGAACGCGCTCGTGCGCGCCCGCGGCACGCCGCTCGAGGCGCTGCCGCCGGTGGATCCGATCGAGCTCGTGCGCACGATCGCCGTCGCGCGCCTGCTCATGCCGCGCTCGCTGGTGCGCCTCTCGGCCGGCCGCGCGGAGCTCTCGCGCGAGGCGCAGCTGCTCTGCCTCTACGCGGGCGCGAACTCGATCTTCTACGGCGATCGGCTCCTGACCACGCCGAACCCGGGCCCGGACGAGGACCGCGCGCTGCTCGACGACGCGGGCCTCCGCCCGATGGCGCCCGCCGCCGGCTGACGCGCGCGATCGAATTTTCCAGCGTGGGAGATCGATCGACCTCCCTGTTGAGGACGCCTGCAGAGCTCGGTAGCCTGCTCTGCATGAAGCTGCCCTCCTCGCTCCGCGCCCTCCCGATCGCGCTCGCCGTCCTCCTGCCCGCCTTCGCGGCGTGCGACGACGCGGGCGGCGACGGCGGCGACGGCGGCGACGGGGGCTGCGGGGACTGCGGCACGACGACCACCACGGGCACGACGACCACCACGGGCACGACCACCAGCACGGGCACGACCACCAGCACGGGCACGACCACCAGCACGGCCACCAACTCGGGCGTGGCCCAGCTCTGCGTGGACACGATCAACCAGCACCGCGCCACGATCGGCCTCGGGCCGCTCGCGCGCTGGACCGACGGGGAGGCGTGCGCGGACGGCGAGGCCGAGTCGGACGGCACCACCGGCACGCCGCACGGCGCGTTCGGGAGCTGCAGCGAGTCCGCGCAGAACGAGTGCCCCGGCTGGCCCGGCCCCGCGGAGCAGATGATCGGCGGCTGCCTCCAGATGATGTGGGACGAGGGCCCGGGGCAGGACTACTCGACGCACGGCCATTACATCAACATGACCAACCCGAGCTACACGATGGTCGCGTGCGGGTTCCACACGTTCCCCGACGGCAGCGTGTGGTCCGTTCAGAACTTCCGGTGACGCAGGTCTGGCGCGCGCGCGTTCGAGCGGGGCCGCGCCGCGCCGCCGTCGCCTGGGCCTCGGGGCGCGCGAGGCCCCTGAGCGGCGCCCGGCCCTGCCGGGCTACACGGCCGCCTTGGCGATCTCCTTCGCGACGATCCCCTGGCCGATGAGCTGCCGGATGTGCCCCTCGAAGGTCTGCATGCCGTACGGCGCGCCGCCCTTGTCCATGAGCTCGCGCAGCGGCGGGTTGCCCTCCGGCCGCCGGATCGCCTCGCGGACCGCCGCGCTCGCGATGAGGACCTCCGCCGCGAGCACCACGCCCGTGCCGTCGCGCTTCGGCAGCAGCCGCTGCGCGACGACGCCCTGCAGGCAGTCGGCGAGCCGCTCGCGCGCCTCGGCCTGGCTCTTGCCGAGCGCGAGCGCGCGGGCCAGGGTCCGCGCGACGTCGGTCGTGTGCATCGCGGCGAGCACGAGGTGGCCTGTCTCCGCGGCCTGCAGCGCGATCTCCAGCGCCTCGGCGTCGCGCAGCGCGCTCGCGAGGATCACGTCCGGGTCCTGCCGGAGCGCCGCCCGCAGCCCGGACGCGAACGACTGCGTGTCCACGCCGACCTCGCGCTGGGTCACGCTCGATCGGTTGTCCTCGTGGAGGAACTCGATGGGATCCTCGATGCAGACGACGTGCTTGGCGAAGCTCGCGTTGACGTGGCCCACCGCCGCGGCGAGCGTCGTGCTCTTGCCGTTGCCCGCGGCGCCCGCGACGAGCACGAGGCCGCGGTCCTGCTCCGCGAGCGCCCGCACGGCGCCCGGCAGCCCGAGGTCGTCGAACGCCGGCACCTTGAGCGGGATGCTCCGCATCACGATCGCGAGGGACCCGCGCTGCCGGTAGAGGCTGACGCGGAAGCGCCCGAGCCCCGCGACCGAGTACGAGGTGTCGAGCTCCTGGAGCGTCGAGAGCTGCTCGCGCGCGGGCCGGCCGGCGAGCAGCACGCGCGCGGCCGCCTCGCTGTCCTCCGGCCGGATCTTGTCGACGCGGAAATAGACCATGTCGCCGCGCACGCGGGCGCCGGGCGGCTGGCCGACCTTGAGGTGGATGTCGCTCGCGTTGGCCGCGAGCGCCTTGCCGAGGAGCTGGTGGATGAAGGCCTCGGAGGCATAAGGAGTCGTCACGCGTGGAACGTACCGCATCGCGACCGCGGCGGCCCAAAGCGAGGCGATCGCGGCGATACCCGGGCTCGGGCAGCGCCCCGCACCTCACGGTCGCGGATCGAGATCCGCGGGGATCGCCGCAGGATCCGCGTAGCCGCGCTCGGCGAGGGCGCGTGCGCCCGAGACGGCGTGCGCCCGCACCTCGGCCGGGAGCTGGACGCGCCGCGCCAGGGTGATCAGCGCCGCGCCGGCCGCGCGCGCCCCTTCGGGATCGAGCGGCTCGCGAGGCCGCGCGGGGCGCCCCGCGATCTCGAGCAGGGCCCGGACGAGCGGCCCCGCGGTCGCCGGCGGCGCGGCCAGGGCGCGCTCCGCGAGCGGGCCGAGGGCGAGGTCGGCGTCGTCGGCGTACGGGAGCGCGAGCAGCGCGACGTCGGCGATCTCCCCGCCGTCGTCGAGCGCGTCGAGCAGCCCCGAAGCGCCCTCGGCCTCGGCGAGCCGCGCGCGCTCCACGGGATCCTCCCCGAGCGCCAGCCGCCACCGGGGATCCGCTGCCCGCGCGCTCGCCGGCCGCGCCGGAGCCCGAACGGGCAGCGCCGTCGGCTGAGCGCTCGCCCCGCCCGGCGCGCCCGACGCGGGCGCCGCGGACGGCTCGCCGCGACACGCCGCGATCCCGAGCGCCGCCAGCATCCACGCGCGGCGAGCGCCGCGCCCCTTCACGCCGAGCCGTTCACGCAGGATCGACCCCCCGCGCCGCGTCCACGAGCAAGAGGGAGCGCTTCCCCTGCCCCTTTTCGGCCTCGAGCTTCGCGTTGTGCTCGTCGACCGCGCGGTTGATGTGCATCGAGCAGTACTTGGGCCCGCACATGGAGCAGAACTCGGCCGTCTTGAAGTACTCCTGCGGCAAGGTCTCGTCGTGCATCGAGCGCGCGGTCTCCGGGTCGAGCGCCAGCGCGAACTGCTGCCGCCAGTCGAAGGCGTACCGCGCCCGGCTGATCGCGTCGTCACGGTCGCGCGCGCCCGGCCGCTTCCGCGCGACGTCCGCCGCGTGGGCCGCGATCTTGTAGGCGATGAGCCCCTGCTTGACGTCCTCCGCGTCCGGCAGCCCGAGGTGCTCCTTCGGCGTGACGTAACAGAGCATCGCGGCGCCCGCATACCCGGCCATGGTGGCGCCGATGCAGCTCGTGATGTGGTCGTACCCCGGCGCGATGTCCGTGACGAGCGGTCCGAGGACGTAGAACGGCGCCTCGTGGCAGATCTCCATCTCCTTCTGCACGTTCATCGCGATCTGGTCGAACGGGACGTGCCCCGGCCCCTCGATCATGATCTGCACGTCCTTCTCCCACGCGCGCCTGGTGAGCTCGCCGAGGGTCGCGAGCTCGGCGAACTGGGCGGCGTCGCTCGCGTCATGCAAGCACCCCGGCCGGAGCCCGTCGCCCGCCGAGATCGTGACGTCGTACCGGGCGCAGACCTCGAGGACCTTGTCCCAGTGGGTGTAGAAGGGGTTCTGCTGGCCGTGCTCGATCATCCACTGGGCCATGATCGCCCCGCCGCGCGAGACGATGCCGGTGATCCGGCCCTTCACGAGCGGCAGGTGCTCCCGCAGGAGGCCCGCATGGATGGTGAAGTAGTCGACGCCCTGCTTGGCCTGGTGCTCGAGCATGTCGATGAGGTCCGCGGCGGTCATCTTCGCCGTGCCCTGGCAGACCTCGAGGGCGTGGTAGACGGGGACGGTCCCGATCGGGACGGGCGAATTGGCGATGATCGCGCGGCGGATGCCGTCGATGTCGCCGCCCGTGGAGAGGTCCATCACGGTGTCGGCGCCGTACTTGATGGAGTAGCGGAGCTTCTCGAGCTCCCCCTCGATGTCGCTCGTGGTCTGGCTGCTGCCGATGTTCGCGTTGACCTTGCAGAGGGCCGCGATGCCGATGCCCATCGGCTCGAGGTTCACGTGGTGGATGTTCGCCGGGATGACCATGCGCCCGCGCGCGACCTCGCTCCGCACGAGCTCGGGCTCGAGCCGCTCGCGCCGCGCGACGAACTCCATCTCCTCGGTGACGACGCCCTTCCGCGCGAAGTGCATCTGGCTCTGGTTCGAGCTCCCAGCGCGCCTGCTCACCCAATCAGTCCGCAGCATCCATGACCTCGCTTTCGCCCGGCAGGGCCGGGCGCCGATGAGGGGGCTTCGCCCCCTACGCTCCCGATGGTCGGCGGCAGGGCCGCTCCCGATGGTCGCTACTCCACCGGATCCTGATTGCCAAGGAAAACCACGATGCACGGCGCGGGTTCCGACCGAAGCTGCCACGGGCTAAGCTACACGCGTCCGCCGGGGCCGAACCCTGCCGGCGGCCGCTGCATGGAGGGCCACATGAACGTCGTCATCAAGTACTGCGCCGCCTGAAACTACAAGCCGAGGGCCGTGAGTCTCGCGGCCGCGATCAAGAAGGCCACCGGCGTCGAGGCCCGCATCGAGGCGGGCAGCGTCGGCCAGTTCGACGTGCTCGTCGACGGCAGGCTCATCTTCTCCAAGCACAAGGAGTACCGCTTCCCCGACGACGACGAGATCCTCCGCGCGCTGAACGGCTGAGCTTGCCCGTTCGCCCTGCGCGCACAGAACGGGATTGCATCCGGTGACCCGCCGGACGCTAATTCGCGTCGTGCTCCGCGCGGTCCGCGTCGCGACGCTCTGCCTGATCCCCCTCGCGCTCTGGGCGTGCGGCTCCCCGCCGCCGCCCGCCGCGCCTCCCCCGCCGCCCGCCGCGCCTCCCCCGGCGCCCGAGCCCGCCGACGCCGGGCCGTCCTCGGTCGAGGGCGAGATCGGCGGCCTGAACGAGGAGGCGATGGCGCGCGCGTTCCAGTCGCTCGATCGGCCCGTGCAGGCCTGCCTCGACGAGGCGACCGGCAAGCTCCCGGTGCTCGGCGGCCGCTTCAACCTGAAGATCCGCATCGATCGCGAGGGCCGCGCGCGCTGGGCATACCTCAGCGAGACGACGCTCGGCGATCGCGACGCGGAGCGGTGCGTGCTGGCGCTCGTGAAGGAGAAGCAGTGGCCCAGGCCCATCGGCGGCGAGGGCGTCGCCGAGCGCGCCTACGAGATCGATCCGAAGACGAAGCCCGCGGTGCTCGAGGTGAAATGGGTGCGCCCGGCCGTGACCAAGGCCGCACAGAACGCCTGGCGCTGCAAGAAGAAAGGCGCCCGAGGCAAGCTCCGCGCGACCGCCTACCTGCGCCCGGACGGCCGCGTGCTCGCCGCGAGCATCGCCCCCCCGAACGAGCGCGTGGAGGACGCCGCCGACTGCGTGGTCGAGGCGATCCGCAAGGTCCAGTTCGGCCGGCCAGGCAGGAGGTCGAAGCTCAGCTTCGATATCCAGTGGTAGGGGGGCAGGCTCCCTAGGGAGCCGGGGCAGGAGGCGCCGGAGCAGGCGCCGGGGCATTCGCCCCCGACTCGTCCTTCTCCGTCGCCATCCCGAGGACCGTCGCGCCGGCCGCCTTCGCGCTGTCGAGCACCGCGACGACCGAGCCGTAGTTGGCGCCGTCGTCCGCGCTGATGAAGACGATCTTGTCCTCGGGCTTCCGCCGCTTGTCGAGCCGGGTCCTGAGGTACTCGGCCAGATCGGGCTGCGCGACCTTCTCCCAGTTGACCGTCAGCTCCCCCGCGGCGTTGACCCGCACCACGAGCTGATCCGGCGGGATGGCATCGGGGTCGGGCGCCTCCTCGGTCTGGGGGACGCGGACGCCGATGTCCTTCTCGAGCAGCGGCGTCACGACCATGAAGATGATGAGGAGCACCAGCACGACGTCGACCAGCGGCGTCACGTTGATCTCCGAGTTCATGGGAGCCGCCGGCTTGACCACGAACTTCCTGGATGCATGGCTGCTCATCGCCGGCTACTCCTTGAGCTCCTCGACGGCCAGCGAGACGCTCTTCGCGCCCGCCTTCCGCGCGATGTCCATGACCCTCCGGATATCGCCGAAGGACAGGGCCGTGTCGCCCTTGACCATCACCTTCCGGTTGGGCTGCGCGGCGAACTCGCTCTTGAGCCGATCGCTCAGGCCGTTGTCGTCGTACTGATCGTTCTCGACCCACGTCGTCTTCTGGAGCGTCACCGAGAGGATCAGCGGATCCGCGTCCTTCTTCTCCTCGTCGATCTGCTTGGCCTGAGGCAGCTTCACCTCCTTGCCGCGCTGGAGCATGGGCGTGACGACCATGAAGATGATGAGGAGGACGAGCACGACGTCGACGAGCGGCGTGACGTTGATCTCGCTTTTCGGACCCTTCTGCGGGCCTGCGGACATCCCCATGAGAGGGCTTCCTTTCGGCTGGGCGCCTGCCGACGCGCCGGTCCGCGGGGATCCGCTGGCCGGGGCGCCGGGCGGCGCGCGCCCACGCTAGGCGGCCTCTTCGTCCCCGGACTCGTCGGAGCCGCCGACGCGCCCGTCCAGCCTCTTCGCGACGATGTCAAGGAACTCGTTCGACGACTCGGCGATGTCGATCGTCCGCGCGTCGATCCAGCCCTGGAGGTAGTTGTAGGCCATGACGGCCGGGATCGCGACGAGCAGCCCGAAGGCCGTCGTGATGAGCGCCTCCGCGATGCCCGCGGAGACCGTCCCGAGGCCGCCGGAGCCCGACGCCGCCATCATCTGGAACGCGTTCACGATGCCCATGACCGTCCCGAGCAGGCCGACGAACGGCGCCGTGGAGCCGACCGTCGCGAGCACGCCGTAGCCGCGCTTCAGGCTCAGCACCTCGCGCTGCCCCTGCCGCTCGAGCGCGCGCGCCACCGACTCGAAGCAGCCCTCGCGGTCCTCCGCAGGCGCGGGCAGCGACTCGGGCTGGTTCGTCGTGAAGGCCGAGAGGCCCGCGCCGATCACCCGGCCGAGGTACCCGATCTCCTTCTTGCCCCTCAGCGCGTCGGCGGCGGCGTCGAGATCCCCCTTCGCCAGCATCGGCCCGAGCTTCGCCGCGAACTCCTGCGACGCCGCCTTCGACTTGAGGGACACGAGGAGGCGCTCGCCGAAGACGACGAGAGACGACAAGGACATGACGCCCAGCGCGAGCACGATCAGCCGCGCGAACAGCCCCATGTGGCCCCAGAGCTCGGTCAATGTGAATTGCATCGTCTCGTACGCGCCTCCCTGGCGCTCGGTGGTGTCAGAATTGTTCGATGATGACGGATCTGCTCTCCGCCGGGCCGGCGCGCCACGGCAGATGGTACCGGGGCGCCCCGATCAAGCCTGCGTCCGGGGCTCCGGGTCGCCTCGCAGCGCCCGTCTCCCCGAACCCGCGCCCCTCTCTACTACGGGGTGGTGCCGTTCAACAACAGGCGCGACGAGGTCCGGGGCGGAAGGCGCCGCGAGGCGGACCTGGAACCCCGGGTGTCAAAGGGGGATCCGTCACTGGAGCTTGAGGCGGATGTTGAACACGTAGTCCACGGCGACCGTGCGGCCCTGGTAGGTGACGGGCGTGTAGCGGTGGGTGGCGAGCGCGTCGAGGATGGCCCTGTCCATGTGAGGCAGGCCCTTGATGATGCGGCAGCCCGTGAGGGAGCCGCTCGTCGTGATGGTGCAGCGCACGATCGCGAGCCCCTCGATCCGGGCCTCGCGGGCCTCGCGCGTGTAGATGGGATCGCGGCCGGCGACCCGCGTCGGGCGCGACATGCCGGCCCCGAACGGGATGGACTGGTTGGTGGGCGGCGGCGGCGGGGGGGGCGGGGCGCCGAGCTGCCCGCCGAGCACGCCGCCGACCACGCCGCCGACCACGCCGCCGACCACGCCGCCCTCGACGCCGCCCTCGACGCCGCCCTCCTCCCCACCGGGCTCCTCGGGCGCGTCGGACGCCTTCTCGGGCTCCGGCTTGGGCTTGTCCTTGGGCTCTTCCTTGGTGTCGTAGATCGTGTCGGGCTTCTGGACCGGCTTCGGCTTGACCTCCTGGACCTTGGGCTTCGACCCGCCGGGCGGGGGAGGAGGCGGAGGCGGAGGCGGAGGCGGGGGCTGGGCGAAGAAGGTGACGTCGATGTCCTTCTTCTCCTCCTCCACGGGCCGCGTGGAGAGCCAGAGGACGACGCCGGCGAGGGCGACGTGGGTGGCGATCGAGAGGGCAGCGCCCGTCCCGAGGCGCCCCTTGGTGGCCGTGGTGCGGCCTAGGACCGAATCAAACATGGCGGGTGGGTAGCCCTCCTGGGCTCTGGCTAGAGGATTTCGGAGGAAGCAGGCACGGCGACCAGGTAGCCGCCGCGGCGACCACCCGGAGTGTACCAGCCGAACGGACGCACAAAAAAGTCTATTGCTTCGACGGGATTCTGTCTACGGTAGGGCCCGACTCGAGGTGCCGTACTTTACTGGAGGGAATCCGTGAATCTCCTCGACACCATCATGAGCCTAAGACCGCGGCCGCACAGTGCGCCGCGCAGCCTGTGGGCGTCGGTCTTGATGATCGCCGCCATCCTCTTCACCGCCATCCCTGCGTTCGCCCAGGGCAGTGGCGTTATTGCCGGAAAGGTGTCCGACGCCGCGACCTCCGCCCCCATCGGAGACGTCGTGGTGACGGCCACCGCGCCGGAGCTGCAAGGCGAACAGATCGTGGTCACAGATGGGTCAGGTTCCTACCGTATCCCCAACCTCCCACCCGGCAGCTACACCCTCCGGTTCGAGAAGGAGACTTACCGGCCGTTCTCGCGCAGCGGCATCACGCTGCGCAGCGCGGTGACGCTCAACGTCCCGATCAAGCTCCAGCCCGAGGCCCTCAAGGCCGAGGAGATCGTGGTCGTCGGCAAGGCGCCGACGGTCGACGTCGGCTCGAGCGCGGTCGCGCAGAACATCAACCAGGACTTCACCCGCCGCATCGCGGTGGCCAACCCGTCGGCGGCGAAGGGCGGCGCGGAGCGCTCGTTCGAGGCCATCGCGGAGACGGCCCCGGGCGCCAAGGCGGACAACTACGGGACGTCGATCAACGGGACGACGTCGCCGGAGAACCAGTACGTGATCGACGGCCTCTCCGTGAACGATCCCGCGTACGGCGTCGTCGGCACGCCGCTCTCGGTCGAGTTCGTCAAGGAGGTCAACGTGGTGTCCGGCGGCTACATGCCGGAGTACGGGCGCTCCACCGGCGGCGTGCTCGACGTCGTCACGAAGAGCGGCGGCAACGACTTCCACGGGTCGGTCTTCTTCAACATCACCCCGGGCGCGCTCGAGGGCGAGCGCGAGATCGTCAGGCGCAACGGCTCGACGATCATGTACGACTTCAGCCTGTCCTCGATCCGCGACTTCGGCTTCGAGGTCGGCGGCCCGATCATCAAGGACAAGCTCTGGTTCTTCGCCGGCATGCAGTTCGCGTTCACGACCCGCAACATCGAGCGGAGCCTGAACCGGACCCTCTACGACATGGACGCGTCGAACGACACGGCCACGCCGACGCCCGGCAACCCCGGCTACGGTAACCCGATCCAGGACGAGAACGGCTTCACCGTCGTCGAGCGCCTCCCCGGCACGGAGAAGTTCTACCGGGCCCAGGCGCAGAGCATCCAGTACATCGGCAAGCTGACCTATCAGGTCAACCAGGACAACAGCCTCACGCTGAGCGTCTACGGCTCGCCGAGCACCACGGGCGGCAACGGCACCTACGGCATCGACCCGCAGGACGGCGGCATCGAGATCGGCTCCTCGACCCTCGGCTCGTACTCCGCGTGGGCGCACAAGTACGTCGCCTCGGCGAACGACATCGCCCTCAAGTGGTCGTCGGCGTTCGACAACAAGCGGCTGCTCTTCGACACGACGGTCGGCTGGCATCACCAGGAGTCCGCGCGCCTGCCGTCCGACGGCAGCGCCGTCGGCTCGCACGACGGCCTCGCCGGCGTGCCCGCCGTGTCGTGGCGCCGCAACAACCCGCACCTCCACTCGATCCAGGACTTCGAGGGGCTGCCCGCGGAGGCGCTCGCGCTCTGCCAAAACGTCCCGATGGACCGCGACGGCGACGGCCAGCCCGACGACGCGGACGGCGACGGCCAGCCCGACGAGTACATGGTCCCCTGCCCCACGAGCACGTACTTCAGCGGCGGCCCGGACTTCATCGACGAGGCCTCGCTCGATCGCTTCCAGATCAAGGCCGTCGTGACGAACCTCTTCGAGGGGCTCGGCCACCACGTCGTGAAGGGCGGCCTCGACGCCGAGATCATGACGTACGACCACAAGAAGGCCTACTCCGGCCGCGAGCGCTTCCGCGAGAGCCTGGGCGGCGGCACCTTCTCGGACAACCGCATGTACGCGTTCGTCACCGGCCCCGAGGTCAGCGACTACGTCATCCAGGACGCGGTCGAGATCTCCTCGCTCTCGACCACCGTCGGCGGCTTCGCGCAGGACAGCTGGAGCATCCTCGACAAGGTCACCCTGAACATCGGCCTCCGGTACGACGCGCAGTACCTCATCTCCGACGACGGCAAGCTCGGGATGGCGCTGCCGAACCAGTGGTCGCCGCGCGTGGGCGTCGTCTACGACTTCACGCAGGAGGGCCGCTCGAAGCTCTACGCGAACTTCGCGCGCTACTACGAGAGCGTCCCGCTCGACGTCGTCGACCGCTCGTTCGGCGATGAGCGCCAGCTCACGTCCGTCCGCAGCGCCGGCCCGAACGGCTCCTCCGATCCCGATCCCTGCGACCCGCGCGATCCCGCGCAGGCGACGGGCCCGGAGTGCCAGGGCGACGACGTGCGCCTCCCCATCGGCGGGGCGTACGATCCGTTCCAGTACTGGATCCCGACGTCGGGCGGCAAGGTCCCCGTCGATCCGGACATCAGCCCCCAGTCCTCCGACGAGCTCGTCATCGGCGGCGAGTACGAGATCATCCAGAACGGCCGCCTCGGCGTATCGTACACGAAGCGCTGGATGAACAACGTCATCGAGGACATGAGCCGCGACGAGGCGAACACCTACTTCATCGGCAACCCCGGCAAGGGCATCGCCTCCGACTTCCCCGAGGCGAAGCGCGACTACGACGCGGTGACCTTCTACTTCCAGAAGGCGTTCGCGGATCTGTGGCTGGCCCAGGCGAGCTACACGGTCTCGTACCTCCGCGGCAACTACGCCGGCCTCTTCCGCCCGGAGACGCTCCAGCTCGATCCGAACATCAACTCGGACTTCGATCTGATCTCGCTCCTCCCGAACCGTGACGGTCCGCTCCCGGGCGACCGCCGCCACGACATCAAGATCTTCGGCGCCAAGGCGTTCGAGATCCCCGGCGGCATGGTCCTCGACCTCGGCCTCACCTTCCGCACCCGGGCCGGCGGCCCGACGAACCTCACCGGCGCCCATTTCCAGTACGGGGCCGACGAGGTCTTCATCCTCCCGCGCGGCTCCGGCGAGCGGCTCCCGTGGGTGCACAACATCGACGGCCACATCGGCTACTCCTTCGATCTCGCGAAGGACAGCCAGCTCATCCTGTCGATGGACGTGTTCAACCTCTTCAACTTCCAGGAGGTCACGCAGATCGATCAGCGCTACACCTCCGCGGACGTGCTCCCCTGCGTGGACGGGACGACCGACGACCTGCCGAACTGCATCCGCAGGACGGACGGCGAGGCCTTCACCGCCGCTGACGTCAACCCGAACTTCGGCAACCCCACCAGTTACCAGTCGCCTCGCACCTTCCGGTTCGGCGCGCGGGTGACGTTCTGAGGGCGCCGCCCACTCGCGAAAGGAAAGACGAGCCATGAAGACGAAAATTCTTGGTTTGGCGATTGGGGTCGGCGCGCTCTGGCTGTGGGCCCCTGGCTGCTCCCAGCCGGAGACGGAGTGCACGGTCGGCAGCGCGAGCTACTCCCCGTACGTGGCGAAGTTCTACTTGACCGAGGGTGACCCGGAGAGCGCCTGCGGCTCGCTCCCGGGTGACTTCATCGGCCTGCAGGCCTTCAACCCCGCGAACGGCGACGTCCCCGACCAGTCGGTGAAGTTCCTGGCGATCCAGACCAACTCGCTCGGGGACCTCTACCAGCATGCGATCGAGCCGGACCCGGACGAGACGCACAAGCCGTACTCGGTCGGTCAGTTCACCTCGGTCGAGCCCGACGGCGGCATGTGCAACGTGCCCACGCTCTCGACGGCGCAGCTCCATCTCCCGGAGGTCCCGGGCGAGGTGGGCGGCGGCGGCGGCGGCGGGGCTCCGCCGGAGCAGGTCGAGACGAACATGAGCATCGAGTGGAGCAACGTGAGCGTCTACGTCACGGCGGCGCTGCTCGGCAACCAGGCGCAGGGGACGATGAGGCTCACGATCGACGACTGCAGCGCGACGTACGAAGTCGCCGCGCTGTGGCCGGCGGTCAGCTGCGAGAAGGTGAAGTTCCTGGCGCCGGTCGATCCGGAGGGGGAGTGCGATCCCTACACCGATCCCTCGACGTGCAGGGACTGCAACCCCGAGACCGACGAGGACTGCAACGCGATGGGCGTCGGCGAGCCCGAGCCCAAGCTCTGCGACGCCGAGCCCGATCCGGAGCCGGAGTACGGCCTCGTGGGCGGCTCGGGCATCTCGTCGAACCTCAGCGTCGCGTGCGACCCGGACCTCCTGTACTGCGTCCTCAACTCGAGGGGCGTGCAGCAGCTCTAGCCGCACCCGGAGGCGCGGGGCCGAGCCCCGCGCCTCCCCTCCCCTTCCCTCCCCCACGCATCCACGCTCACTCCGCGGCCGCCGTCGCCGGCGTCGCCCATCATCATCGTCCTGCACACGACAGGAGAGGCCCCCCTTGCGCTCCGATCGCCCCAGCCTGACCGCCTCGGTCGTCGCCGCGCTCCGCGCGCTCTACACCGAGATGCCCGATCCGTACCGCCTCGCGGACGATCCTCACGCGGCGGGGCTCGTGCCGGGCGTCCTGGCGCTGCCGGCGCGCGCGATCGCGGCGGCTCCGTTCGCCGCAGGCGCGGTGCACCGGGGGCTCGGGCTCGCGACGTTCGGCCTGAACTACCACGTGCCGCTGCGCACGCGGGCGATCGACGACGCGATCCGCGACGCGATCGCCGCGGGCGCGACGCAGCTCGTGGTGCTGGGCGCGGGCCTCGACGCCCGCGCGATGCGCATGCGCGAGCTCGCCGGCGTCCGCGCGTTCGAGGTCGATCACCCGAGCACGCAGCGGTACAAGCTCGCGCGCCTCGCCCGCCGCCCCGCGCCGCCGCTCGCGCGATCCCTCGCGCGCGTCGCGGTCGACTTCGAGCGCGACCGCCTGGAGGACGCGCTCCCGTCCGCGGGCTTCCGGCCCGACGAGCCCGCGATGTGGATCTGGGAGGGCGTGACGCCGTACCTCACGCCGGATGCCGTGGCGGGGACGATCGCCGTGATCGGCGCGCTCTCCGCGCCCGGGAGCCGCGTGGCGCTGACCTACCGCGCCGGCGCGGAGGTGCCGTGGCCGGCGCTGCGCGCGGGCGAGGCGCTGCTCCGCCTCGTCGGCGAGCCGATGCTCACCCAGCTCCCTCCCGGCGCGATGGCGGAGCTCCTCGCGCGCTCGGGGCTCCGGCGCCTCTCGGACGAGTCGACCGTGGACTGGGCCGCGCGCTACTGGCCGTGGCAGCGCGGCGTGCGGCCGATCGAGCGCCTCGCGATCGCCGAGCGCGATCCCTGATCTCCCGCGCGGCGTTTCCGCGCTGCCGCGCGCGCGCCGCTGGTATCCTCGAGCGAGCCCCATGCTCGGAGGCGGCTACCTCTCGATCGGACGCTGGCGCGGCGCCCCGGTCCGGCTGCACTGGACGCTGCCGCTCGGGGCGCTGGTGTTCGGCCAGCTCGAGCTCGTGCCGGCGTACTGGCTGGCGTTCGCGATCCTGATCTTCGTGCACGAGCTCGGCCACGCGGTCGTCGTGGATCGATGCCGGCAGCGCGTGGTCTCGATCGACATCCACGGCTTCGGCGGCGCGTGCCGGTGGGCGGGCTCGGTCACGCCGATGCAGCGCGCGCTCATCGCCTGGGGCGGGGTGCTCGGCCAGCTCGCGCTGCTGCTCGGCACCCGCGCCGCGGTGCTCGCGTTCGGCGAGCCGACCACCGCGTTCCAGCACCACGTGGCGCACGCGTTCGTCATGACGAACGTCATCCTGATGGCGTTGAACCTCCTGCCGATCCCGCCGCTCGACGGGGTCGAGGCGTGGCGGATCGTCCCGCTGCTCGCCGGGCGCGCGAGGCAGGCGCGTGCGCGGAGCCTCCGGCGCCGCGAGGCCAAGGCCGCCGCGCGGCGCGAGGTCGCCGCGCTCCGCGCGGGCGACGACGAGGAGGTGCAGCTCACGCCCGAGGTGAAGGCGGTGGTCGACGATCTGCTCGGGCGCCACGATCCGAGGCGCCGGGGCCGCGGCTAGAGTCCTTGAGGGAGCGAAGGCGGTGACAAACGAGTCAAGTTTCGTCAGCGCTCCAGCTCCTCGGGGTAGCGACCATCGGGAGCGTAGGGGGTTCGGGGGCGCAGCGCGGCTTGTCCGCGCGGAGCCCCCGAGCGTTGACCAAGGGTTCGGGGGCGCAGCGCGGCTTGTCCGCGCGGAGCCCCCGAGCGT
>CAYQYG010000022.1:0-39427 GCA_964421485.1 uncultured Polyangiaceae bacterium | reverse complement strand
GGACTTGAACCCCCACGGTGTTACCCGCTAGCACCTCAAGCTAGTGCGTCTGCCAGTTCCGCCACCTTCGCTGGAGTACGGGCGCGCAACCTACCCGGCCGGGTGTGGATGTCAAGCACATCCTTGATGCGCTGCTGGACGAGGTGCTCAGCGGCCGAGCGCTTCCACGATCTCGCGCACCTCGAAGGGTTTGCGGACCCAGGAGGCGCCGCAGCCCTCGAGGTCGGGGACGCGGACCACGCTGCCGGACATGACCACGAGGTGCACGTCAGGGCTCGCGCTGCGCACGGCGGAGACGGCGCCGCTCACGTCGCGCTGGATCGGCGAGATGTCGAGCAGCGCGGCGTCGAAGGGGCCCGTGGCGAGGGCGCCGGGGAGGTCGTGGGCCTCGCGGATGCTGACGATGGTCGCGCCGCGCGCGGTGAGCGCGGTGTCGAGCAGCTCGACGACGGCGTCGTCGTCCTCGACGAGCAGGATGCGGAGGCCGTCGAGGGAGACGCCGGGGGCGCGGCGCGGGGGCGCGACGCTCGAGGGCGGCTCCGCGTCGAGGGGGGCCGGCGACCCGGCGTCGGGCGGGCCTGCCGGAGGGAGGGCGGAGGGGCGCGGCCAGGCGCCGGCGAGCGGCCAGCGGACGTCGAAGCGGGCGCCGCGATCGGAGGGGGCGAGGGAGAGGGCGCCGCCGGCGGCGGCCGCGAGCGCGGCGGAGTGGCGGAGGCCGATGCCCGCGCCGCCGGGGCGCGTGGAGACGCCGTCGGTGAAGAGGGTGGCGCGCCGCTCGACGGGCACGCCGGGGCCCTCGTCGGCGACGGTGATGACGGCCCGGTCGCCGTCGGCGGAGGCGTCGACCTGCACGGCGCCGCCGCGCGGCGACATGGCGATCGCGTTGAGCAGGAGGTTCGTGAGGACCTGGTTCAGCGCCGAGCCCGCTGGGACAGGGCGCCGGTCGACTCCGGGGTCGACGGCGGCGCGGAGGTGGACGCGCGCGCGGCGCGCCTCGGGCTCGAGCGCGGTGACCGCGTCATCGATGATGCCGCCGAGCTGGCTCGACGCGCCGTCCGCGGCGGCGCCCTCGTCCGCGCTGACCGCGGCGCCGATCGCGGTGCGGACGATGACGCGCGCCCCTCTCGCGCGAGACGCCGCGATGTCGAGCGCGCGCTCGAGCTCGGCGCCGCGGGCCTCCCGCGCGCGCTCGATCCAACCGAGGATCACGGTGAGGGCGTTCGAGACCTCGTGGAGCGCGCCGGCGTGTTCAGGCGCTCCGCTCGCGGTCGCGGGCTCGGCGCTCGACCGCACTCCGGACGCAGCACCGCGCGGGCTCTCCGAGCCGTCCCCCCCCGAGGGTTCCGGACTCTCGCCGCGCGTGGGAGGCGCCACTGGCTTAGCCTATCCCGCTCCGCCGGGCGCGTACATGCCCGTCTGGCTCACTCGGAGATCGAAGGGGGCAGCGGCAGCACGTAGTCACCGCCCTGCCCCGTCAGCGTCTCGCCGATCTGGATGAGGCCCGTGACCTTGCCGGCCTGGGAGGGGTCCCTCACGGGCACCCAGGCCCGCACGACGGTGCCCGGCAGCGACGCGCCGGCCGGATCGCGCACGACGCCCTGCAGGATCGCAGGGTACGGGATCGTCATCGGGTCGAGATCGGAGGTCGGCGCGATGTCCGCCGCCGGCACCGAGAGCCTCGGCCGCACCAGCCACGGGAAGCGCGAGCCGTCCGCCGGGCGGACGGAGAAATCGAACTCGCCGGGATCGACGGGCAGCGCGAAGCCGGTGCCGCCGAGCGGCATGGACTGCTCGCGCGGCTGGAGCGGATCGAGCGCCAGGACCTTGTCGAGGTAGCGCGTGGTGCTCGAGAGCGAGGGCGTCACCACCACGTACGCCGAGATCATCGACTCGCCGGCGGGGCCGGTCACGCCGCCGCGGAGCGTGCTGCGCTCGGGCACGGTGATCGACTGGCCGCAGAAGCAGCCGTCGCCGGCGAGCACGGTCAGCGCCTCCTCCGCGATCGCCTTCGACGCGTCGGCCGTGGGGCGCGCGATCACCCGGTACTTGCCCGGCGGGAGATCGGCGGCGAACACGCCCGCCTCGTCGGTCTCGGTCTCGAGCTTGTACTTCGCCGTCGAGCTCACGTCGCCCGAGATCGCGGCGCTCTGGATCTGCACCGAGGCGATGACGGGAGCGCCGCCCTGGTCGAGCACCTGGCCCTCGACGTGGCGCGGCGCCGCGTTGAGATCGGAGAGCGAGAGGCTCAAGCTGTCAGGCCCCGAGAGCGCGACCGCCGTGAGGTCCCAGTGCACCGTCGGGAGCGCCGATCCCTCGGGCGGGCGGAGGCGGATGAGCGGCGTGTAGCCGGTGCGATACGTCCAGTCGAAGTTGAGGTCGAGCAGCGCGAACTCGGGGTTCTCCTGCTGGAGCGTCTGGATCTCGGAGATCACGTTGCCGTGCTCCGATTCGACGACCTCGAGGAACCAGCCCTCCACGCTCGCGCTCTGCGGCACCATGAGCGTGCCCGAGAGCTTCACCGGCTCGGCGGACTCGATGTTGATGGCGGTGTTGCTCGAGATGCTCTGCGCCGGCAGCGCGATCGGCGGCGGCACCTTCGTGCAGCCCGGAGGGGCCTCCGGCACCACGTGGAGATCGTACTGGCCCGACGGGACCTCGGCGCGGAAGCTGTAGCCGGTGAGGTTGCCGCTGCCGTCGGTCTCGGTGACGAGGCTCGCCTCGTACGGCGCGACGCTGAGGCCGAGGTACGGGAGGACCGGCGTGAAGAGCACGGTCGCGGGGAACGACCCGTCCTGCGCCGACGCGCCGCAGTCGGGCGCGCCGGGCGAGAGCCGCAGCTTGCCGCTGACGCTCGAGAGCTCGGGCAGGCCCGGATCGAAGCGGCGCACCTGGCCGCCGGGCGCGGTGTCCTGCAGCGCCGTGCCCTGCGCCGCGACGTCGATGATGTACGTGGCGTTGGCGCCGTAGGAGCTCGTCGCCGCAGGCCGGATCTCGAGCAATAGCCCGGCGAGATCGGCCTCGGGCGACACGCACGCCTTCCCGCCCATGACGCTGGCGCAGACGCCGTTTCCGGCGCAGTCGCTCGAGGACTCGCACGAGTTGACCGGTCCGGTCTCGAGCTCCGAGAGCGGGATGCCGCACCCCGAGGTGAAGGCGGCGAGCAAGGCGGTCGCAGTGAGCAGGCGGCTCACGGTGCACCTCCGCCGATGCCAGCCCCGAGGTCGGCGCACGACGGGCACTGATCTGCACACTCGAGCGGCTGGCAGTCGGTCGGACAGTCGCCGTTCGAGTCGCAGCGCACGACCTGCCAGACCAGATAGCTCGAGTCATCGACGTCCACGGGGCAGACGTTCGCGTCAAACTCGTGGGAGGCCATCATCGTGATGGTGTGGCATCCCGCGCCGACGGGGGCCGAGTCCAGGTACCACCGCTTGCCCTGGAACTTGCGCGGCCCGTCCGAGATCGTGCCCGGCTGGATCGGCTCGAACGGGTAGACGCGGTTCTTGTAAGGGTGTCCCGCCGCGTTGGGCTGGCCGTAATCGATGTACAGCGCGACCTCCACGGGCGCGCCGTTGTCCTCGGAGAGCACCGAGCCGCCGAACTCGACGAAGCCGGTCGTGTCGTCGACCGTGATGGTCTTCCGGAGGCTGGGAAAGGCGTCCGCGGCGACGAGGAACGGAGCGGTCTGCTTGGGCTCCTCGTAGGCAGGCGGCGCGATCACAAGACAAGCCGTGGACAGCATGGCGATCGTAGCCAGAAGCGACGACCATGCCATCGCGCCGCAGGCGGCGCGGATCGAGGCCGCGCGGGCGCCGGCTCGTCCTGGGTGCGATCGCGCGTCCCAGCGCTCCGGTCGCGACCCTGACACGCGTGTCGCGTCCTCGAAGGAGCGCGGGCGATGCGCCCGCGCCTCGAGAGCAGCGGCGAGATCCAGGGGGTCAGGGTGTTCGGCGTCCATGGTCGCAGCGAGGGGCCCCGACCGCGGGGCGCCTTTCCATTCTAACGCGAGCTTTCCGCGCAGCACGATGCGGCCGAGAGCCCGGCGCTAACCCGCCCGGTATCTCGGGCGGATGGTGTCGAACCTCCGCAGCGTGGTCACGGGCCCCGGTTGCCAGCGCGCCTCCGCGTATTCCATCCGGGTCGCGAGGCGGACGAGATCCGCGATCTCGGGGTGCGCCGCGCACGCGGCCGCCAGCCCGCCGAGGTCGACGAGCGGCACTTCGAGGCGGAGGCCGAGCTCCTTGACGGTCATCCGGATCGACGTCGCGAGGTCGCCTGCGCCGTAGAGCCCGGCGCGGCGCATGGCGGTCCGCGTGGTCCGAAAAGCGGCCTCGTACGTGATCCGCCCGGCTTCCTGGCAGATGTCGCGCAGCCGCCGCTCGCACCGCGGCGGGACGAGCTGCCACAGGTTCTGCTCGAGCCGGACCACCGCCGGGTTCGCCTGCTTGGGCGCGGCGTCCAGCGGCCCGAACGCGGCGACCACGGCGGCGAGCAGCGTTCGGAGATCGTCGGCCGGGAGCGCGTTGACCAGCACGTGCTCGGGCAGCGCGCCCGTGAGGTGCGCGGCGACGAGGTACCGGAGCTCCGCGGTCTCCTCGCGCGCGTCGCCGCGCATCATCACGGCCGGCGGCAGGAGCGGCACGACCTGCCCCTCGAGCGCGCCCTGGGTGCGGTGGTAGAAGAGCGCGGTCCTGAGGAAGCCGAGGCGGCCGCCGACGGCGCCGTAGACCTCGCCCACGACGGTCGCGGGGCCCGGCTGCACGCGCTCGACGCCGGTGAGGCCGTACTGCGCGGCGTCGCGGCGGTAGAGGCCGGTGTCCCAGACCATCGCGAGCGCCGCGTTGACGGTCATGTCGAGGTCGCGGAAGAGGAGCGCGTTCACGAGATCGGGCGCGTCGCGCTGCGCCGAGAGCGGCGGCGGCGGGATGGGGCCGTGGCCGACGGCGGTGCCGACCGGGACCGGGTCGAATGCGTGGAGCACGTGCTCGATCGCGCGGGCGTAGACGAGGTTCCTGTCCGCGAGCGCGGCGGCGTGGAGCCGCTCGATGGCGGCGCGATCGCCGAGGCGCAGCGCGGCCTGCATGCGGCGCACGGCGAGCGCCTCGCGGGAGCGGTCCTCGCCGCACTCGTTGAAGAGCTGGATGAGGCGGTCGCCGGCCTCGTAGGAGCCGGCGTTGAGGTCGCGGAAGAGCGCCGCCTCCTCGTGGCTCGCGCTCGACGGCGGGGGCGACGAGAGGAGGCGCGCCGCGGACGTGGGCGGGTAGAACAGCGGAGGCGGCACGCTGACCGTGGCGGGCTCGCCGCCGCTGGAAGGCCCGGGCGGCGTCGAGGGCAGCGCGCCGGGCCCGGGCGCTGCGGCGTCGGCGAGGAGGTCCTCCTGGGCCGCCGTGGCGGGGGCGGGCGGCGTGGGCGTCAGCGCATCCTCGAGCGGGTCCGAGAGCTCGCCGAGATCGAGCTCGAGGTTCGGACGGGATCGCGGCGGCGCATCGATCTTCGGGAGCGCCGCCGGCGCGGGCAGCGGCGGCGGGGTCGCCCTCGGCGCGGCGGTGGCCACAGGCAGCGGCGGCGGGGTCGCCCTGGCCGGCGCGGCGGTGGCCACAGGCAGCGGCGGTGGAAGGGCCCTGGCCGGCGCGGGCGCGGGCAGCAGCGGCGGGGGCGCAGGCGGAGGGTCGGCCGGCGGCAGTGCAGGGGTGAAGCTGGAGAGGGTATCCGGGGACGGCGTCGATGGAACCGGCGCGGCGCCCGCCTCGACGTAGTTCCGGATCTCGACGATCTGCGCGTTGAGGATGCGATCGGAGCCGGCCAGCGACCACGCCTCGGCGAGGAGCGCGCGCGCCCTGTCGCTGTCCGTGACGGCGAGGAGCCGCGCGAGCTGGGTCAGGACGCGGCCCTTGTCGAGGCCGGTGCTCTGCGCCGCGAGCGCCTCCAAGGCCCGGCGGGCCGCGTCGGGCTCGCCGCGGGCGGCGGTGAGCTCGAGCTGGCGGCGGACGGCGAGCGCGCGGGTGTCGGGCTCGGCGGCGGCCTCCTCGAGCAAGCGCGCGGCGGTGTCGAGGTCGTCGGCGAGCTGGGCGGCCTGGGCGGCGGCGAGGGCCACGCGGCCGCGCGCGCGCATGCCCTGGAGGTCGCCGCCGAGGGCGCGCTGGAAGAGCGGGACCGCGGCCATGAAGTTGCGCTTCAGCGCGAGGCGCTCGGCCATGCCGAGCGCGATGAGCGTCGCGGGGCCGATCTCGGCGTGGCGGCGGGTGAGCTCGCGCATGCCGGCGCCGTGCCCCTGGATCACGTCGAGGCTCTCGGCGAGCAGGAACGCGTGCAGCTCGATGTGCTCCGGGGCGAGGCGCGGGGCGATGCGGCCCAGGTCGTCGACCGCGGCCTGGGCGTCGCGGGGCGTGCCGGTGCCCCGGAGGCGGTACTCGATGCGGCGCGCCTCGAGCACGGCGCCGGGCGAGTCCGGGGCGAGCTGCACCGCGCGCCGCGCGCGCTCGAGGGCCGCGACGTCCTCCCCGAGCGCGGACGCGGCCCGCGCGGCCTCGACGAGCAGCGCGGCGCGCCGTTCGGACGGCTGCAGCTCGCTGGAGGCGAGCAGGTCGAGCGAGTCCGCGAGGGCCCGGGCGTCGCCGCGGCGCCGCGCGATCTCGACCCTCAGCTCGGTCACGACGTCGCGCGAGGCCATCGACGCGGACACGTCGAGCAGCTCCCGCGCGGCGTCCATCTCGCCGCCGTCCAGGTACGCCTTGCAGGCGCGGAGGCTGTACTCGGCCTTCTCCTCCGGGCTCGCCGCGAGCTCGCCGAGCCTGCGCCACAGCGGGGCGGCGCGCAGGGGAGCGCCGAGGCGCTCGTGGATGTCGGCGAGGAACCGCAGCGCGCTCACGTCGTCCGGGGATGACGCGAGGAGCGCGCCGAGCTCGGCGCAGGCCTCCTCGAGCAGGCCGAGGCGCTGCTCGAGCACGGCGGCGCGGCGGAGCTGGAGCGCGCGGCGCGTGTCCGGGGGCGCGACCGCGATGCGGCGGGCCAGGACGGCGGCGAGGGCGGCGTGATCGCCGCGCTCGGTCGCGTCCTGCTCGAGGGCCTCGAGGGCGCGCAGATCGGTGGGATCGAGGCGGACGATCGCCTCGTAATGGGCCTGCGCCGCGGCGCGGTCGCCGAGCTCGTGCACGAGCGGGGCGAGCTGGCGCAGGACGATGAGGCGCGACGCCTCGTCGCCCGGGACGCCCGCGAGGCGCGTGAGGACGTCGATGTACGGGCGGAGGGAGCCCGCCCGGCGCGCGAGGTGCTGGACGTCGGCGAGCAGGGCCTCGTCGAACGGGAGGCGCAGCGCGGCGGCGGCGACGGCCTCGAGGGCGGCCTTGTGCTCGCCGCGCGCGGAGAGCATGGCGGCGAGCTCGCGCGCCGTCGCGAGCCGGAGCTCGTCGGCCAGGTCCGCGCGCCCGAGCTCGCCCTGGAGCAGCGCCTCGAGGTCGGGCCCGCGGCCGGCGGCGGTGAAGAGCCGGCGGAGCCGGGCGACGACCTTGTCGCGCGCCTCGCCTCGGAGCTCACCGGTCGCGAGCGCGCGCTGGAGCGCGAGCGCGGCCTGCTCGCCCTCCCCCTCGCGCTCGTGCTTGTCGGCGAGGTGGAGGAGCGCCTCCATCCGGCGCGCGACGGGGAGCGCGTCGTCGAGCGAGCGCTTCAGCGCGTCATCGCCGAGCACCTGGACCGACACGTCGGCCTCGAACGCGAGCTCGTCGTTCTCGGGCGCGCGGCGCGCCGCCTCGACGAGGAGGGCCGCCGCGACGGGGGGCACGTTGAGCGCCTCCGCGAGCTTGCTCGCCCACCGGAGCAGGGCCGGTCCGACGCTCGCGTGCGGCTTCCTGGCGGCCGCGTAGATGGCGGCGACGAGGTGCTGCGCCCGCTCGGACTCGCGCGTGAGATCGGGGACGAGGTCGATGATCGCGTCGAACTCGTCCACGTCGCCGTCCGCGAGCATCGCGCGCTCGATCGCGGCGAGCGCGAGCGCCGGCGAGCTCAGCGTGCGGGCGGCGATCCGCGCCATCCCGATCGCGGCGCGGGCCCCGTCGGGGCCGTCCAGCTTGGGCAGCGTCGCCTTCACCGCGCGATCGAAGCGGATCGCCTCGACGTCGGCCTCGCCGGTCATCGCGATGATCTCGCGGATCGCCGCGCCGACGTCGGCCACGGTCGCGGGGTCGGGGCGGACGTTGAGCGCGCGCAGGAGGATGTCGACCCGGAGGCGGAGGCCCTCCTCGCTCCGGCCAGCGAGCGCCGCGGCGCGCTTCAGCCAGGCGTTGCGGAAATCCGCGTCGCCGGTGGCCGCGACGCGCTCGATCGCGCGCACCGCCTCCGCGCCGTCGCCGGAGCGCTCGGCGAGCCTGGCGAGCAGCACGTAGGCGGTCCCCTCGGCGGGCACGGCCTCGAAGCAGGCGATCGCGTGGGAGAGCGCGAGCTCGAGGGCGCCGCGCCGCTCGAGCTGGCGCGCCGCCCGGTAGTGCGCCGCGCGGCGGCCATAGCAGCCGAGCGCGGCCTCCGCGAGCCGCCGGTAGGTCCGGTCGAGGATCTCCACGCCGCCCTCGACGTGGGCGCACTTCTCGACCAGCGCGATCGCGTCGGCGCGCGAGGGATCGATCTCTATCGCGCTCGCGGCGGCGACGAGCGCGCGCTCGCAGAGGCCGTGCTCGCTCGCGAGCGCCGCCGCCTCGATCAGCAGGCTCGCACGACGGCGGCGCTCGGCGCTCGCCGCCGGGCCGGCCTCGCCCGCCTCCAGATCTTCTCGAGGCTCCTCGGCGAGGGCGCGCTCGATGAGCGCCTCGACCGCCGCGTCGACGCCTGCGAACTCGCAGAGGTCGCGCGCGTACCGCTCGATCCCGCCGCTCGGGGCGAGCTCGCTCGCGGTGTAGAACGCGGCCTCGGCGCCCCGGTGGTCCTCCGCGAGGTCCCAGCGCAGGCTCCCGAGCTCCCGCCACGCGCTCGCCGCCGCGGCGGCCTCGCCGAGCGCGGTCAGCGCGCGCGCGCGGGCCTCCGCGAGCGCCACGACGCCGTCGGAGCCGAGCGCCGCGCCGGTCTCGCGCAGGCTCGCCTCGACGCGGTGGATGCGCGCGGCGACCTCGCCCGGCTCCGCGCCGTCCTCGGCCGCGCGCGCGAGATCCCGGGCCGCGCCCTCGAGATCGCCGCCGTCGATCCGGCAGTCCGCGAGCATCAGGAGCAGCTCGACGGCGGAGGTCGTGTCGGGCTCGCCGGCGCGCCAGCGCTCCAGCACCGCCACGGCGAGCGACGGATCGACGGCGCGCTGGGCCAGCTCGAGGAGCCGCTCGCGGAGCGGCGGGATGCGCGGGCCGAAGACGTCAAGGGCGCGGCGGGCGAGGGCCGCGGCGCGCGCGGCGTCGAGCTCGAGCAGCGCGTGCAGGGCGTCCGCGAGCACCGCCGTCATGTCGCCGAGCGGCTTGGGCTGCGCGAGCACCCAGGCGAGCGCGTCGGACAGGCGCGCGGCGTCGCGCGCCGCAGCCGCCCTGCGGATGAGCTCCCCGGTCGCACGTGGGCAGCCCGGCCGGAGCGCGAGCCACCGCTGCGTCCACGCCAGCGCGAGCCCGAGCTCGCCGATCGCCTCCAGCGATCGCGCCAGGCCGTCGCAGAGCGCGCCGCGCGGCAACACGGTGGTGATCGCCCGCTCGATCGCCCCGGCGCCGGCGCGATCCGCCCTGGCCTCGAGGGCCTCGACCTGCGCGGCGATCACGGAGCCGAGCGTGGCCACCGCCCGCGCGCACGAGGGATCCGCCTCGCACCCGAGCTCGGCGACCTTGCGGGCCATCGCGGCGTCGTCCGCGGCGACGTAGAGCTCCGCCGCGAGCGCGAGCAGCACCGCGCGGAGCGCGGGCCACACCGGCCCCGCGAGCTGCACCAGCGCGTCCGCGCGCTCGCGCACGCGGCCCACCCGCGTCGCGAGGAGCAGCGCCGCGCTCGCAGCGCCGCGATGCCCCGGCGCCTCGACGAGCAGGGGCAACACGTCCTCGAGCGCGCGCGCCTCCTCGCCTCTCCGCCGGTGGATCGCGGACATGAGCAGCCGCGTCCGCACGAGCTCGACACGGGTCAACGCCGGCCCCCGCGCGGGGTCCGCCGCCTCGCCCGCGCCCGGCCGTGACCCCGCGGACGCCGGATCCTCGACCGGAGCGATCCGGGGCGCCGCGGCGGCGCGCCGCTCCGCGTCCGCCAGCCGCTCCTCGAGCACTGCCTCGAGGGCGTCCCCGCCGCCCGTGCGCCGGCTCAACCGATCGAGCGCGAGCAGGCAGCTCCGATCCGCCGGAAAAGCCCGCGCCAGCGCCGCCAGCGCCTGCTCGTACGCCTCGCGCTCCCCCGGCCGCCCCCGATAGATGACCACGAGCCGGCGGAGCGCGTCGATCCGGCCCTCCGCGGTGTCCGCCCCGCGGAGCGCGCGCTGCGCTGCCGCCAGCGCCTCGTCCTGCGCGCGGAGCCGCGCGGCCGCCCGCTGCCCGCCCGCGGCCGGATCGTCCTCGGCGCCGGCCTCGCGCGCGACCTCGAGCGCCCAGCGCGCGAGCGCCGGATCGTTGAGCCTGTCCTCCGCCAGCGCCGCGAGCCCCCTGAGCGCCTCGATCCGCTCGGCGGCGTCGTCGCCGGTGGACCCGCTCGCCGCCTCGCCGACCCGGATCAGCGCCTCGATGAGCGGCGCCGCGTCATGCAGGGTCGACGCGTGCTCCCGGAGGGCCGCGTGGGCCGCGGCGTTGCCCGGATCGCTCGCCGCGGCCTCGATCCACGCCTCGATCGCGCGATCCGGGCTGGCGAGCGGGCCCGCGTAGAGGCGGGCGAGCGCCTCGTACGTCGCCGAGCGGATCGCCCCGGCCTCCCGCTCCGCGCGCAGCTCGAGCCGCGCCGCCACGAGCTCGTACAGCCCCGCCTGCCCGAAGACCTCGTCGATCTCGGCGGCGTCGTCCTCGTCGACGTCCGCCTCGAGCGTGGCGTCGAACGCGCAGCCCACCGCGCGGGCGGCGTCGCCGTCGTTCACCGCCGCGACGAGGCGGCGCACGTGCACGGAGAGCGCGCGGTCCACCTCGCCGCGCGCGACGAGCGCCGCAGCGTGCGCGCGCATCGCCTCGTCCGCGGCGCCGGGCCGCCCGCGGGCCGCGAGCGCGGCGGCCATCGCCTCGGCCGCGGCCTCGTCGTGCGGCGCGATCTCGAAGGCGCGCAGCCGGTCCTCGAACGCCGCCTCCTTCTCCCGCGCCGCCTCGCGCCGCCTCGCCGCTTCGAGGTAAGCGTTCGCCGCCGCCTCGGGGTGCACTTCCTCCGAGGCCCAGGCCGAGATCGTGCCGAGCAGCTCGCTCGCCATCGCGTCGGCCGGATCGAGGCGCTCCGCGTCCTCGAGCGCGTCGACCGCGCCCGGCACGTCGCTCGCGCGCGCGAGCAGCACCGCGATCTTCACCAGCGTGCGCGCCATCCCGCTCGGCCGCTGCGAGTCGCAGATCCCCCGCAGCGACGCCGCCGCCATGGCCGGCTCGCCGAGCCCGGCGAGCCAGCCGGCGAGCTCACCCCGGAGCGCCGTGTCGTCCGCGATCGACAGGGCCCGCCGCGCGAGCGCCGCGGCCCGGTCGATCTCGCCGCCGCGCGAGACCAGGAGCCGCGCGAGCGTGATCGAGGCCTCGCGCTCCGCCGCCGCGTCCCCCTGCGAGCGGTGCTCGTCGATGCGCGCGCGCAGGTAGGCCACCTCGGCGCGCGGGCCGGCGTGGCGCGACGCGGGCGCCGTGGCGCGGATCCCCTCGAGCAGCAGCTCCCCCGCGGACACCGGCGCCACGCGATCCATCAGCTCCGGAGGCGGCATCGTCCGCCGGGGCTCCGCGTTCGGTGAGCCCCGTTCGCCTGGAGGTGACGGGGGCCGGTTGTCCGGCGGCAAGGAGGTCATGTCGAGGACCGGCGATCGGGCTGGCGACGGGAGAGCCTACCAGAACGGGGGTGGATGTACGCAGTCTTCGGGGCATGCGACCCACCGCCGGTCAGCCGGCGCGCCCCTGCTCACTGGACGATCATCACGAACGGCAGCGCGGCGAGCGTCCGTTCACCCGCGAGCAACGGCTCCATCGATCCGACGAACGCGCCGAGCTCGGGCGAGGCGCCGAGCCAGGCCGGGACCAGCGCGCCCGCCGCCGCCCGCCGGACCTCATCGGCCAGGGCCGCCGCGCCGACCCGCTCGGGAGCGACCTTGCCCTCGCCGTCCGGGTCCCCTCCGGCGAGCAGATCGAGCAGCCCACCCTCTTCCTGCTCCAGCTCGACGGGCGCGTCCGGCGGCAGCTTGGCGAGCTCCAGCGCCCGCTTCACCGCGTCCTCGAGGCCGCCGAGCTCGTCGACGAGCCCACGATCCTTCGCCTCCACGCCCCCGAAGATGCGCCCCTCCGCCGAGGGCGCGATCGCCTCCACGCCCACCCCGCGTCCGGCGGCGATGCGCCTCAAGAACAGGCCGTAGACGGCCTCCATCGACGCGAGCACCCTGGCGCGCGTCGCGTCGTCCCAGGGCGTGAGCGCCGACATGTACGCCGCGCGGTTGGCGCGCTGCGGGTCCGGATTCGCCGCGATCGTCTCGGCGTTGACGCCGAGCTCGGCGAGCGTCTTGCCTACCGCGAGCTTGCCGCCCACGACGCCGATCGACCCCACGATGCTCGTCGCCTCGGCGAAGATCTTCGAGCCGGCGCACGCGAGGTAGTAGCCGCCGCTCGCCGCCATCCCGCCCACGGAGACCACGAGGGGCTTGGCTTCGCGGAGCTTCATCAGCTTCTTCCAGAGCAGATCGGACGCGAGCGCCGAGCCGCCGGGGGAGTCGATCCGGAGGACGACCGCCTTGGTGTCATCGTCCGTCGTGAGGCGGGAGAGCACCCGGCCGAGCTCCCGCTCGCCGATCCCGTCCGAGCCGCCGAGCGGGATGCCCCCGGCGGCCATCGCGATGCTGCCCACCGCCGGCACGATCGTCACGTGCGGCGTCCCCGCCGCGCTGGCGCCCGAGATGGTGCGGAACACATCGACGAGGCCCCGCGGCACGCCCGAGCCCGCGCCGCCGCCGCCGAAGCGGGTGGCCACGACCTCGACGCCGGCGAGCTTCTTCGCGTCCTCGCGCGCGTCATCGAGGTCGCCGACGTCGTCCACCAGCCCCTTCGCCTTCGCGTCTTCGGGGGCGAACGGGCCGTCCTCGAGCAGGTCCGCCAGCTCGGGCTTGCCGCGACCGTGGACGATCCCGGCGACCCACGCCGCGCGGAGCCCGCCGAGCGCCCCCTCGAGCGACTGCCGGGCCTCCGGGCTCGATCCCTCGCGGGTGAACGGCTCGCTGGCGCCCTTGAATTTGCCGACCTGGAGGAAATCGGCGCTCACGTTGAGCTTGTCGAGCAGCCCCTTCGCGAAGACGAGCTGCGCGGCGATCCCGACGGTGTCGACCTCCCCCGCGGGGCTCACCCAGAGCTTGCTGCACCCGACGGACGCGAGGAGCAGCGTGCCGTTGTTGTACTCGTCCGCGTGGCACACGACCGGCCGGCCGGCCTTCCGGACCTCTCCAAGGATCCGCCCGATCTCGTGGGCCCGCGCGAACGGGATCCGCGCCGTCCCGAGCCGCACAAGGAAGCCCCTGGAGCTGTCGGCGCCCGAGAGCGCGCGGAGCGACTGGACGAGCTCCGGGTGGGTGCGGCGGCTGGACGGGCCGAGCAGGGACACCGAGGCGCTCTCCGGGATGCTGCGCGAGAGGTCGATCTCGACCACGGCGGGCTGATCGAGCGCAGGCGTCCGCGCCCCCGCGGGCGCCGAGGTGCGCTCCCGACCCGCGCAGCCTGCGGGCGCGGCGGCGGCGATGCACGCGGCGACCAGCAGGCCGAGCCACGGCCTGCGATGGGCCGCGGCTCGGCGGGCGACGTGGCCGCCGCGCCGGCGGGGCTGTCGATGGAGCTCACTCATGCTTGAACCCAGGTAGATCCGAGGTGTCGATCGCTGGCGTCGCGGTGGGCGCAGGCGTCGCGGTGGGCGCCGACGTCGCGGTGGGCGCCGGAGGCGCCGGCGGCGTCTCTCCGTGGGTGGGCGGCGCCGCGCCGGGGAGGTCGCTGGTGTCGACCGTGCCACTGGGCACGAAGTAGTCGTCCGGCACGCGCTCACTGCCGCGATCGTCGCTGCTGCCGCGGTCCGGCCGCCGCGACGCGGCCGGCTGGGCCGAGCCCGGGGACGCGGCCGAGGCCGCCGGAGCGGCCGGGGCTCCGGGCCGCGCACCCGCGGGCGAGCCCTCCTGCCGCTCGATGAAGGCGCGCAGCGCGCCGCTCAGCGGGTGGGGCCGGCTCGCCGACGCGAGCCGCTCCTGCTCCGTCCTCGCGCCCGCGAGGTCCCCGGACTGCGCGAGGGCGTACGCGAGCAGCGCCCGCGCGCGCCCCAGGCTCTGCTCGCCGCCGGCGGCCGACCGGAGCCGCTCGATGGCGGTCGGCCAGCTCGGCTTCGCCTCCGCGAGGTCGAGCGCCGCGAGCGTCAAGGCGTTCTCCGGCTGCGAGCTCCCGGCCGCGATCGTCCCCACGAGCTTGCGCGCCCCTTCCACGTCGCCCTGCAGCCGCAAGAGGTCCACGCGAGCGCGCGCCACGGCCACGTCGCCCGGCGCCACCTTCCAAGCGTGGTCCACGGCCGCCCGCGCGCGCGCCACGGCCGCGTCGAGATCGCGCTTCGCCACATCGCGCTCGGGATCGTTCTCGGCGAGCAGCTTCACCCGCAGCCACCGCACGTCCGCGCTGATGGTCTCGAGCCGCGCGAGGTTCGACGCCACGCGTGGATCGTCCTCCGCGAGCCCGCTCGCCTTGACGAGCTTGTCCCTCGCGGTCTCCAGATCCCCGTCGCTCAGGCTCCGCTCGCCCTCGCCGAGCAGGGTCATGACGCGCTCATCGCTCGTCCTGGTGGGCGCCGGCGCGCTGGGCTTCAGATAGCGCGGGGCGAGGGTGACGAGCGCGAGCGCGGCCAGCCCGGCGGCGACGAGCCCGGCGATCCACCGGCCGACGCCCGTACGCCGCGAGGGGGCGAGCGACGAGAAGCGCGGGTCGCCATAGCCGTCGTCGCTCATCAGCGACGTGCGCACGTCCATCGGCGTGGGGGTGAGCGGCGGCGGCATCGTCGAGATCGACCGCCGCCCCGCGGGCGATCGCGCCGGCACGACCTCCCCCGAGGCCGCGTCATCGAGCTCGCGGATCTCCGGCGGAGGCGCGGCCACGATGCGGACAGGGGGCAAGGTGGGCTCGACCCGCGGCGGGACCGGCGGCTCGGCCCCGGCCCCTGCGGACTGCGCCGGCCCTTCGGAGGCGTGCTGTCCGGCTCCGCCCGGTTTGCGCGCGCCCGCCGCAGCCGGCGCGGCGCCGTCCGTGCCGCGCCCGCCGTAGCCCGCAGGCAGCGGCGGCGCCTCGCCCGGCGCCACGACCACGCCGGGCGGCGACGCGCGCAAGGGCCCTGTCCCCTCGACCGCGGGGACCGGCGGCGTGGGCGGCACGATCGGCGCCCGCCCCACAGGGCTGGTCACGGGCTCGGAGGTCGGATCGCTCGGCGGCGGCGGGGGCGCCGAGGGGCTGCGCGAGAACGGCATCGGATCCAGCCCCGAGGGGCGGCCGACCATCACCACGGTCTCGGAGTCCGAGAGGGAATCCGGGCCCGCATCGGCGCCGTCCGCGCCGGGCGGCAGCGGGCCGCCGAGCCCTTGCGGCGTCGGGCTGCGCGGCCGCTGCCCGCCGAGCCCCTGGACCGTGCCGTGGACGAGCAGGCCGCCCAGACCGCGAAAAAAGGGCTCGAGCTCCGCGATCGACCCCAGCCGCCGCGGACGCGAGCCCCCCCGCGAGAGGACGTCATCGCGATCGATCTCGGCCCGCGCGATCGCCCCCTGCAGCTCCCGGAGCATCGTGAACTCGAGCTCCCGCCCGTCGACGGTCCTCACCACCCACTTCTCGGGCAGCATCCCGTCGGTGCGGCGCACCTTGAATTGATGTCCACAAGTCGTGCACTTGACTGTCGTCCCGCGCTCGGAGACGAGCGTGTCGTCAAACTCGTACTCCGTGCTGCAGCGCTCGCAGGTGACGTCCATCGGTTCGCCGTACGGCCCTCGCGGTGCGGCCCGCCCGCAGGCGTCAGACGCGCCGGCGGGCCTCGATCAGGGAGAAAAGCCGCCCGAATCCACGCGAACGTAGCATGAGTGCCCCCCCGCCGGGCCACACGCCGGCGTGAACGCCGCTTCACGGCGCCCCTGCGAGGAGCCCGACGCAGGCGATCATCACAAGGCTTGTCGGGGGCATGTCACTTGCTACGCTCGTCCGGTCGACCGCGAGGCGCGAGGGGCCGCCCTCCCTCCGCGACGCGGCCGGATGCTTCCCGGGAGACGGCGATGAAGCGACTTTCTCTACTCGGCTTCGCAGGTGTGCTGGCGACCTTGCTCACGGGCTGCCCGATCTATGACGACCAGAGCCCCGGCGGGTGCCCGCCCGAGGGCTGCGGCACCACCACCGGCGGCCCCACCACGAGCGGTTGCGATGATCCCCAGGACTGCGGGCTCAACGAGACCTGCGGCAGCGACAACCAGTGTCACACGGGCGATTGCACGCTCTGGGGCTGCACGTCCGGCTTCGAGTGCGTGATCCAGGACGACCTCACGGCGAGCTGCGAGCCCGGCGGCGGCGCAGGCGGCGGCGGCGGGGGCACGGGCGGCGGCGGCGAGGGCGGCGGCGGCGACGCCGTGTACTGCGGCAACCCCGACGACTGCACCGCGGACGAGACCTGCTCGCCCGACGGCACTTGCAAGCCGGGCGCCTGCGATCAGGACATCGGCGGCGGCGCGACGCTGGGCTGCATCTTCGGCTACGTCTGCACCAGCGACGGCAGCGGCGCCGTCTGCCAGCCGGAGAACCCCGCCGCGTGCGGCGAGGACGCCGACTGCTCCGCCCAGGGCTCCGGCTACCTGTGCGTCAGCGGCATCTGCACGGCGCCCGCGGACCAGTGCTTTGACCAGACGCAGTGCCCCGCGAACGACAAGTGCGTCGACGGGAAGTGCACCCCGTCGTGCACGGCCGACGCGGACTGCGGCGCGAGCTACACGTGCAACGTCACGCTCGGCATCTGCACGATCCCCGCGGTGCCCTGCGTGATCACGAACGACTGCGGCGGCCCGGACAGCGTCTGCGTCAACGGGGCCTGCGTGCCGCGGAGCGACGGCGCCACCTGCCCGGCCGGCTCCGTCTGGGTCGAGAACGGCTGCATCCCGAACCAGTCGGCGAGCTTCGTCTGCGGCGTCGACGGCCAGCAGGACGTCTGCGCCGACGGGTCGCTGTGCCTGCATCACAGCTGTTACATCTCCTGCGAGTCGCCGAACGACACCGCCTGCGACGCCCTTCCCTCGTCGCTCAACCAGTGCAAGCCGGTGACGACGGTCTCCGGGCCGCATCAGGTCTGCGGCTCGAGCACGAACCTCGGCAACGAGTGCTACCCGACGCTCGCCTGCGAGGCGGGCAAGTTCTGCATCGACGGCTACTGCAAGTAGCTCCGCCGCGGCCGCCGGCGTCTGGCGGCTTCGGGGCGCCCTTCGGCGCCCGCTGCCCGCCCGGCCGGCGGCAGACGTCGGCGTGCACCCCCGGTGCGCAATCGCCCTCGTGGCATGCGCGCTGCCTGATGCTCCCGCGAGTCCTGTGTCCCAACCAGCCGCCGTGCCGCGCGGTGCTCGCCGCGGTCGCGCGCCGGCACACTGGACCGACGGGAGCGAACCGCATGAAGGCAAGAGACATCGTCAGCTACTTCTCCGACGCGTTCCCGCTGAGGCGGAGGAGCTCGACCGACTGGGTGCTGCCCGCATCCATCGCGCTCGGCGTGGGCCTCGCCGCCGGCGTGGGCATCGGCGTGCTGATCGCGCCGCAGCCGGGCGACGTGACCCGGCGGCAGCTCAAGGAGAGCGCCGGGCGCGCCAGGGAGCGCGCACGGGAGGTCGCAGGCAAGCAGGTCGGCTCCTTCGGACAGCCGGAGGAGGACAGGAGCAGCCCCGGCCAGCTCGCCGATATCAGCAGGGAGCGTTGACGACCGCACGGACCAGGAGCGCCGGGGACGTCGCCCGCGCGACCACGCGCGGCCGCGCCGGGCGCATCCGCGCGAGCAGCGGCGGCGCTTTCCATGTGGACGCGCGGACCGCCGCGGCGCGCCTTGGCCTGCGGAGGCGGCCCCTGATCGCACCGCTCGGCCTCGGCCCCGGGAGACAACTGCGCAGCCGAGCGGGCATGCACAGTGCTTTACGACGGTCGGTGTCAACGATGCGCTATCGCGTGCTCACCGCATTTTTCCCGGGGCGCACGGAGGCGGTCGACGCGCTGGGCCGGTTGCTCGCGCTCGGCGTCGCAGCGGAGGACATCAGCATGATCCCCAAGCAGGCGTCGCGCCTCGACGATATCGGCTTGACGATCCGGAGCAAGGCCTCGGAAGGAGCGGCCCTCGGCGCCGTCGCGGGCGGGATCGTGGGCGGCGCCCTCGCCGCCTTCGCCGCCGCAGGCGCGCTGATCATCCCTCGCCTCGACGCATTCTTTGCCGGCCCGCTGGTCGCGGCGCTCGCCGGCGCGGGCGCCGCGGGCGCCGCGGGCACCCTGCTCGGCGCGGCCCTGGGCGCGCGCGTACCGGAATACGAAGCCCGGCACCTGGAGGACTCCTCCGAGGCGGGCGGAGCCCTCGTGGCCGTCAGGTGCCCCGCCGCCGCGTCGCGTTCCGTCAAGGAGGCGCTCAGCGAGAGCGGCGGGCGCCGCGTCCGCGACGCTCGCAGCCACCGGGTTTGATCGCTCGCGAAGCGCGCGTGTCGAGGCGCATGCGCGCGGCGACGCGCCCGCCGCGCTGCCGGGAGCGCACACGTGCGTTCAGCCTGGCGCGGGGACACGTGAGCCCGGGACGCGAGGTTCGCCGCGCCCCGGGTGAGTGAGCTCCAGCAGCTCAGCTCGGGACAGGGCTCTGGCCCTCGGAGGGACCGCCCTCGCCGGTGACGTCGCGCAGGGTCTCCCTGAGCATCCCGCGCAGGTACTGACGGGCCGCGAACAGCCCTATCGCCCCGAGCAGCCGCGGGGTGAGCCCGCCGCCCAGCAGGAAGCCGATCCCCGCCGCGGCCGCGAGCGCGGCGTGCGGGTTCTCGCGCGTGAAGGTCGCAACAGATTCGACCACCTGGCCCGGGTCAATGCGGGCGAGCGCCTCCTCGACGCCGCCGTCGACACCGTCGTGCTTCGCCTCCGCCCCCTTCTCGATCATCTTCGCCGCCCCCTTATCCGAGCCGCGTCACGACGCGCCCGATCACGTACCCAAGGACCGCCGCGGCGCAGAGCGCCGCGATGGGCCGCTCCCGCACCGCGGCGACGAGCTGGTCGTCCGCGCGCCGCACGCGCTCGACGACGCGCGGAACGATCACCGCGCCGTCTCCTCGGCCACCGCCCGCTCGCTCCGACCCGTCTTCGCCTCTTCCACTGGAGATCATCGTGCGTGGCCGCCGAGCAATCGCCGCACCACGCGCGGACGTGCAGGCGCTGCCCAGATCCTGGCGCCCCGCTGCGCCGCCGGCCCCGCCGCCTGGGGTCGAGCCGGCCGCGCTCGCAGGCCCGCGCCCTGCCGGCGCGCCTCAGAGCTTGAACGCCGCGAAGGCCGTCTTGCCGCTCTCGACCTTCACACTCTTCGACTTCGCGGACCCGCTCGCGGGCTTGCAGGTGATCGAGTACGTGCCCGGGGGGACGTTCACCTTGATCGATGACGACGTGCCCTTCGACGCGCCGTTGACGGAGAACGCGCAGCTCCCGCCCGTCGCGACGGCGACGATCGTGCCCGAGCTGCCGCCTCCGCTGCTCGGCGGCGGCTCCGGCGGCCGGGGAGGAGGGGGTGACGACGCCGAGGTCTTCGAAGTCCGCGGGCCCCCCGGCTGCGAAGAGGACGTCCCACCGCGACCGGCGATCTTGTCCGGCTGCGCGGACGCCGACGCGGCGGGGGTCGCCGAGGCGCTCTCCACAGGCGCCGGCGGCGCCGAAGCCACAGGGGGCGGCTCCGGCGCCGGCTCCGGCGCGGCGCTCGCCACCGGCGTGGTCGTCGGGACGGGGATCTCGATCGGCCCGCCGGAGTCGGCCGTCGCAGGCCCGCTGGACGGGCGCTGGAGGACGAAGATGGTGACGAGGATCGGCACGACCACCGCCAGCGCTGCGAGCACGCTGTAAAGGATGCGGCGGCTCCCCCGCGAGGGGGGTGGCGACGGCACGGCGCGCACCGTCGAGGGCTGCACCGAGCCGGCCTGCGGGGAGGCCTCGGAGCGCGAGCCTCCTGATCCCCCGCTCATGCGCCCGCTCTGGGCTCGCTCCGTGCGGGACGAGGGGGCGCTGCCCGAGCTGGAGAGCCCCGGGCTGACCGTGCCGCCCGGTCCATATGACGGAGGAGGAGGAGGCTGCGTGCTGGAGAATCCCCCTTCCTTGACCGAGGTGATCGTGTCCTCGGAGGGCAGCCGACCGGGCGGCGGCGTCGGCGGCGGGAGGTAGCCGGGGCCTCCTGCGGGCGGCGGCACCGAGGCCACCACGCGCTTGCGCTGCTTCGCGGCGTGGGTGATCTGGCCGATGCGCTCGATGAGGAGCTGTCCTTCGGCCGAGGCGTAAGGCGTGAGCGCGTGCGCGAAGGCGTGCACGTTCCGGAAGCGTCCGTCGACGTCCTTCGCGAGCGCCCAGCCGATGATCGCGTCGATCTCGGCAGGGAGGTCGGGCCGGTACTGCGTGACGGGCACCGGCTCCTCCTTGGCGATCTGGAGCATCAACGTCGCCGTGTCCCCGCTGAACGGGGGACGGCCGGTGAGCAGCTCGTAGAGGATGGCGCCGAGCGACCAGACGTCGGTGCGCTGGTCGACGCTCTTCGCCTTGCGCACGAGCTCGGGCGACGAGTACGGCGAGAGGCCGAACATCGCGGTCGCGGTCAGCTCGCCGCCCGCGCTGGGGGCCGCGGAGTCGCGCATGAGCTTCGCGGTGCCGAAGTCGATGATCTTGATCAGCGGGGTGCCGCCGGCGCGCTGGGTCAGGAACAAGTGCGAGGGCTGGAGCTCGCGGACGATGATCCCGTGGCCGTTCGTCTCGGCGACGGCCTCCGCCGCCTGGAGCACGAGGAGCGTCGCGTCCTGCAGCGGGAGCGGCCCGGACTGCCGGATGTAGCGCGCGAGGTCGGTCCCCTCGAGGTGCTGGCGCACGAGGTAGAACGAGCCGTCGTCCTGGCTGCCGACGTCGATGATGCGGGCGACGTGCTCCGACTCGAGCTTCGCGAGGGTGCGCACCTCGCGGCGGAAGCGCTCGATCTCCCTGTCATCGCTCAACCCCGCGGGGAGAATCTTGATGATCACCCGCTGATCGAACTCGGTGTGGAAGGCCTCCACCAGCAGCCCGCGGGTGCGGCTCAGGATGGCCCGCACACGGTACTTTCCAGCGATCAGGTCACCGGGATGGATCTCATCGGAGCGCATAGGTTCGCTGGCAGAGCGTACCCCGCGGGACGCGGAGGCGCCGCGCGATCTGCGGCGCGGCGCTTCCATCGGCCCGGAGCCGGTCATTCTGGCACGTCCTGACGCGGCCGGGGTAGCGCTGGACGCGGCGATCGCGCCCTCGCGACGAGAAAATGGCGCGCGTGCGCCCGCGTCGCCGGGGATCCGGAAGCTTTGCTGGTCGCGCGCGCGGATTCTTCGATAGCATGCGCGCATGCGCTCCCTCCTCTTCGTGCTCGCCGGGACGGCGATCTCCGTCGGGCTCGCGCTCGGGTGCTCCTCGGATCCGCCGCCGCAGCGCTACCCGCAGCAGCCCTACCCGCAGCAGCAAGGCTACCCGCAGCAGCAGCCTTACCCGCAGCAGCAAGGCTACCCGCAGCAGCAGCCCTACCCGCAGCAGCAAGGCTACCCGCAGCAGCAGCCTCAGGGGCAGCCGCAGCAGCCGGGGCAGCCCGCCCAGCCCTGGGCCTGGCCTACCGCGCTGCCCTCGGGGCTTCCGAGCTCGCTGCCGCCCGGCTTCCCGACCGCGCTGCCCTCGGGCCTCCCGCAGTTCCCGCCCCCGACGCAGTGAGCCAGGCGCGCGCACGATAAGCGTCGCGCGCCGGACCATTGCATCCATGACAGATGGACTCGTGCGCCGGTGAGGCATCGCGCGCGGTTTGATCCCAGGTCGATGGGCCGCTAGCTCGCGCGGAGGCCGAAGGCTTCCAGCGCGGCGCGGAGCGAGGGCGCGTCGGAGCAGGCGACGGCGCGGCCGGCGGGGCGCAGGCGGACGGCGCGCGCCGGATCGCCCTTGAACCAGACGGCGCGCATGCCCGCCGCGAGCGCGCCCTCGACGTCGGCGGCGAGCGAGTCGCCGACGTGCACGACGCGATCGATCGGGGCGCCGAGGCGCTCGGCGGTCCAGGCGAAGATCTCGCGGCCGGGCTTCTCGAAGCCGAGCTTGCCGGAGTCGGCGATCGCGACGAAGTGGGCGCTCCAGCCGAGCTCGTCGGCGAGATCGGCGAGGCGGCCCTCGGAGTTCGACAGGACGGCGACGGGCACGCCGGCGCGGCGGAGATCGGCGACGAGCTCGATCATGCCGGGGATGGGCCTGCGCCAGAGGTTCCTGCGCGGCTGCTCGGTCCAGAGCCAGTCGACGGCGGCGCGCGCGGGGCCCGGGTCGACGCCGGCGCCGGCGAGCAGCTCGGTCATGAGGATCTTCCACGGGTGGCCGCCGTGGCCGCCGTGGACCGCGGCGTCGTAGGCGCGCCACGCGGCGGGGACGGCGCCCTCGAGCCGCTCGGGCGCGGCCAGGACGCCGCGCTCGGCGAGGCGGCGGGAGAGCATCGCGGTGTCGAGCTCGGCGAGGGTCTGGCCGAAGTCGAAGGAGACGGCGGCGGGGGGGGCGGTCATCGGCGGGCCGTCACTCCGCGTACATCGCCTCGATCTCGTGCGCGAAGTTCTCGTTCACCTTGCGGCGCTTGATCTTGAGGGTCGGCGTGAGCTCGCCGTGCTCGATCGTGAAGGCGCGGTGCAGGATGCGGAACTTCTTCACGGTCTCGACGTGCGCGAGGCGGCTGTTCACCTCGTCGATCGCGCGCTGCACCTCCAGGCGGATCGGCTCGAGCTCGTGCAGGGGCTTGCCCTCGAGGCCGCGCTCGGCGGCGAAGCGCTTCGCGGCCTCGGGGTCGAGCGTGACGAGCGCGGTGAGGTACTTGCGCCGGTCGCCGATGACGACCGCCTCGGCGACCAGCGGGTGGTTCTTGATGCCGGCCTCGATGTTCTTGGGCGTGATGTTCTTGCCGCCGGCGGTGATGATGATCTCCTTCTTCCGGCCGGTGATGTGCAGGAAGCCCTCGTCGTCGATCTTGCCGAGATCACCCGAGTGGAGCCAGCCGTCCTGGAGCGCCTCGGCGGTGGCCGCCGGCTCCTTGTAGTAGCCGAGGAACACGTTCGGGCCCTTCACGAGGATCTCGCCGTCCTCGGCGATCTTGATCTCGACGCCGGGGAAGGCGGGGCCGACGCTGCCGATCTTGGTGCGGCCGGGGACGTTGAAGCTCGTGGGGCCGGTGTCCTCGGACTGGCCGTAGACCTCGCGGATCGGGAGGTCGATCGAGGTGAAGAATTCGACCAGCTCGGGGCTGATCGGGGCCGCGCCGCTGACGCAGACGTGCGTGCGGCCGAAGCCGATCGCGGCCTTGATCTTGCTGTACACGAGGCGCGTGAAGAGGCGGTGCTGGAGCTCCAGGGCCGGGGCGGGCTGCTCGCCCCGGTTGAGCGCGGCGTGGTACTCGCGGCCGACGCGCATCGCCTGCTCGACGAGCAGCTTCTTCGCGCCCCTGGCCTCCTTCAGCTTCGCGGAGACGCCGGCCTGGATCTTCTCCCACACGCGGGGGACGCCAAAGAAGACCGTGGGCCGCACGTCCTTGAGGTGCTCGCCGAGCTTCTCGATCGACTCGGCGAAGTAGGTCGCGTTGCCCACCGTCGCCGGGAGGTGGACCGTGAAGACCTGCTCGGCGATGTGGGAGAGCGGCAGGTAGGATATGTTCGCTTCCCACGGGGTGAGATCGGTCGTGCGGCGCACGACGTCGGCGGTCCACGCGACGTTCCGGTGGGAGAGCATGACGCCCTTCGGGGGGCCGGTCGTGCCGGAGGTGTAGATCAAGGTCGCGAGGCCGTCGGGCTCGAGCGCGTCGATCCGCTCGAAGAAGCGGGCGTCGGCGACGTGGTCGCCCCGGTCGAGGAAGGCGTCCCAGGACATCACGCGGGGGTCCAGGCCGGTGTTGCCGCCGCGCATGACGACGGCGTGCGCGAGGCGCGGCATGCGGTCCCACTGCCGGAGGACCTTCTCGAGCTGGTGCTCGTTCTCGACGAGCACGACCTTCGACTCGGCGTGATCGACGATGTACTGGACCTCATCGGGGGACGAGGTCGTGTAGATGCCGGCCGGCGCGCCGCCGATGGACATGGAGGCCACGGCCATCACCACCCACTCGGGGCGGTTGAAGCCGAGGATGGACACCGTCGAGCCGGGGCCGAGGCCGAGGGCGAGCAGGGACTTGGCCGCGCGGCGGACCTCGTCGGCGTACTGGCGGTAGCTCGCCATCCGCCACCCGACGCCGTCCCGCACCAGGTGGGCGGGGGCCTCGGGCCGCGCCTTCGCCTGCTCCATCAGGCGCCGGGGGATCGAATCGAAGGGCATGGGGTCACCTCATCCAGGGCCAGGGGGGCGGCAGCATATGCCAGAACCGGCCGCGCGCGGTCCAGCGTCCGGGGCAGGGCGCGCGACGAATGATGGCGGCGCGGGCGGCTTGACGGGAGGGTGCCGGACCGGGACCATTCCACGGTGATCCGGCGGAAGGGCTCGAGCGACGAGGGGAACGGCGCGGAGGACTCCGCCCGGACGCACGAGCTCGTCGCGTCGCTGCCGCCCGATCGGCTCGCCGCGGACCTGCCGGACCTCAGGCGCGGCTCGATCCCGCCGCCCGCGGCGGAGCCCTCCGCGCCGGAGCCGGTGACGGTGAGGGACGGGGCCGCGGCGGCGGCTCGCCAGCGAGCGCGCAGCCTCGGGAAATACCAGTTCATCGCGACGCTCGGGCGCGGCGGCATGGCGGACGTGCACCTCGCGGTCTCCACGGGGCCGGCGGGGTTCAGCAAGCTGCAGGTGATCAAGTGCCTGCGGCCGGCGATGGCCGACGAGCCCGAGTTCCGGAACATGCTGCTCGACGAGGCGCGCCTCGCGGCGCGGCTCAACCACCGCAACGTGGTCCAGACCAACGAGGTGGGGCAAGCCGACGGGCAGTACTTCCTCGCGATGGAGTACCTCGACGGGCAGCCGCTCAGCCGCGTGATCTCGCGCGCGCGGGAGCGAGAGCGCCCGATCCCGCTCGCGATCTCGCTGTTCGTGCTCGGCGAGGTGCTCACCGGCCTGCACTACGCGCACGAGCTCGTCGACTACGACGGCACGCCGCTCGGCGTCGTGCACCGCGACGTCAGCCCGCACAACATCTTCGTCACGTACGACGGCCAGGTGAAGGTCGTCGACTTCGGCATCGCGCTCGCGGCGCGGCGCGCGGTCGAGACGCAGACGGGCACGCTCAAGGGGAAGGTCGCGTACATGGCCCCGGAGCAGGCGTTCTCGCCGTCGTCCGAGATCGATCGGCGCGCGGACGTCTTCTCGGTCGGCGTGATCCTCTGGGAGCTCGTCGCGGGGCGGCGGCTGTGGCGCGGGCTCAACGATCCCCAGATCATCTCGCGCCTGCTCCGCGACATCCCTGACGTGCGTACGGCGCGGCCGGACGTGCCGCCCGAGCTCGCGCGGATCTGCAGCAAGGCGCTCGCCCGGAGCGCGTCGGAGCGGTACTCGACGGCGGCGGAGCTCAAGGGCGAGCTCACGCGCTACGCGGAGCGGCTCGACGAGCAGGTGACGTCTGCGCAGCTCGGCGAGCTCGTGAGCGATCTGTTCGCGGACGAGCGGGCGGAGATCCGGGCGATCATCGACCGGCAGCTCAAGAGCCTGCAGGGCAGCCAGGAGACCGACACGGACTGGGACTTCTCGGGGCGCCGCTCGTCGCTGCCGGCGATCGCGCCGGCGAGCGAGATCACGGCCGTGAGCGCGGCGTCGCCGTCACGGCCGACGCTGTCGCAGTCGCAGCAGCCGCAGGGGACGCTCCACGCGGTGGTGCGGGCCGGGGAGAGCCGCGGGCGGTCGATCGGCCCGCTCGTGGCCGCGAGCATCGGGCTCGCGGCGCTGGGCGGCGCGATCGCGCTCTTCGTGATGCGCGGGCCGAGCGAGCCGGCGCCCGCGCCCGCGCCCGCGTCGGTGCCCACGGGCGCCGCGCCGGTGGACACTGCGCCGGCCGCCGCGCCGCCGCCCCCCGTGCCGCTCTCGCCGGTCGCGCCCAGCGGGGCGTTCATCAGGGCGCGCATCACCGCGAGCCCGGCCGAGGCGAAGATCCTCGTCGACGGCTCGGAGCTGCCGACGAACCCCTTCGAGAGCAAGTTCGTGAAGGATGACGCGGCGCACCGGATCGAGGTGAAGGCCACGGGGTTCATCCCGCAGAGCCGCATGGTCGTGTTCGACAAGGACCTCGAGCTCGAGCTCACGCTCCAGCCGCTGCAAGGGCGGCTGCCCCCGGCGGCGACCACCGCGATACCGGGGCTGCCGCCGCCCAAGCCCGATCCGTATTGAGCGGCGCGGCGCCGCGCGCGCTCACTTCTGCACGACGCGCGACCACATCATCATGAGGTTGCGGACGACCTGACCGTCGGGGGCCTGCGCCACCGGCGGGATGTCGATCTTGACGCCGTGCTGCGAGAGGCGCGTGAAGGGGTTCGTCGACGCCGCCGTCTTCAGCGGGACGCCGGTGTCCGCGGGGCGGAAGCCGTAGGTGAGCGCGCGCTCCTGCACGGGGCGGCTGCGGAGGTACGCGAGCCAAGCGCGCGCGGCCTGCCGCTGCTCGGGCTTCACCCAGTCGCCGTTCAGGATCGCGGCGGGGTGATCGCTCCAGAGCGTGGTGGCCGGGTAGTAGACCTTGAGCGAGCCCCAGCGGCCCTGCGCGTTCTCGATGTTCGAGATCGCGAGGTTCTCGTAGACGACCGCGATGTCGTACTTCGAGGGGCCGAAGCGGATCATGTCGGTCATGAACACGCCCGTCGACGTCTCGAACTTGGGCACCCCCTTCTCGAGCTGGCCGATGAAGGTCTGGTACTTCGCGTCGAGCAGGTCGCCCACCGCGAGGCCGGAGGTCTTCTTGTAGTACTCGAGCGTCATCAGGAGCAGCGCCTGGAGGCCCGAGTTCGAGCGCGTCGGGTCGGTGTGGCCGAGCTTGACGAAGCCCCACGCGCCCTGGCCGCCGACCGCGGGCCAGCCCTCGTTCGACTTCACGGCCTTGTGGATCGCCTCCCACGAGATGGTGCCGCCGGCGGCCTTGAGCAGCGCCTGCGCGCGGTCCTCCCAGATCACGAAGACGAGGGGCGTGATCACGAGGGGCTGCGGGGCGTCCTCGCCCGAGGCGGCGAAGAGGTCGGTCTTGTTCTTGGTCTGCCAGTCGGAGGCGAGCAGGTTCTGGACGAGCGTGTCGGCGGGGCTGAAGATCGTGGGCTTCTCGGTGCCATCGACGATGGCCTGGGCCGCGTCGATCGAGCCCTTGGCCTTGAGGGTGAGCTTGATCGCCGGGTGCGCCTTCTGGAAGTCGGCGGCGGCGGCCTCGATCCACTCCTGCTTCTCGCTGCTGTAGAGCATCGAGATCTCCACCGCGGCGGCGGGCGGCGGGGCCGCGCTCGGGGCGGCGGACCCGGCGGCCGTCGGGCCGCCCGCGTCCTTGTTGCCCGTCGTGAGCAGGATGATCACCGCGACGGCCACGACGAACCCCACGATGATGATGACCTTCGTCTTCATGCGATCCCGATCTCTCCGAGGGTCTTGAGCGTCTCTTCGAACGCCTTGATCTCGCCGTTCATGTGCTCGAGCTCGTCGTGCATCGAGCCCGAGAGCTGGTCCATCGCCTGCGCGTCGAGCGCCCGCATCCGCACGATCTTGGCGGGCAGGCCCTCGAGCGTGGCGACGATGCGGGACAGGTTCGCCACCACGCGCTCCTTGGCGGCGGAGATGTCCTCGAGCGCGCGGAGCTGCTCCTCGCGGGCGGCGCGGGCGCTCTCGTACTCGCGGCGAGCCTCGGGGTCGCGCGCGGCGCGGGCCTTCTCCTGGAGGCGGGCGATCTCGCGCAGGACCGGCTCGGGCCTGGTCTTCTCGAGGTAGCCGGAGAGGTCCTCGGCGCGGTGGATGAGGCGCGTGGAGCGCTCCTCGAGCTCGGTGATCGAGGAGAGCGCGAGGGCGAGGTGGCTCTTCACCTCGTCGCTCGTCTGCTCGAGCACGGCCTCGAGCTCCTTCCTGGCCCGGAGCATCCCCTCGACGGCCTCGCGCGTGGCCGGGTCGTTGAGCTTGCCGGCGTCGGGGAGCTTCGCGGGGTCGTCCGCCGCGGCCTTCTTCCAGAAGCTGGGGCTCGCCATGTCCCAGGCGACGAGGGCGGCGTAGGCGACGCCGCCGACGGCGAGCACGGCCCACGAGTGCAAGGCCGCGGCGCCGACGGCGGCGGCGCCCGCCACGCCGAGGTTCACGACGCCGGTCGCCGCCTTGCCGAGCACCCGCCCGACCGGCCCGCGCCGCTCGTCTCTCTTCTCGTCGTCCGCCACCGTCGCCTCTACGTCTCTACGAGGGGGCTCGCGCCCCCTCGCCCCACCGGGCAAAGCCCGGTGGGGCCCCACTCCCCTCGGACCACTCGAGCCACCCGGATCGGAGCCTCGCCTGGGGTATGTCGCCGTGCCATCAGATCCCTCGCTGGGCTCAGAAGAACGCAGCTATGTCCTTGTACACCGCGACGATGGTGTCGGTCGCGCCCCGCGCGGTCGATCCTTTGGCCTTGTCGGCGATCTGCTGGAGGACGGTGGGATCGGCGCCCTGGCCGTAGGCGATGGTGAAGACCTTCACCGGCGCCTCCTCCTCGCTGAACCGCCCGAGCAGCGCGGGGAGGGACATCGCGCTGCCCTCGTCCTTGCCGTCGGTCATGACCACGACGGCGTGGATGCGCGCGGGCTCCTTCTTGGCGCGCTCGAGCGCGAGCTTGTGGGCCTCGGCGGTCGCGTCGTAGAGCGCGGTCTGGCCGTCGGCGATCGTCGCGTCGATGCGGGCGACGAGCTCGGCCTTCTCCTTGCCGATCTGCTTGGGGCCCACGGCCGGGTAGACCTTGCCGTCGAAGAAGATGAGCGTCACGTCGTCGCGGTCGTGGAGGATGTCGAGGAAGGATTTGGCGCCCTTCTTCGCCTCGGCGAGCGGCGTCCCGCCCATGCTGCCGGACTTGTCGAAGACCAGGATGACGTCGCTGCTCTTCTTGGCGTCGCGCCAGACGGCGAGCAGCTTCTCGAGCGTGGGGCCGTCGGGGACCTCGAGCAGCGTCTGGGGCTGCTTGGGGTCGACGCCGTGGGCGGCGTCGACGGGGGCGTTGATGGCGAGCGCGGGGTCCGCGGGGCGGAAGCCGAGCGCGAGCGCGCGCTCCTGCTGCGGCTTGTCCTTGAGGAACTTGAGGAAGACCTGCGCGGCGTCGCGCTCCTCGGCGCCGACCCAGTCGGCGTCGAGCACGGCGTAGGGGTGGTCGGACCAGAAGGTGCCCTCGACGGGGTAGATCGCGACGATCGGGAACGGGGCCGTGGAGTCGGGCTTCGAGTAGGACTCGATGACGAGGTTCTCGTAGAGCACCGAGGCGGAGAGGTACGCGGGGCCGCGCTCGAGCATCTTGTCCGAGAAGAAGCCGGTCGATTTGCCGTAGTGGACGATGGTCTGCTCGATCTCGCGGAGCCTCTCGACGGTGGCCTTGGCGTCGAGGTCGGCGGCGGTGAGACCGCGGGTCTTCTTCGCGCCGGCGTAGGCCTCGGCGAGCACGGCGAGCAGGCCGGAGCTCGAGTACTCGGGGTGGGTGTGGCCGAGCTTGAAGCGGCCCCACTCGGGGTGGCCGAAGGCGCCCCAGCCCTTGGGGTCCGCGTTGACCTTGAGCAGGTCGCCCCAGCCGAGCTGCTTGCCGGGCCAGCCGAGCGCCTCGGCCATCGGCTTCCACATCGCGACGACGATCGGCGAGAGCACGAGCGCGTCGCCGGCAGGGGAGATCGGCTTCGCCTTGCCGGTCTGGGTCATCCACGCGCTGTTGAGCAGCGTGATGTAGATCGCGGAGGCGGGGCTGAACACGTGCGGCTTGAGCGTGCCGCCGACGATGCCCTGCACCGCCTCGCCGGAGCCCATCGCCTGGCCCGTGATCTTGATCGGCCGGCCGGACCTGGTCGTCGCGGGCGAGGATTCGAACTTCTTCGCCTGCTCCTCGAGCCAGGTCTTCTTCTCGCTGCCGTAGGCGACGACGAGCGTGACCGGCTCGGCGGCCTTGCCGGGAGCGGCGCTCGGGCCGCCGGACGGCGAGGGGGACCCGCTGCCCTTCTCGGTGTCCGAGCAGGCCACGGCCAGGGCGAGCAGCAGGATCGTGAGCGCGAGCCGTCGTGTCATCGCTCCATCTCCTCGTGCAAGGGGAAGCGCCCCGAATCTACGCGAAGAAGGTCCGCGCGTACCGCCGCGCGACAGGCGGATGCCTGTCGGACCCTCGATATGTCAACGGCGTGTCAGTTCCGTGTCGGCGCGCGCTCGGCGCTGCCGCGCGGGGGCGCGACGACGCCATCGGGGGCCGGCGCGGCGCTGCCGGGCGGGGCGACGTCGTGCAGCGGCGGGAGCGGCTTCGGCTCGGGCGGGGGCTCGGCGCGGAGGGCGCCGTCAGGCGACCCGGAGCCCCGAACGTCCACCTGCGGGTGGCTCAGGCCGCGCAGGGCGATGAGGCGGTCGAGCAGGGCGCCGGCCTCGGCGGCGGGCACGGCGACGCGGATGTGGAGGGCGTCGCCCTCGGGCTGGAGCTCGACGCGCGCGAGGACCGCGGCGAAGCCGACGAGCTGCGTGGCGTGGTCCTCGACGCGGGCGTCGCGCGCGGCGGCGAGGCGCGCGCCGAGCTCGGCGCAGCCGGGCGCGGCGGCGCACGCGATGACGGCGTGGAGCGCGACGTCGGGGCCGAGGTCGACGCCGAGGCCGCCGGCCAGGATCGTGGAGGCGGGGGAGGCGGGGGAGCCGCTCAGCGAGAGCTCGTTCGCGAGCTGCGCGCGCAGCTCCGGCGTGAGGACGACGGTGACGCGGGCGGCCGCGCCGCCGACCTGCTCGGCGAGGCGGCCGTGCGCGACGCTGGCGCGGATGCCGGGGGAGCGGCCGTCGGCGCTGTCGATCATCGCGCGGAGGTACGCGCCGCCGCCGAGCAGCACCGGGCCGCCGCGGCGCACGGCGATCTCGCCGCCGCCGATCTCGGCGCCCGCGTCGCGCACGGTGCTGAAGCTGCCGATCGGCGTGACGACCGGGCGGCCGCCGCGGGCCTGGATGACCTTCGAGGCGCAGTCGAGCAGGGCCTCTGCGTCGATCGAGCCGGCGGCCGCGAGGCCGAAGTCGCCGCCGTCGCCGGCCGCGGGCACGGCGATCGCGACCTCCTCGATGGTGTCCATCGGGTCGAAGCCGCAGACGTCCTTGATCTTGCCGACGCCCTGGATCTCGCGCCCGTCCTTGAGGACCGAGGCGCCGAGCGGGGAGGCGCGCAGCGCCTTGACGTCGGCCGTGGCGACGAGGAGCGCGCCGGCCGGGACAGCGTCGAGCGCGCGGGGGCTCGGGCCCTCGCCCGCGTGCCGCTTCACGGCCCAGGCGAGCCCGCCGCCGAGCGCGGCGGCGAGGGCGACGAAGGCGATGCCTCTCCATGTCCGCGTCCGCGGCTGCACGCGGGAGCGTTAGCACACGCCTCGGGCGACGGGGCCCGGTCTCGCGCGGCGCGGTCAGGCGCGGGGCTCGTCGTCGGCCGGCGCCTCGGCTCGATATTCGGGGCTCCGGGTCGCCTGACGGTGCCCTGCGCCCTGAACCTCGCCGTGCGACCGGCCTCCGCCGAAGAGTCCGCCGAGGGCATCGCCGATCCGGCCGACCTTCGGGGCGACCAGCACGAGCACCAGCAGGAAGACCACCAGGGCGATCTCGTTGTAAGAGGCGCCGGCCAGCACGGGGAACTACTACCATGCGCCGCCGGCTGCGCGATCGCGTTTGACAGCCCCGCGACGAACGCCGACAGTCTGGACCGGGCGGGCTCCCGCTCCGCTGAGCCGTGGCCAAGAGATCGCCGTCATGTCCGAGATCGACGACATCTCCCCGCAGCAAGCGCGAACGCCCGGCGCCGCGGTCCTGATCGCGGGTGAGTCGCCGGATGGGGAGGCCATCTCGGCGGCGCTCCGGGCGCGGGAGTTCGAGACGGAGACCACGCCGCTCGCGCTCGCCGAGGCGAGGATCGCGGCGGCGCCGCCGCTCGTGGCGATCCTCGACGTCGACGAGCCGGGCGCGGCCCTGGTCGTGGAGCGCGTCCACAGGCTGCCCGGCTGCGAGCGCGTGACGCTGCTGCTGATCGGCGATCCGGCGCGCGCGGGGGAGATCGACCCGCAGATCATCGGGCAGATCTTCCCTCGGCCGGTGGACCTCGCGGAGCTCGCGGCGCACGTGGCCTCGGTGGTGGAGCCGGCGCGCCCCCGGTCGCCGCGCGAGACGACGCCGCCGCCGTCGTACACGCCGCCGCGCCCGCCGTCGGGGCGCCCGCCCTCCGCGCGACCGGGCGTGATGGACAGCGACGCGCCGTCGGGCTCGGATTTCCCCGGCGAGCTCGAGGCGATGGACGTCGGCTCGGTGATCCCGGGCGACGGGGGCGACGATCCGGCGGCGCAGCGGCTCTCGCCGGCGCGGATCAGCCCGGAGCTCGAGCAGCTCCTCGCTGCCGCGGAGCAGCGCGTGATCGGCGGCGCGCGGCCGTCGAGCGTGCCCTCGGCCGACGACGACGCCGACCTGATGCTCTCGGCGGACCTGCTCGCCGCGCTCGACGAGCCGCTCGAGCCGGACGACGAGGAGGGCGGCACCGGCGAGGCCGTGATCGCCGGCACGCCGGCGCATGGCTCGGCGTCCAGGGCCGGCACCGACGCCGGGCGGCTGGCTGGCTCGCGCTCGCACACCGGCACCTCCGGGATCACCGGCGCGATCGCGGCGGTGCCCCCCGAGAGGGCGGCCGCGGATCGCGCCGCCCGGGCGCCCGAGCCCGCAGCGGCGGAGCCGGCCGAGCTCACCCCCTGGAGCCGCGGCGCGCACAGCGGCCGCGGCGTCTGGGCGCAGGCGTCGCCGTTCCGGGGCCCGGGCGCGCAGGCCGCCGCCGACAGCCGCCGCGAGCGCACGGATCCGCACCACGACGAGCCCTCGCAAGGCGCGGCGCTCACGCTGAAGCAGGCGCCGAGCGCCGACCCGAGCCTGGCCGACATCCGGGGCTCCGGGTCGCCGTCGGCGCCCTCCGGGTCGCCGTCGGCGCCCTCCGCCTCGAGCGCGGACCCGCGATCGCTCTCGCCGCTCACCACCCCGGACCCGCGCTCTTTCCCGGCGAGCGCCGAGCCGCGATCCCCTGCCTCGGCCGACCGGCCGCCGACCCGCAGGACGGGCCTCGAGGATCGCCCCTCGCGCCCTGGAGGCGATCGCCCCTCGCGCCCCGGCCTCGAGGCGGCCCTGCACGATCGTCCGCCGCAGACCCCCTCGGACGAGGAGCGATGGGCTGCGGGCACCCGCGACGAGGGCGAGGCGCGCCGCGACGAGATCGAGGAGGACCTGCTCGCCGACGCGCGCTTCGACGGCGAGCTCGACGGCGGGTTCGGGACCTACTCCTCCGGCGGCGCGTCCCCCCGCGGCCTTGGCGTCCCCGGCGCGCCGCTCGTCAGCCCGCCGCGCGACGTGCGCGTCAGGACCTTCTCCGAGGCCCCTGGCACCGAGGCCCTCCTGCGCCGCGCCCCCGAGCCGCCTCGCCCGCCGCCCGAGCCCCCGCTTCCGTTTCCCGCGCACGCCCCCCCTCCCCGCCCGGGCCGCATCTCGGATCTCGCGCCTCCTCCTCCCCTCGGCCGGGCCGCTCCGATTTCCGATCTCGCGCCCGAGCCTCGCCCCGGCCGGGTCGCCTCCATCTCGGATCTCGCCCCCGAGCCCCGCGGCGGCCGCATTGCCACGATCTCCGATCTCGCGCCGGCGCCCGAGCCCCCTCGGGGGCCGTCGATCTCCGATTTCCCGCCCGCCCTCCCGGTGCCGCGGGCGCCGATTGCGCCGGTCGAGGCGCACCTCCCCGTGCCGCCGCTGGAGGAGCCGCCCCCGTCGCGCGCGGCCCCCGAGATCACCGTGCTCGGCCCCGGCGACGCCCCGCGCGCCCTGGCCCGGGCCGTCGGCGGCCGCATCTCCGGCTCGATGGCGATCACCACCGAGGCTGGCACGCGCCGCATCGTCCTGCACGAGGGCGATCTGGTCACCGCCGCCTCGGAGATCCCGGACGAGGCGCTGCTCGCCTACCTCGCGGCGCGCGGCGACATCACGCGCGACGTCGCCGCGCGCCTCACCGGCAAGCTCCCCGCCTCCGGCCGCCACGCCGGCGCCGCGTTGATAGCCCATGGCCATCTTGGCCAGGACGACCTCTGGCCCGTCCTGCGCGCCCACGCCGAATGGATCATCGGCCAGGTCACCCTCATCGAGGGCGGCACCTGCGAGCTCGAGGAGGAGCCTCCTGGCCGGCTGAAGGCCGAGCCCAACGTCTTCGGCGGCGCGACCGGCGCCGAGGTCTTCGTCGAGACCATTCGCCGCGTCATTGCCCCCGACGTCGCCCTGCGCCGCCTGGGCGGCCCCGCCGCGCGCCTCGACGACGGCGTCCGCCGCGCCCTGATCGGCGAGTGCGCCCTGCGCGCGGACGAGGAGGAGCTGGTCCGCTGCTCCCGCGGGCGCGCCATTGCGGAGGTGATCGACGCGACGGAGAGCGACGTCGCGACGCTCCTCTACGCGCTCGTCTGCCTCGAGGTGCTCGACGTATTGATCCCTCCGAGCCTCTCGGAGGCGCCGCGGGCGCCGGCCGTCGATCCGCTGGACGAGGAGGCGATCCGGCAGCGCGTCCGCGCCCGGCTGGCCCTCGTGCAGGACGGCGATTACTTCGCGGTGCTGGGCATCTCGCGGGACGCGACGAGCTACGAGATCCGCCGTGCCTATCTGACGCTGCGCCGCGCGTTCGAGCCCTCCAGGCTCCTGACCGGCGCGACGGTCGATCTGCTCGACGACGTGCGCCTCGTCATCGAGGTGCTCGACGAGGCCTACGAGATCCTGCGCGAGCCGCACCGCCGGGAGCGCTATCGCCGGGCGATCGAGGCGATGCCGCCCTGAGCTGGGCGGCGGAGCGCCGTCGTCAGTACGAAGATCGGCTCGGCGCCCGGGGACCAGCAATGCGCCGGCGCAGCAGCGCCCCTGCGTCGACGTAATACGGGCAGGTCACCCGGCTGATGGCAAAATCGACGCGAGGTCCACCGGAAGGCCGGGCCCGGAAGAAAAAAGATACGAGTTGAGGCGTCCCGACTGTCAGCATGGCAATGCGCCCGTATGGGGCGCGAGCTCGTGGGTGCGCCCGCGCACAGGATACTCTCCTCGCGGATCACCGGGCGACGCGGCGGATCGTGGCGACGCCTTTCCAGGGGGGCGTCTGCGCGTGGATCACGACGTCTTCGCTGCCTGAGAGCTCGCACACCGCCTCGTAAGGAACCCCCGACTCGTCATAAGCCACCAGCGTGAAGCGATCCCCCTGCGGCCGGGAGATCGAGTAGGCCCGATCGACATGCACGCCCGGGGAGTCAGCCTTCACGCGGCGGCCGTCGAAGCGAATGACGAGCGTCTGGTACTGGGCCTCCAGCATCGCCGCGAGCATGGGCTCCAGGGGGATCTCCGGCACGAAGCGCACGAGCCGGAAGGTGCCGCGGAGGCGGGCGTCGATCGACGCGACCGCAGCGGCCGCGGCGTCGCGCGGCGGGGGGGCCGTATCGGCGCAGGAGAGGGGGAGGGCGAGAAAGGCCGCCAGCGGCGCTGCGCGGAGCAGGCGCGGGCGCATCGCGCGGGTTCGCATGCGCGCAGCGTAGTACCACCGCGCCGGCCACCGCAACGCGGCCGGTCACCGCGACGCCGGGCGGGCGAGGCGCCACGCCCGGAGCGCGCGATGCCCCGCCTCCACATCGCCCGGCTCACTTCCGCTTTGCGGTCGGCGAGGGCGGCGCGCCCTCGCCGATCGGATCGTGGGGCGGCCTGCCCGCGACCGCCGCCGGGCTGGCGTCGTGGTCTCCAGCCCCCTGACGCGGCGCTCGGGCCGCCCCCCTCCCCGACCCGCTCGCCCCGCGACCGCGCTCCCCCTCGCAGAATCCTGGATTTTTCTTGACAAACGGAACCACGCTCGCTGGAATCAGCCGCTCTCCGCGATCGCCGGCCACGGGGAGGCAAGCACGCAGATTCGTGAATCACGCCGACAGCTCACGATACCAGGCCCGTGCACCAACCCAGGAGAAGCCACCGATGAACATTGCAAAGACCGTCGCCGCCGCCATCGCCATCGCCACCTTCGGTCTCGCCGGCTGCGGCGGCGGCGTGGAGGGCACTTACAAGCTCGACAAGACCGAGATGAAGAAGGCGATGGAGGCCGAGGTCGCGAAGCTGCCGGCCGACCAGCAGGGGATGGCGAAGCTGGGCATGGCGCTGATCGAGGCCATGGACATCAGCCTCGAGCTGCAGTCCGGCGGCAAGCTCAAGATGAAGAGCACGATGCCCAGCTTCGACAAGGACAAGCCCGCCCAGACCAAGGAGGAGGACGGGACTTGGAAGGAGGAGGGCGATTCCATCGTGCTCGACAACGGCGACGGCAAGCCCGTCAAGTGCGCGAAGGGCGCCGGCAAGCTGAGCTGCGATCCCGAGAAGAAGGGTGAGCCCGGCTTCGTGTTCGTGAAGGGCTGAGCGCCGATCGGCCTGGAGCATCACCTCGGCGGATCACCTCGATCCTCCTCGCGGACCATTGGAACGAACCGGACCGCCCCCAGGTCCTCCTTCTTCAGCGCCCCTTTCACCTTCGTCCACCGGACGAGCCGCTGCCGCTCGGGAGCGTCCCCCACCGGCGCGACCAGGATCCCTCCCTCGGCGAGCTGCTCGACCAGCGCCTCCGGGATCTCGGGCGGCGCCGCGGTGAGCAGGATCCGGTCGAAGGGCGCCCGCTCCGGCCAGCCCTTGTATCCGTCGCCGATCCGCACCTCGACGTTCCGATAACCGAGCGCCGCGAGCCTCGATCTCGCGGGCTCTCCCAGCTCGGGGATGATCTCTATCGTGAACACCTCCCTGGCCAGGACCGATAGGATGGCCGCCTGGTACCCCGAGCCGGTCCCGATCTCGAGCACCCGCTCCGTCCCGTGGAGCGAGAGGGCCTGGCTCATGATGGCCACCACGGTCGGCTGCGAGATCGTCTGTTCGTGCCCGATGGGCCTGGGCGTATCCATGTATGCCTGCCGGAGCGTCGCGCCCGGCATGAACTGATGGCGGGGCACCGAGCGCATGGCCGCGAGCACGCGCGGATCCCAGGGACCGCTCTTCTCCCAGGGCTCGCCGTCGATTTCGATGCTCCTGACCAGGCGGTCGCGCGCGAGCCTGGCCTCGGGCGCGTCCTCGGCGGCCGGGGCGGCCGGCGGCGGGGTCGCGCGAGGAGACGCGCCGGCGGAAGAGGCTGCGAGCACGGGCTCGGCGCTCGGGCCCGGCGGGCCGGGGCGGTTGCAGCCGAGCTGCACGAGGAGAACGGCGGCTCCCAGGCTCGAGAGCGACCTCGGGAGGCAATGCGGGAGCGCGCTGCGCATGGCGGGGGAGAGTACCAGAGGCCGGCGCGCCGGGGGGGCCCCTCATGGGCTGAAAGCGCGCCGAGAGCGCGATAGGATGCTGGAGGCGGCCGGCAGGCGCGGAGCGTGCCGGTTCGCCGTCGGAGAGTGAGCCATGGCGAGCCTTTCGGACAGCGGGCCGCTGCCCGCGCACGCGCGGGTGATCGCGGGACCGGACGTGTGGATGGAGGGCGACGCGATCGCGCAGCTCGCGCGGGTGGCGGCGCTGCCGGGGTGCGTGCGCGCGGTGGGCATGCCCGATCTGCACCCGGGGCGGGGGATCCCGGTGGGCGCCGCGCTCGCGTTCGCGGGGCGGGTGATGCCGGGGCTCGTCGGCGGGGACGCGGGGTGCGGGGTGCGCGTGGTGGCCGTGGACGCGGGGCGGCTATCGGCCGACGCGCTCGTGCGGCGCGTCGAGGAGGCGCTCGCCGTGGATCCGCTCGAGGGGTGCGATCGCAGGGAGCTGCTCGACGCGGTATTGCGGCGCGGGCCGCGCGGGCTGGCCGAGGTCGGCGGGGTGCCCGAGGCGCTGGCCGCGCTCGCCGCGGAGGAGCCGGTGGAGGAGGGTCCGGAGGGCGAGTGGCCGGTGGATCGATATGGCGAGGTGCTCGCCGGGGCGCTCGGCTCGGTGGGCGGCGGAAACCATTTTATCGAGATTGCGGCGGTGCGGGACGTGCGCGACAGGGAGGCGGCCGCGCGCGCGGGGCTCGCGGCGGGCGGGATCGCGGTGGTCGCGCACTCGGGCTCGCGCGGGCTGGGCGGGGCGCTCGCGGCGCGGTGGGCCGAGGCGGCGCTGGAAGGCGACGCCGTTCTACCGTATCTGGCGGAGCTCGCGGGCGCGCGGCGGTATGCGCGGGCGAACCGGCTCCTGCTCGCCTATCGAATGCTCCGGGCGCTCGGCGCCGCGCGGCCGGGCAAGATCCGGGGCGGGTTCGACGTGACGCACAACGATGTCGTCGAGGAGCCGGTCGGCGGCGCGCCGGCGTGGGTGCACCGGAAAGGGGCGGCCCCGGCGCGGGGCAGCGATCTGACGATCGTGCTCGGGAGCCGCGGGGCGCCCTCCTGGGTGATGCAATCGAGCGACTCCGAGGAGGGGCTCCGGTCGGTGGCGCACGGCGCGGGCCGGAAGATGGGGCGGAGCGAGGCGCGGGACAAGCTGAAGGCTCGTTATCGCCGGGCGGAGCTCGAGCGGACGAAGCTCGGGGGGCGGGTGCTCTGCGACGATCCGGCGCTGCTCTACGAGGAGCACCCGGACGCCTACAAGCCCATCGAGCCGGTGGTGGCGAGCCTGGTCGAGGCGGGGCTCGCGACGCCGGTGGCGGCGCTGTCGCCGGTGGTGACCGTGAAGCGGTGATGCTCCGGGAGCAAGCCCCTCGAGCCCGGTGGTCGCGCTTGACGTCGAGGGGGACGGCGCGACGGTGGTGGCGTGTCCAACCTCGACGTCGCGCACCTCGTGCTCGTCTCGATGTGGGGGGCGTGCTCCTGACCGAGATCGCCGTCGAGGCGCTCGGAATGCAGGACGCGCGATATCGCAGCGCCTGTCCCTCGCCGGCGCGCCCTCAGCCCGCCTGGGCGCGGGCGCCGGTGACCGCGTCGACGACGAGCTCGCCGCGCTCGACGCCGACCAGGGCGACGGCGCCG
>CAYQYG010000021.1:0-39499 GCA_964421485.1 uncultured Polyangiaceae bacterium | reverse complement strand
GACGAGCTTGGTGAGGTCTTCGTCAGCTACCGTCACGTCGCGATCCTTGCTCTGCGTCTTCACTTCGAGCGCCACCTGCAACCCGGGCCCCAGATAGAGCACCAAATCGGCTCTCTTCTTTGGGTCGGACTCGAATACATTGACCTCTCGCTCCACGGGATATCCATAGGATACAAACCGTAGCGCGATCTCGACTTGTGCCCAGCCCTCCCAGCCGCCGTTGAGTTTCATTGCCTGCTTTATAAAATCCTCCTTTTCGGTCAGCCAATCCGTCAATATGGCGTTCGGCAGCGGGGGCGCCGGGGTCAGCAAGCTCTCGATTTGCATCCGTGGGTCCGCTCTCTGCACCACCGGCGCCTCACGGAGCGCCGGTTCGTGCGCCTCCTGCAGCGCCCTCCCCATCCGCTCCGCCTCCGCCTCGAGCCCCGGATCGCGCACCACCGCGACCCCATACCCGTACGGGTTCCGCGCGCGCCCCCTGCGCTGCTGCACGACGTGGGCGAGCTCGTGGCCTAGGAGCCGAACCCCCTCCGGGGAGCCCGGGTCGTAGAGCCCCGGCGCGAAATGGATGTCCGACCCCGAGGTGAACGCGAGCGCGCCCATGCGGCGCGCCGCGGGCGAGACGTGCACGCGCACGTCCGAGAAATCCTCGCCGAAGAGCTCCTCGGCGCGCCGGCGCAGCTCCTCCGGCAGCGGGCTCCCCCGCCGCGCGGCGGCCCGGACCCTCTCCTGCGTCGCACGGCCCAGGCTGGCGCGGGCCCTCATCGATGGCAACATGGCGAATCCCTCCTCCCGCGCTCAGCGATCGAAATAGGGTTGCAGCTTCGTGACCAGGAACGGGAACTGCCCGGTCACGTCGACCGACGTGAAGTACCGCGTCACGACCCCCGCCGACGTGTCGGTGTACTTGAAGATCACGTCCATGATCCTGCGCGCGCCCGACAGCGCGGAGCGCCGCACCTCGACCCCGGTGAAGGTCCACGACCCGCCGGTGGGCGGGCTCGGCAGGAGCCACATGAGCCCGTAGATGTCAGGGTAGTTCAGGCTCACGTAGTTCAGCGCCCGGTGCTCGTCGGCGTCGCCCGTGTTGTCGGCGAGCTGGAGCATGTCGTTGAAGATCGTGTACACCAGCGACCGGAACTGCGCGATCGCCGCGTCCTTCGCGGGCCCGGCCGGCATGCATTGGATCGCGGCTGGCAGCGGCACCCTGTCGAGGAAGGCCTTGGCCTCGAAGTGAAAGAGCCGGTTCACCGTCACCCAGGGCAGGTCGCGCTCTCCGTCGCCCCGCGGCGGCAGCGGCTCGTGCACGCCGATGACCACGTCGAACTCGATCTGGGTCGGGTCCCTCTCCGGCTCGATCGCCGCGATGAGCTGCGTGAGCTCCACGTCCGAGCGCGGCCGGAGCATGTACGTGGACACGTTCTCGATCTCGAAGACCCACGCCATCTCGCGCGCGAAGTAGAGGTTCTCCCCGCGGCGGAGCACGTCGTACAGGCGCTGCTCGAACGTGGGCGCCTTGATGTCCTCCTCGGTGCAGAGCTGCTGGAACTCCTTCTCCACGTCCTGGCTGGGGAAGCGGGCGTGGACCTCGCCGATCGCATAGATGTAGCCGAAGACCCCGTCGATCTCAGAGTATTGCACCACGGCGGCCGCGCCGCCGGGCGCGTGCCCGTCATTCTTACCGCGCATCGTCGCTCTCTCCTCTCTCCGTCGCTGTCCGTCCGGTCCTGTCATCACCACCGGTTCGTCGGGGCGGGAGCGCCCCGGAGATACGCGCGCATGAGGGGCATTCCATGCGCCCCGGGACCCGCGCGCTCGAAGCCGAGGCGCTCGTACCACCGCACGAGCCTGCCCGAGCCGTCGTCGGCCGCCTCGAGCCAGGCCCTCGTCCGGCCCCACCCCGCGCCGATCCGGAGCGCCGCCGCCATGAGCTGCGCGCCGAGCCCCGACCCCCTGTAGCGCGGCAGGACCTGCAGATCGTGGATGTACACGGCGTCCTCGCCGCTCGGGCGAATGTACACCCAGCCCAGCGCCCGGCCGCCGGCCCGCCGGCAGACGACGACGCGGCACGACGCGCCCCCCTCGGCGCGCATCCCCGGCCCGGATGTCCCAGCGCGCATTCCATCACCTCCTCGCCGCCGAATGCCAGCCCGCGAGGGGCCGCGAGCGCCGCCGATCGAGGCCGCCGAGCGCGAGGGCCGGCTCCGCCCTCGGGCTCGACGCGACCACCCAGCGCGGCGGGCTGGGCGCCGCGACGAGCGCGCCCGCGAGCGCGCTGCGCGAGCTGTCGAACGCGAACCCGCCATACCCCTCGTCCAGGCGAAAGTCGGCCACGAGCCCCTCGCCGGGCCCGAGCGGATCGAGCGCCGGGCGCCGGAGCGCCTCCGCCGGGCGCGCGAAGCGGAACAGCCGCACGCGCATGAGCTCTCCCTGGAACGGGGACAGCTCGGGGCCCCCTCCGCCGAGCCGCAGGGGCGCCTCGGACCGGCTGGGCGAGAGGCGCAGCCCCTGGCGCACGTCGACCTCCCCGTCGAGGACGAGCGTCGCCGTCGCGCCGTCGAACGTGGCCGCGACGTGGCTCCACACCCCGCGCCGCAGGCGCGCCCGCCCGGGGAGCGAGAGCGCGCAACCCGAGGAGCCCTCGACGCTCATCCGGAGCTCCAGCGTGAGCGTGTCCCCGCGCAGGGCGAGCCCGTAATTGCACACCCCGCCCAGCGCGTCGGCCCGCGCGAGCAGCGCTCCCGTGGAGGAGGGGGCGCCGCCGGGGCGCACCCACGCCTCGATCGTGAACTCCGCGAGCCGGAGGGAGGGGTGATCCTGGACGTGCACGTATCCCCCGCGGCCGTCGAAGGAGAGCGCCATGGAACCGAGCGGCGCAAAATGAGGAATCGTGATGGCCATGCTCGCCTCCCCGGCGGCAGCGAGGGTGCCCCGGCCAGCGCCTCCGATCGTCAACCCTCGGGGGGCGACCACCACAGGACCGTGCCTCCCTTGTAGTCGTGCTGGGTCACGTCGATGTCGACGTTGACGCCGCACACCTCCTGGTTGCCAGGATAGAGCTGGAGCATCTGGTAGCCCCTGCGCGGGATGTCGGGGACCCGCGACATCGAGCGCCAGTAATGCTCGAAGAGGAGCTCGTGGTAGAGCTGGTCTCCCGTCAGGCCCGTGCCGGCGCCGACGTAGAGCCCGGGGGCGTAGCCGCATGCGGTGACCGCCGCGGCCCAGGCGTTGCCGTAGTCGATCACGGCCTGCGGGCCGAAGTGGCTCACGCCCTCGAGATCGCAGAAGATGTTCATGCCCGGCGGCGCGCCGAGCCTCGCCGCGCTCTCGGCCGCGAAGCTCCCGTCGGCCGTGCCCTGGCCGGCGGACAGGAGGCTCTGCCTGCCGTGCTGGACGAGCACCAGGGCGAGGGCGGCCTGGAGGATCCCCTGCGCTTCGCCCGCCGTCAGCGCTGCCCCGACGTCCCTCGGGCTGAGCGCGAGGTAGCGGGCGCAGAAGCCAAGACCGGCCGCGCGCAGCGCGCCCGCCGCCGCGGAGGAGATGATCTCGTCCGTGTCGATCCCGCGCGCTCCCGGCGGCGCGCTGCCCGGGCCCGCCGCGGGAGAGCTCGCCGGAGCGGGCTCCTTGGCCTCCTCGACCGTGAGGGTGGACCGCCCCGATGCCTTCGTGCTCATGGGTTGACTCATCGCCTTGCCTCCTTGTGCGTGCGCTCGCGCTCGTGCCGTGCCCCGGCCCGCGCCGGTCGCTCACTCACTCACTCATTCACCACCATGTGCTTCATCACGTAATCGATGGCCTGCTCGAGCTCGTGCTCGAGGAGCTCGCGGGTGTAAGCGTGGGGCACCGCGGCGGCGCCCTCGTAATGGCCCCTCGCCCGCGCGAATATGCTCAGGATCCACCGGAAGAGGGCGGCATAGGCCGCCGCACGGGGGGCGGGGGGGAGCTCGTTGAGCTTCTTGATGAAGCCGTCGAGCCCGACCTGCTCGATGTACGGCATCGGCGCGCTCCAGGTCATCTGCGCGAGCCACACGGGCGCGGCGAGCTGGAAGACGGGGAAGGGGACGCCTCCGACGTCGACGGCGCCGTGGCGCGGCGCCCCGGGGTTGGGGGCGACGCCATAGGCGACGCGCCCGCTCCCTCTCCCCTCCGCGCCGGACACGATCGTGATCCATGGGGCGCGCGCGCTCGCCGCCCACTCGAGGTCCGGGGGCGCCGTGACCTCGATCGTCGCCTCGTTCGGCCTGGGATCGCCGGCGAAGACGTGGCCCTGGGGGGGCAGCAGCGATATCCCGCCCTCGCCCTGCCGGGGGCGCTCACGGCTCATGATGACCTCTCCCTCGTCGCCGCGGCGACGAGCTCCTCGTTCTCCTCGAGCTCGCGCTGGAAGCTCTCGACCGCACGCGCCGCCTCGGCGGCGAGCTCGTCCATCAGGGCGCGAGCGGCCTCGATCCGCGTGGAGAAGCTCTCGCGCGCTTCCGCCATCGCCTCCTCGATGCGCCGGCGCTGCGCCGCGAGGACCTCGGGGGGCGGCGCCTCGCAGGAGGGGGGCGGCGCCTCGACGGCCGCGCGCCGGGGCGCGCCCTTCGCGCCGCGCGCGCGCGCCCTGCCCGGAGAGCGTGGGCGGTACCGCATGGTTCAATGAGCTCCTCGGAGTCTGTCCTCGAATCGCCGGTAGAGCGCCGCCGCCTCGGCCGCGGCGGTCCGCTCCGCGGCGCTCGCCTGCGCGAACGCCGCCTGCGCCGCGGGCGCCACGGCCTCGTAGGCGGCGAGGCCCTCGGCGATCGTGGTGAGCACGAGCTCCGCCAGCGCCGGCAGGAGCTCGAATTGCCCCTGCAGGATCTCCTCGCTGAGCTCGTAGGCGAGCTCGGCCTGCGCGTCGCCTCTGGCCGCAGCGGCGATCGCGCCCGCGACGCCCGCCGCGCCGGCCTCGATCGCGCTCGCCGTGGGATCCGTGGCCACCATGATTCCCTCGCGCCTCCTGGTCCCCCGTGAAGGAGCGCCTGGAACGCCCGCCGACCCGCAGGGCGCCCCGGCTCCGGTTCAGCCCTTCGCGCCGGCGGCGGCCGGCTCGACGATCACGTTGACGTCGCTCTTGACGGGCTTGACGAAGACGTCCCCTCCGGTGATCGGATCGTCGGGCGTCTTGCCGGAGCCCTTCGGCCGGCGGATCGGGAGCACGGGCACGCCGGAGCTCGACGACCCGCCGCCGGACGGAGGCGCATTGAGGGTATCGACCACGGCCTTCAGGGAGCCGAGCTCCTGGGCGACCGCGTCGCCGGTCAAGAGCTCCTGCGCGCTGATCGCCTGGAGCGGCCCGAGCGAGGTCAACATCTTCACGACGCTCCCGAGGGTGGTCGCCTGGACGCTGTTCTGGCTCTGCTGGATCGAGACGGAGTTCTGCTGCGCCTGGTTGACGTTCTGGGCCAGGTTGCCCAGCGAGAGGTTCGCGAGCGCCGCCGGCTGCTCTGCGACGCCGTTCGCCGAGGTCAACGCGACGGATTCGACGATGTCGCCGGGAAGGTTGCTCTGGGTTGCCATGATTCCTCCTCAGAAAGATTCGAGTTCGAACGATCGCGAGGCGCGGCGCCGGTCGAGGCGCGCCCGGCCGGCGCCGCGCCCCCGCGATGACGGGGGCGGGGCGCGCCCGGGAGCTCAGCTCGTCGAGGTGTTGAGCGTGTTCACCGCGGCCTTGAGGGCGCCGAGCTCCTCGGCCACGGCGTTGCCGCTCAGGATCTGCTGCGCGCTCATCGCCTCGAGCGGGTCGAGCGCCGTCAGCATGTGCACGACCTTGCCGACCACGGTGGTCTGGACGCTGTTCTGCGCCTGCTGGATCGAGACGGCGTTCTCCTGCGCCTGGTTCGTGTTCTGGATCAGGTTGCCGAGCGCGAGGTTCGCGAGCGTCGCCGGCTGCTCGGCCACGCTCTTGACGTTCGCGATCGCGATCGACTCGGTGATCTCGCCGGGGAGATTGCTGGTCTTGGCCATGTTCTATTCCTTCTTCCTGCGTGATGGATCCTGAAACGTTGCGAGGACCTCAGGGCTTCTTCTTCCTGAGCAGCTCGAGGAGTATCTCGAGGAGCTGCACCTCCTGTCGCGACCGGAGCCGCTGCGCCGCCGCGGCCTCGCCCGGGCTCAGGCCGGTGAGGCGCCTGGTCACGGCGCCGAGCACGGAGAGCTGGATCTGGTTCATCGCCTGCTGATTCGAGACCGCGGCCTGCTGCGCGAGGTTCACGTTGGCGATGAGGTTCTGCAGCGCCATGTTGGCGAGGATCGACGGCGTGAGGCCGGCGCTCCCGACGTTGCCGACGGCGATGGAGCTCAGCACGGTGGCCGGGATGGACGCTCGGGTCATGACGTGGATCCCCTCTTGTCATCCGCTGGAGCGCGCCGCCCCGTGGTGACGGGGGCGGCGCGCGCGCGGGAGCTCAGCTCGTCGAGGTGTTGAGCGTGTTCACCGCGGCCTTGAGGGCGCCGAGCTCCTCGGCCACGGCGTTGCCGCTCAGGATCTGCTGCGCGCTCATCGCCTCGAGCGGGTCGAGCGCCGTCAGCATGTGCACGACCTTGCCGACCACGGTGGTCTGGACGCTGTTCTGCGCCTGCTGGATCGAGACGGCGTTCTCCTGCGCCTGGTTCGTGTTCTGGATCAGGTTGCCGAGCGCGAGGTTCGCGAGCGTCGCCGGCTGCTCGGCCACGCTCTTGGCGTTCGCGATCGCGATCGACTCGGTGATCTCGCCGGGGAGACTGCTGGTGCCGGCGTTCGGTTCGATGATGTTGACTTCGGGCATGACTCTGTTCCTCCTGGTGCGATTTCAACGTAAGTACAAGGCCGCGGGCGCCGTACGGACCTCCGCCCGGCGCCCTCGCGCGGATCTTCACCGAGCGGGCGCGGCGCCCGGCGGCGCCGGCGGCTCCTCCTGCCCCTTCGGCCTCTGCGGGCCGGCGGCCATGCTGGCGCCGACCTGCATGCACCTGTCCACGATCGACTGGATCTGCTGCATCTGCGTGGCGGCGCCGGGCTTCGCCGGATCGATCGTGAGGATCGCCTCGACACACTTGGACATGGTCGCTATCGTGACCTGGAGCATGGCCTGCTGCGCCGTGACCGCCTGCTGCTGGGCGAGGTTGATGTTCGCGATCTGGTTGGCCAGCGCGAGGTTGGCCAGGATCGCGGGCTGCTCCCCGATGGATTTGGCGTTCGAGATCGATATCGCATCGAGGATCTCTTGAGGTAGCCCTTCTCCAGCCATCGGGGTCTCCGCTTCCTTGGGGGGTCGCGACGCGCGGGTTGCAGCCTTCGACGCCAGGCGCCCGGGAGCGAAGGTCATCGCTCCTCCCGCTGACGTGATGGTGGGCTTCGCGGCTCGACGGGTCCAGCGCCGCCGGCGAGCAGCCCGGCGATTCGTGGCTCGGTCGATAGCCTCGGCGATGGCAGTGTCCGCCGTCCGCGGCGTCGGCCGAGCCGCCCGGCCGCGCCGCGGAGCGGACGCGGGCTCGGGGGAGGTCGGGGGCCCCCTGAATTCGATAAAGGCGAGCCTATCGGCGCTGGCCGTCGAGATCTCCCGGCGCCTTGACCGGCGGCATCGCCGGCGCATTGCTGCATGGTATGGGCGACCGAGGTCGAGCCCACGGCCATTGGCGTCGATGAGCCCCCACGCACTCACCGCCCCGCGTCACTGGCGAGGCCGACGTCCGGGGCGCGTGACAGCTTATCCACACATGACTGCGCGTCGAGACAGCGTGCAGAACGCACCGATCGAATCAGGAAAAATTCTCGACCCTGACGTAGGATGGCGTGTCATGGAAACGCTGCAATCTTCCGCCTGCATGCGGATCAAGGAGATCCGCACCCAGTTGAACGTCAGCCAGCGGGCCCTGGCTCGCGTGCTCGGCGTCCGTCCCGTCAACATGAGCCGCTGGGAGCGGGGCTTCGCGAGGCCTTCCGCGATGATGCGGGTCATCCTGGCGCTCCTCGAGAGCGTTCTGAACGCCCAACCTCACCACGTGGTGCTCGGAACGCTCCGGAACGTCGGAGCGGCGCACATCGATCGCATCCGGGCGCTCACGTTCCTTGAGCGCCACCCCAACCTGACACAGCCCCTCACCATCCCCGGCAATCCATTCCCCGCTTGGCCCGTGCCACGGCCGCCATGGACCGCGCGGATCGCGGAGATCTGCGGCAAGCTGGCGCTCAGCCAGGATGAATTCGCCGATCTCATCGGCTTCACCGCGATGGCGGTGAGCCACTGGAGGCACGGTCGATTTCGCCCTTCCGATCTCTCCGAAGTCATCCTGGAGCTCCTGGAGTGCGTCCTGGAGGTCCAGTTCCGCATCACGGTGCTCCAGGTGCTCAGGATGGCGGGCAATGAGCCGCTGGCCCTCGTCCGGGCGCTGACGCACCTCGAGCGCCACCCCGCGATCCTGGTGGTCAGCCTGGAGGCGGCGGCGCAGCGGGCTCCGGTCGCATTGCCCGCCGGTGGTGCCCTGCGCCCTTCACCGCCCGAACGCCCACGGCGCGGCCTGCGGCGTTGACGAGCTGGCCGCGCGGCGCGGGCCGTTGTATGCCGCCGCGGTGAACCTCGATCTCCGCCTCTCGATCGTGCTCCTCGCCGTCGCCGATCTGCCGCGGGCGCTGCGATTCTATCGCGACGCCTTCGGCTGGCCGCAGACGGTCGACGCCCCCGTCTACGCCGAGCTGGAGCTCCCCGGCGGCCAGCGGCTCGGCCTCTATGCCCACGAGGGGTTCGCCAGGAACCTCGGCGAGCCGCCCGCCCTCGCCCCGCCCGGCCGGGTGACCGGCACCGAGCTCTACTTCCACGCCGCCGACGTGCCCGCCGCGATCGCCCGGATCGAGGCGGCCGGGGCGCGCCTCGTCTCCCCCCTGGCGCCGCGCGGCTGGGGCGACGAGGCCGCCTACTTCGCCGATCCGGACGGCAACGTCCTCGTCGTCGCCCGGCCGATCCCGCCGGCGGCGCCGTAGCGGTCGGGGGCGGGCGCGCCCGAGCGGACCGCGCCGCGCGCGCGGCCGGCGGCTTGCGACTTGCAACCGCGAGGGGTCATGCGTCGACTGATGACCCTCTCGCTCCTCGGGCTCGCGGCGTGCGCGTCGCAGTATTATTACCAGCCGGCCGAGCAGGCGACGGCGACGGTCACCGGCTATCCGGCGGCGCGTTATGGCGTGCCGCCGGAGCAGCCGCGCGGCGACGTGCGGGTCGCGACGCTCGGGATCGCCCGCATCGATATGGGCGGGGAAGAGGGCGTGCCGTCGCTGCACGTCCGCATGGTCGTGTCGAACGACAACGGCGTGGGGCCCTGGGCGCTCGACACCCGCGAGGTGCTGGTGCAGATCGCCGGGATGCGGCCGCTCGCGCCCGCGTTCGTGAACGCGAGCGCGGCGGAGCTGCCCGTCGTGCAGATCGCGCCGGGGGAGCGCCGGACGGTGGACCTGTTTTACCCGCTGCCGGACGAGATGAGCAAGGCCAGCCACCTGCCGGCGCTCGACGTCGTCTGGCGCGTGCAGACCGAGGCGCGGGAGGTGGCCGAGCGGACGCCATTCGAACGGATCCGCATCGAGCCCACCTACGACGCGGCCCTGGCCTACGGCTACGGCTTCGGCGTGACGCCCTACTGGTGGTACGACCCGTTCTACGCCTACCCGTACCCGCGCTCCGTGGTCGTCCGGCGGGTGCGCCCGCCGCACGTCCATTATTATGGATACCCGCGCTGAGGGGCTCCGAGGCGGCGCGGCGGGGGTGAGCCGATCATCCTCGAGATCGTGGACGGATGGATCCGCCGCGCGACGAGGGCGCCTCCGCGCCGGCGCCGTCCAGCTCGATCACGTACCGGGGCAGCGGGTCCTTCCCGGGCCCTTGCAGCCAGCGCGCGTCGGGTTGCCAGGCGCCGTTCGGCTCCTCCCGCCGGCGCGTCTCCACCACGATCCGGGTCTTCGAGATGCGCAGGAGGTTGTACTGCAATGGATACCCCGGCGCCCACTCCGTCGTCGGCGCGCCGAAGGTCCCCGCGCCGACGACGTCGATCCTGCGCCCGTCCGGCGTCATGTCGTACCGGAACAGCCCGCGATCCGCCCTGTGGACGTGGCCGTGGAGGATGACGCGGAAGCCCGCCTTCGCGAGCTGCTGCGCGAGGCCGGGATCCTTGATGCGGTCCTCCCCGGGGCTCGTCAGCGGGTGGTGCCAGACGGCGATCTTCAGGCGGCCGGCCCAGGCCGGGTTGAGGCGGAGCCGGCCCAGGGCCTGCGCCAGCGCCTGGGGGTGAACGCTCGCGCGGGACCTGAAATGGTGATCCGTCTCCCAGGCGGAGTTGAGGCCGACGAAGAGCAGGTTCTCCCTGGCGAAGTCCTGGACGTCGATCTGGTGCTCGTAGTCGAGCGAGTACGGCGTGCCCTTGATCTGGGCGTAGAAATCGGAGAACGGCTCGAAGCGCCGCCGGTACGCCGCCTCGTCGCGCACCTCGACGACCGTCGGCCCGTGGGCGATGTACGTGCCCTCATCGAGCGCTCCCGCGTAGTCCTCCCGGCGGTGCAGCGAGTACGCCGACTTGGACAGCGACCAGGAGAGGTCGTGATTCCCGGGGACGACCACCACCTGACCCGGGGAGATCCGCGCGTCCGTGCTCAGGCGCAGGAGGAAGCGCCGCATCGCCTCGAATTCATTCCTGTCGGCGCGCTGCGTGAGGTCGCCTGAGAGGACGATCACGTCCAGCCGGTCGCATTCGAGCTCCTTCAGGTCCTCGGCGAGCTGCCCGTACCACACGTCGGCCTGCTGCACCTGGTTGAAGTGCAGGTCAGACAGGTGGAGCACGTTCACGAACCGCTCCCGATCGGGGGGGCCGTCCGACGGCCGCCGCCTGGAGAAGACGAGCCTCCCCTCGGCGTCGATCCTCGCGTTCTGGTGCCCCGTCCGCTCGATGAACCTCGGCCAGGACATGTGGCGCAGGTAGAAGGCGAGCCGGGGATCCTCGATGCTGAGCACCCCGGCGTTCCTGTTGTAGTAAAGGAGGCTCTTCAGGTTCGGCGCGTCCTCGAAGCACTTCGAGAGGTAGCTGCTCTTCAATCGAGAGAGCGCGTCGCGGACGTCGGGGTCCGAGAACTGGTAGCGCACGTCGTCCAGCGCGACGTGCCCCTCCTCGCTCTGCGCGAGCAGAGAGAGGAGGGCGAGGCTCGCGCCGCGCGGCGGGACGCGCTCGTCGTGGCAGGCGAAGGCCCGGAGGTCGCCGAAGTACCGGCTGTCGAGGTCCTCGACCACCTTCTTCACGACGTCGTGGAAGCCCACGTCGACGTAGGTCAGCGACGGCGCGGTCTCCTCGATGTCGGCCTTGAGCGCCGCCTCCTGGCAGAGCTGCTGCGCGATGAAGAAGCTGCCGCCGGCGGCGAGGATGAACTCTTGCCGCCTCCGGAAGCTGATGTTCGCGGCCGCCTCGCCCTTCTGGATGAGCTCCGAGATCTTCTCGTCGGGCTGCTTGCCCATCGCGATCACGTCGAACCGACCCGCCAGGTCCCGGAGAGCGCTCACGAGCGAATCCCCCACGGGGTTGATCCCGATGACGGTGAGCTTCGCGTTGCGAGCGTCGCGGTCCGCGATGATCTTCATCGCGTCGGCCACGCGGGCCTGCAGGGCCTGGTCGAGCCTGTGGAAATCGTCGACGATGAGGTGCCCGACGAACCCTCTCGTGAGGCGCTCCTCGAGCTTCCGGCGGTCGTCCTCGATCTGGCCGAACAGCCACTCCTGCTCCGCGGCCTCGGCGTCGCGGAGCGCCCGGCTCACCAGCGTCGTCTTCCCGACCCCGCTCGGACCCTCCACGACCAGGCCCTTTCCCATCGTGCGCAGGCAGCGCCGCAGGGCTTTGTACTGCGCGGGCTCGACGAACGTGATGTCGGGCTGGCCCACGGTGCGGAAGATGTCGTCAATGGCGCGGATCTGGGTCGGCGCCGCGGCCCTCTCCGGCTGGAAGCGGTCGGCGCCGAACTCGAGCAGCGACCTGAGCTCCCGCGTGACCTCTGCCCAGGCGGCGTCCGCGATAGGCCAGCTCGTCACGGGTATCTGATTGCGGGGGAGTGGCTGGAGCTGTCCGATCGGGCTCGACTTCCAGTCACACGGACGCACGATGATCGGCACGATCTGCGCCTCGCCGGTCCGGCGGCGCTCGAGCGCGACGTCAAGGTCCTCGTAGCCGCGCTCCGATGCGAGGAAGCTCGCGCTGACCAGGAGCACGATCATCTGAGCGGATTGGAGCCGCTCCGCATGGACCCGCGTCCATTCCTCTCCGGCGGCGATCTCCCGGTCCTCCCATACGCTGATCGCGCCCTGCCTCCGGACGGAGCCCAGGTGCTTTCGCAGCTCGTCCGCGAGCGCCGCGTCCTCGGGGGCATACGAGAGGAAGACCTGGACGGGTCTCGTCTTCATCGGCCGCACTCTACCACACCGCGCGCCCGGGCGAGCTCCGCGCTGCCGGCCTGTGATCACCACGTCCGGTAGGGCGGCTCGTACCCCGGCCGCTTCAGCGTGTGCGCGTCGAAGAACGCCGCGAGCAGGCCCATCTGCGCCTCCCGGTCCGCCCCGGGCTCGTCGACGAGGTTGCGCAGCTCCCCCGGATCCTGCGCGAGATCGTAGATCTCGCGCGTCCCTCGCCGCAGATCGCGGATGATCTTCAGCCCGTCCGGCAGCACGATCGATTGCTTGAGCCGCGTCTCCGCGCAGATCGGCCGCGTGAGCTTCGCGTCCTCGCCCCGGAGGACCGGGACCAGGCTCTGCCCGAGGAAGCTCCCCGGCGTCGGCAGCCCGAACAGGTCGAGTATCGTCGGCCCCGCGTCGATGAGGCTCACCGGCGTGTCGATCGCGCGCGGGCGCACGCCGGGGCCCACCACGAGCAGCGGGATCCTGAGCAGCTCCTCGTAGAGCGACATCGAGTGGCCGCTCGTGCCGTGCTCGAAGAAGCCCTCGCCGTGATCGGACGAGACGATGAGCGTCGTCCGATCGGCCCAGCCCCATTGACGGATGCGCTCGCGCAGGATGCCGATCTCCCGGTCGACGATCGCCACCTCGCGCACGTAGCGCTCTTGCAGCGTGCCGTGCGTGCCCGCCATGTTGAACGGCGCGTGCGCGTCCATGTTGTGGATCCAGAGGAACAGCGGGCCCTCCCTCCCGTGCTTCCCGAGCTTCATGATCGACGCCGCCCCGAGCTGCCGCCCCGTCGGGGACCGGCCCCGCCCGCCGGGGGGAGGGATGAACTCGTTCTCGTCGAATCCGCGCGCGATGCCGTACTCCTCGAGCATGAACTTGCGGCTCACGAGCGCGACCGCGCGCACCCCGTGGCGCGTGAGCACGTCGGTGAAGCGCAGGGAGCCGTCGCTCCAGGGATAGACCGAGTCCGTGCCGGGCTTCAGCGTCCAGTACTGCTCGGAGTAGTACTTGCCCATGAAGAGCGCCGACAGCGTGAACGAGGTGCCGGTCCCGGGGCTCCGCGCCGTCGTGAAATGCACGCCCTCCCGCTTCAACCTCGCGAACTCGGGCAGATCGCGATCGTATTTCCCCGATTCGATCACGTCGGCGCGGAGCGAATCGATCATGTAGAGGATCACGATCGGGGCGCCGGGCCGGCTCGCCGGCGTCGGCGGGACCTCCGGCGCGCCGGAGCGGTCGGCGAACCACGGCGCCAGATCGGCCGGCACCTGGACCTCCGGCGCCGGCGCCAGGGTCGCCCGCGCGCGGGCCAGGAAGGGCGCGAGCGTGCTGCCGCGCTCCTCGAGCATCGCGAGCAGGACCGTGTCGCGCGGGCGATCCAGCACCGACCAGGCGCCGAGCAGCGCCGCGGCCGCGAGCGCGGCGCGCAGGGCGGGGCCGGGGGCGCAGGGCGCCGCGACCGGGAGCGTCGCGAGCGCCGCGCCGCCGAGGACCGCCGCCGCCCAGGCCAGGTAGAGGTGCGCCCCCGGATAGTCCGTGGTCAGGAGCGCGTGGTTCCACCCGGCGAGGCCGAGCGCGGCGAGCACGGCGAGCCAGCGGAGCCACGGCCTCGCGCACAGCCGCCCGATCCCCGCGACCGCCGGGATCCCGGTCGCGACCGCCAGGACCAGCCCCGCCCGGACGAGCGCCGGCGAGAGGTCCCGATCCTCGCCGATCCGGGCGGAGAGGTCCAGGAGGTCGTCCCCGAGGACGGGGAAGGCCAGCGCGTACGCCGCCGCCGTGACGCCCGCGAGATCGGCCGCGAGCGCGGCCCGGCGCGACAGGCGCGGGCCGAGCGCGTGCCGGGCGCGCGTCCAGGCGACGACGAGGAGGTACGAGACCAGCCCGAGCGCGAGCGCGTGCCCCAGGGCATACGCGCCGCGCGCGATCCTCACCGAGGTGCTCGGCCAGCCGGGCCGGGAGGTCACGTGGGCACCGACCACGTGGATCACGCCGACGGCCGCCCAGGCGAGCAGCTCCGCGCGCGGCGCGCCAAGCGGTCGAGCTTCGTTCGCGACGCGGGTCTTCACGTTCACGACGTGTCCGTGCAACAGCGCGCACGCGCGTTCAAGACATCAGAACAGCCCAGGGCTCTCGATCCGGTCGGGCCCTCGGCCAGCGGGCGCCGAGGCTCCTTCCGGCTTTTCCCACAGTCCGCGCTTGCGACCCCCCACCTCCCGCGCTACCTAGCCCGCCCTTTTTCCCGCCTCCGCGCGCCGCTCCCATGCCCCTCATCGCCGTCCCCGCCAACGACATCGACGTCTCGGGCCTCGCCCTGGACGTCGAGCTCCCGGTCGACTGGCTGACCGCCGAGCTCTCCGACGCCGACGCCGCGCCCGCTGCGCCGGGCCACCTCACCGCGCGGCTGTCCCGCTCCGCCGGCGATGTCGTCGTCCGCGGCCGCGTCCAGGCCCGGGTGACCACGCCGTGCGCGCGCTGCCTCGGCCCGGCCGAGCTCCCGATCGAGGCGGAGCTCTCGCTGCTCCTCCGGCCCGGCAAGGCCGCCGAGGCCCCGCACGGCCACCACGCGCACCCCAACGGCGCGCGCAAGGCGGCCCAGAGGGACAAGGAGCCGGAGTACGAGTTCACCGCCGGCGAGGCCGACATCGACACCTACGACGGCGAGACGGTCGTGCTCGACCCCTTCGTCCGCGAGGCGATCCTCCTCGAGATGCCGAGCTTCCCCTTGTGCTCCGAGGCTTGCCCGGGTATTCGTCCGGCCCCCTCGGAGGACACGCCCGCGCAGGCCGCACCCCCGCTCGATCCACGGCTCGCGCCGCTGGGCGCTCTCCGTGATAGGCTCGCCGATCAACTCGTGAAGCGCGCAAAGCGCCCCTCCGACAGACCAGACCAAGGCCCCAAGGGGCCCGCACCGACCAAGAAGACGAAGAAGAAGGAGTAGGTCCTGTGGCCGTCCCCAAGAGGAAAACCACCCCCAGCAAGCGCGACATGCGCCGCGCCCAGCACGACAAGGTCACCCCCGTCCAGGTCGTCTCGTGCGAGAACTGCGGCGAGGCTCGCCTCCCGCATCGCGCGTGCGCCGCGTGCGGCCACTACGACGGTCGCAAGGTGAAGCCCACCAAGGCCACCTCGCAGGGCGGATCCTGAACCACGTGCGTCGCGCTATGCTCGCGCGATGACAGCCGCGCCGCAGCCGAAGAGCCGGATCCTCGGGACGGGGCACTACGCCCCGGCGAAGGTCGTCAGCAACGCCGATCTCGAGAGGGTCGTCGACACTTCGGACGCCTGGATCTCCGAGCGCACCGGCATCCGCCGGCGGCACGTCGCCGCTGACGGCGAGGTCACGAGCGACATGGCCGCGGCCGCAGGGCGCAACGCCCTGCAGGCCGCGGGCCTCAACGTCGCCGACCTCGACATGATCATCGTCGGGACCATCAGCGGCGACACGCCGATCCCCTCCTGCGCGACCCACGTGCAGCACAAGCTGGGCGCCGAGGAGATCCCCGCGTTCGACATCTCGGCCGCCTGCGCGGGCTTCCTGTACGGCCTCACGATCGCGGATCAGTTCATCGCGACCGGCGCGTGCAACTGCGTGCTCGTGATCGGCGTCGAGCTGCTCTCGCGGATCCTGAACTGGCAGGACCGGACCACCTGCGTGCTCTTCGGCGACGGCGCGGGCGCGGTCGTGCTGGGCCCGGCGCGGGGCGATGGCCGCGGCATCCTCTCGACGCGCATCTTCTCGGACGGGGGGCTCGCGGGCTCGCTGATCATCCCGGCGGGCGGGGCCGCGGAGCCCTACTCCGAGGAGGCGCTCGAGAAGAAGCGCCACAAGGTCCACATGATCGGGCAGGACATCTTCAAGGTCGCGGTGAAGAACCTGACCAGCGCGTCGACGCTCGCGCTGAAGGCCTCGGGGCTGACCAGCGCGGAGCTCGACTGGGTCGTGGCGCACCAGGCGAACCTGCGGATCATCTCGCAGGTCTCCTCGCGGCTCGGGTTCCCGCTGGAGAAGTTCGTGCTCAACATCGAGGAGTACGGCAACACCTCGAGCGCCTCGATCCCGATCGCGCTCGACGAGGCGGTGCGCGACGGGCGCATCAAGCCGGGTCAGAGCGTGCTCCTGTGCGCGCTCGGCGCGGGCATCTCCTGGGGCTCGGCGATCGTCCGGATGTAGCGGCTCGCCCCGGATCCACGCCCCCGATCCAGCGCCGCACGATCTTGCCGCGCTCGCCGCACGACCGGGCGCGCTGCGGCCGGCGCGCAGGCATGAACAGGGGTCCGGGGCAGGCGACCCGGAGCCCCGGGTGTCAAAATCGCTGGCCATCCGGCGCAGGTTTCCCGACAATGCGCCCGTTCGTGGGGAGAGCTGGAGGACCCGTGATGAAGCGCTACCTGCTCCTTGTTCTCGCGCTGGCCGCCCCGGCGGCGGTGGCCGCGAGCTGCGCCTCGCCGACCGACACGGCCGAGGGCCCGGGCGGTCAAGGAGGCGCGGGGGGCTCGGGCGGCGCGGGCACGACGTCGTCGACGACGACGTCCACCACGTCGACCACCAGCACGACGTCGAGCACGACGACGACGACGACGACCACGACGAGCACGTCGACCTCGACCAGCACCACGTCGACGAGCACGGGCGGGATGCCGTGCGCGGATGACCTCACCTGCACGCTCCAGTGCTTCCAGATGGGCATGTGCGGGGTCTGCGTGGCGGGCTCCTGCCAGTGCATGCCGATCGATCAGTGCTTCGACGCGGGGCTGCCCGACCTCGACAGCGGCATCCTCGACGCCGGCATCCCGGACCTCGACGGCGGCATTCCTGACCTCGACGGCGGCCTCCCCGACGCGTTCCCCTGAGCCCCGGATGTAGGCGCGGCGGTATGCACCCGCGGGATCTCGTGCTAAGCGCACGCGCGCCCGGGCGCGAGCCGTGCGATCCGGGCCTTCAGGGCGAGGCGGATCGGTGAAGGTCGCGTGGCTGTTTCCGGGGCAGGGATCGCAGGAGGTCGGGATGGGCAAGGCGCTCGCGGAGGCGTCGCCCGTCGCGCGGGACGCGTTCGCGCGCGCGGACGCCGCGCTCGGTGAGCCCATCTCCAGGCTCTGCTTCGAGGGGCCGCTCGAGGAGCTCACGCTGACGCGCAACACGCAGCCGGCCATCGTCGCCACGAGCTGCGCGATCGCCGCGGCGCTGATCGACCGGCACCCGGAGCTGCCCGCGCCGGTGTGCGCGGCGGGGCACTCGCTCGGGGAGTACAGCGCGCTCGTCGCCGCGGGGGCGCTCGACCTCGAGGAGGCCGTGCGGCTCTGCAGGGTGCGGGGGATCGCGATGCAGGGCGCCGTGCCTCCGGGCGAGGGCGCGATGGCGGCCGTCATGGGGCTCGAGCCGGACGCGCTCGCGGCGATCTGCGCGGAGGCGGCGGAGGGCGAGGTCGTCTCGCCGGCGAACTTCAACGGGCCGGGGCAGACCGTCATCGCGGGGCACGCGGCGGCGGTGGCGCGCGCGCGCGCGCTCGCGGCGAAGCGGGGGGGCAAGGCGGTCGCGCTCAAGGTGAGCGCGCCGTTCCACTGCGCGCTGATGCGCCCCGCGGCGGAGCGGCTCGCGCCGGAGCTCGAGCGCATCCCGATCCGGCCGCTCGCGTTCCCGGTGATCGCCAACTTCGACGCGAGCTGGAACCACGATCCGGAGCGCGTCCGGGGCCTGCTCGTCCGGCAGATCGACGGGCCCGTGCAGTGGGTCCGCACCGTGGAGAGCATGGCGGCCGCGGGCGTGACGCACGCGCTCGAGATCGGGCCGGGGAAGGTGCTCGCGGGGCTCGTCAAGCGGATCGCGAGATCCATCACGGTGATCAGCGTGAGCGACGCGGAGGGGATCGAGCGCGCGATCGCCGCGCTTTCGGAGGCATGAGATGTTCGATTTGACGGGCAAGGTGGCGGTGGTCACGGGCGGATCGCGCGGCATCGGGCGCAGCGCGGCGGAGGCGCTGGCCTCGATGGGCGCGCACGTGGTCGTCTGCTACGTGAAGGGCGAGGCCGAGGCGCGCGCGGTCGTGGACGCGATCACCGGGCGCGGAGGGGAGGCCGAGGCCGTGGGGTTCGACGTCGCCGACATGAAGGCGGCGGAGGCCGCGCTGGGCGACGTCGCGAAGCGGCTCGGGCGGCTCGACATCCTCGTCGCGAGCGCGGGCATCTCGATCGACGGGCTGGTCCTGCGCGTGAAGGAGGAGGATCTCGACCGCCTCTTCGCGGTGAACGTGAAGGGCGCGCTCGCCTGCGCGCGCGCGGCGATCAAGGTGATGATGCGGGCGCGGTGCGGCCGCGTGGTGTTCCTCTCGAGCGTGGTCGGCGAGATGGGGAACACGGGCCAGGCGGCGTACGCGGCGACGAAGGCGGCGCTGCTCGGCGTGACGAAGACCCTCGCGCGCGAGTACGCGTCGCGCGGCATCACGGTGAACGCGATCGCGCCGGGCTTCATCGACACCGACATGACGTCGTCGATGACCCCGGAGGCGAAGGAGGGCATCGTCCGGATGGTCCCGGCCGGCCGCACCGGCAGGCCCGAGGAGGTCGCCGCCGCGATCGCGTTCCTCTGCTCGGACGAGGCGAGCTACATCACGGGCCAGGTGCTGCGCGTGAACGGCGGAATGCACACGTGACGGGCAGGGTTTCCCCTGTTCTGTCCGTTCAGACTGCGTCGAGCAAGGCGTTGCCGAAAAAAACGGATGAAGGGATTTCGATGGTGCGGTGAAGGCTGCGATCGGGTAGTAGGGGCCGCGCACGAGATGGCCCCTGCGCCGCGCCGAGGGCCTGTGCTTTGTGGAGGACTGCCATGGCAGATGGTCGCGACATCACGGCCGAAGTGAAGCGGATCATTAAGGAGCAGCTCGACGTCGACGAGAAGGACATCAAGCCCGAAGCGACGTTCATCGACGATCTGGGCGCCGATTCGCTGGGCCTGGTGGAGCTCGTGCTCGCGTTCGAGGAGGCCTTCGAGATCGACATTCCGGATGAGGACACCGAGAAGATCCGGACGGTCCAGGACGCGATCAGCTACATCGAGACCCACGCCAAGAAGTCGTAGCGGGTCTCGGGGCGAGGGGCGGAGGGCGCCGTCGGGCCGGCCTCAACCCCGCCGGCCAGCCCGGGAGCGGCGCGCGCCCCGGCGCACGGACGAGCTCCTGTCGAACTCCCAATGAATCCGGGCGGCCGGCTCGCCGGCCGCGCCCCGCCGTCCTATTGAAGACCCATGGAACGCGTTGTCATCACCGGCATCGGGCTCGTGACGCCGAACGGCATCGGGACGGAGGCCACCTGGCGCGCCGTGCTGGCCGGCGAGTCGGGGATCGCACCGATCACCCTCTTCGACGCGACGAGCTTCCCCACGCGCTTCGCGGGCGAGGTGAAGGGGTTCGCCCCGGAGGAGCTCATCCCCAGGAAGAAGATCAAGGAGATGGGCCGCTTCGCCCAGCTCTCGATCGCGGCCTCGACGCTCTGCATGAAGGACGCCGCGATCGAGCTCACGGACGAGGACCGCGAGCAGTGCGGCACGCTGATCGGCGTCGGGCTCGGCGGCCTCGAGTACCTCTACCAGCACTCGATCACGCTGCGCGAGAAGGGCGTGCAGAAGGTCAGCCCGTACTTCATCCCGACGGTGATCGCGAACCTCGCCGCGGGGCAGGTGGCGATGGCGCTGAACCTGCGCGGGGTCAGCTACTGCACCACCAGCGCGTGCTCGTCGAGCGCGCACGCGCTCGGCGAGGCGTTCGAGTGGATCCGGCGCGGCCGCTCGCAGATCATGCTCGCGGGCGGCGCCGAGGCGACGATCACCGGCCTCGGCATCGGCGGCTTCAGCGCGATGTTCGCGCTCTCGCGGCGCAACGACGATCCGGCGCGCGCGAGCCGGCCCTGGGACCGCGGCCGCGACGGCTTCGTCTGCGCCGAGGGCGCGGGCACGATGCTGCTCGAGTCGCTCTCGCACGCGAGGAATCGCGGCGCGAAGATCTACGCCGAGGTCGTGGGCTACGGCGCGTCCTGCGACGCCTACCACATCACGAAGCCCGCGCCCGAGGGCGAGGGCGCCCAGCGCGCGATGCGCATGGCGCTCTCCGACGCGAAGATCGCTCCGGACGCGATCGACTACATCAACGCGCACGGCACCTCGACGCCGCAGGGCGACGTGGAGGAGTCGCACGCGATCCTGCGCGTCTTCGGCGATCACGCGGCCTCGAAGCGGCTGTGGGTGAGCTCGACGAAGTCGGTGATGGGGCACCTCCTGGGCGGCGCGGGCGCGGTCGAGGCGGCGCTGTGCGCCCTCGCGATCCGCGACGGCCGCGTGCCCCCGACCGCGAACCTCGAGGACCAGGATCCGGAGTGCACGCTCGACTACGTGCCGCTCGCGGCCCGCGAGCGGCCGCTCGGGCACGTGATGTCGAACTCCTTCGGCTTCGGCGGGACGAACGTGGCGCTCGTCCTCTCCCGCTGCGATGGCTGAGGGGGGGCGGAGCGGCGTGGAGCCGGGCGACCCATGAAATGCCCATTCTGCGGCCATGTGGAGGATCGCGTCATCGACTCGCGGTCCGGGGGCGCCGGGGACGTGATCCGCCGGCGACGGGAGTGCGCCGGGTGCGAGCGGCGGTTCACGACCTACGAGCGGGTCGAGGACATCCTGCCCACGGTGGTCAAGAAGGACGGCCGGCGGGAGCCCTTTGACCGGACCAAGCTCGTCCGCGGCCTCCGGATCGCCTGCAACAAGCGACCGGTGTCCACCGACCAGATCGACGCCATGGTGGACGCGATCGAGCGGGAGGCGCAGGAATCCGAGCGCCGGGAGGTCAGCTCGACCGAGCTCGGGGAGCGGGTCATGAACCACCTCCGGGGCCTGGATGAGGTCGCGTACGTCCGGTTCGCGAGCGTCTACCGCTCCTTCCGGGACATCGATCAGTTCATGGTCGAGCTGGGCAAGCTTGTGAAGGCACGGGCGCCCTAGTAGATCGGGCTCTTCGATGTCAGCCACCACCCCCCGTGTCGATCCTGCCTTCGACGTGGACACGATGCGCCTCGCGATCGAGGAGGCGCGCAAGGCGATGCCGTCGCCCAACCCCCCGGTGGGCGCCGTCGTGGTCAACGCCGCCGGAGAGACGATCTCCACGGCGCACCACGCGCGCGCCGGGGAGGAGCACGCCGAGGGCCTGGCGATCGCCCGGGCCGGGGAGGGAGCCCGGGGCGGCACGCTCTACGTGACCCTCGAGCCCTGCAACCACGAGGGCCGCACCCCGCCCTGCGTCGACGCCATCCTGAGCTCCGGGATCAAGCGGGTCGTGATCGGCGCGCTGGACCCGAACCCGGCCGTGGTCGGCGGCGGGGCGCAGCGGCTGAGCGACGCGGGCATCGCGGTCGAGGTCGGCGTGGCCGGCGCCGAGGCGCGGGCGCTCATCGCCCCGTGGACGAAGTTCATCACGACGGGGCTGCCGCACGTGGCGCTCAAGCTCGCGCTCTCGCTGGACGGGCGGATCGCGACCCGGACCGGCGCCTCGAAGTGGGTGACGGGCCCGGAGGCGCGGGCGAAGGTGCAGGAGCTGCGCGCCCGGCACGACGCGGTCGCGGTGGGGATCGGGACGGCGCTCGCCGACGATCCGCGGCTGACGCTGCGGGAGCTGGGGCTGTCTCCGGCCGGCCGGAGCCCGATCCGGCTGGTCTTCGACACGCAGCTCCGGCTGCCGCTGCACGCCCGCCTGGTGCAGACGGCGCGGGAGGTCCCCACCTGGGTGCTCGCCGGCGCCGACGCGTCCGAGGAGGCCGAGCAGGCGCTCGTGGACGCCGGCTGCGTGGTGTTCCGCGCGCCGACCTCGGCCGAGGGCCGGGTGGACGTGACCGCGGCGATGCGCCTGTGCGCGGCGCAGGGGATCGTGTCCATCCTGGTGGAGGGCGGCGCCGAGCTCGCCGGCAGCCTGCTCGCCGCGCGCGTGCCGGACGAGCTCCACGCCTTCGTGGCGCCGATCCTGCTGGGCCCGCGCGGCCGCCCCGGGGCCGTCGACTGGGCCGGCCCGGACACGCCCACCGAGGCGCCCCGGATCGTGGATCCTCGCTGGGAGCTCTGCGGGCGCGACGCCTACGTGAACGGGCCTCTGGCCTTCCCGTCGCGGGGGTAATGGCACAAGGCGTCCGTCTTGCCGCCGCTTGACGGGCGCGCTGCACCGTCCGACGTTAAAGTTCGCAATCGAGCCCGCACCATGGCCATCCGCACGATCCTCCACTACCCGGACCCCCGGCTCCGCCAGAAGGCGCTGCCCGTCGCGCAGATCACCCCCGAGATCCTGAAGCTCGTCGACGACATGGCCGAGACCATGTACGCCGCGCCCGGCGTGGGCCTCGCGGCGACGCAGATCGGCGAGCCTCACCGGATCTTCCTGGTTGACATCGCCGGCGAGAACGAGCGCTCGAACCTGATGGTCTTCATCAACCCCGAGATCGTCCGGCAGGAGGGGCAGCAGGTCGGCGAGGAGGGCTGCCTGTCGTTCCCGACGATCAGCGAGGAGATCAAGCGCGCGGCGAAGGTGACCGTGCGGGCGATCGGCCGCGACGGACAGCCGTTCGAGCTCACCGCCGAGGGGCTGCTCGCGGTGGCGATCCAGCACGAGCACGATCACCTCGACGGCGTGCTGATGATCGACCGCATGGGCATGCTGAAGAAGCGGATCGTGCAGCGGAAGATGCAGAAGCGCGCGGCCGAGGTCACGAGCTGACCGGGCCGCCGCGCTGACCTCAGCGCGTCCTTCGGAACGCGGACGTGTCGACCGGAATGCCCCGGGCGGCGAGATCCTCGACGATGCCGGGGATCAGGCCCGAGGGGTGGAAGGTGCCCTCGAGCGCGCCGCCGGCGGCCGTGCGCTCGACGACGAACGTGAAGATGTCGCGGATCGCGACGTGGCCCGCCTCCACGGCGAGCTCGGCGATGCGGAGCACGCGGTGGCGGCCGTCGCGGAGCCGCGCGATCTCGATGACGAGATCGAACGCGGAGGCGAGCCACTCGCGCGCGGTCTCGGGGACGAGGCCCTGCTTGGTGGCCGCCAGGTCGGCGGTGAGGCGGGCGGCGGCCTGGCGGAGCGTGGGGGCGCGCGCGGCGGCGAGCACGCCGTCCATGCCGTCGCCGATCGCGTCGACGACCTCGGCGGCGACGTGGCCGGCGAAGGCGCCGACCACGAGGCGATCGGGCTGGATGCGGGCGGCGGCGCGCACGGCTTGCGCGCGCTCGGCGTCGGACTCGCCGAGCAGGATCGAGAGCGTGTGCGGCTGGTTCAGGATCAGCTCGTCGTCTTCCTGCAGCACCACGACGCGATCGTCGGCGGCGCCGGCCGCGGCGAGCGCGCCGAGCAGCGAGGTGGTGCCGGAGCCGCGCGTGCCCGTCACGAGGACGTTGCCGCGCGCGGCCACGCACTGCGACAGGAGGCCCGCCATCGCGCGCGAGATCGTGCCGCTCCGGACGAGGTCCTCGAGCGTGAGATCCGCGCGCTGGGGCTTGCGGACGACGAGCGCGTGGCCGTGGCTCGAGGCGGGCGGGAGGACGGCGAAGACGCGGCCGCCCTGCGGGAGGCGGCGCTCGACGAAGCGCTCGCCCTCGCGGAGCGGCTGGCCCGACGCGACGGCCAGCCGCCGGATCGCCCGCGAGACCGCCGCCTCGTCGCTGAACGCGACCTCGGCGGCGGCGAGGCGGCGGCCGTGCATCGCGACGACGTAATCGTGGCGGAAGACCTGGAGCTCGCTGACGTCCTCCTCGGCGAGCAGCGGATCGAGCGGCCCGAGCTGGAGCAGCTCGCGCCTCGCGTCGCCGAGCAGCGCCTCCTGGTTCACCTCGGCGGGGAGCTCGCCTGCCGCCTGCATGGCGGCCGCGGCCTCGACGAGGCGCTGCTCGATGCGCCGCTCGAGCGCGCCCTCGACGGGAGCGCCGGCGTCGAGCAGGCGGAGGTCGATGGCCTCGCCGACGCGCTGGATCAGCCGGAGGAGCGCCCGCGCGTGCGCCGCCGACTGGGGCGCCTCGGGCGAGCGCTCCGACGCGGGCGGGATCGCCCTGCGCGCAGGCGGCAGCGCGCTGGTGTTGGTGCTGGTCGAGGTCAGGTGGGCCGCCGGGCTCGCGCCCACGCCGGCCTGGCGAGCCAGGGGCACCTGCGCCTGGAGGGTGGGGCTCGACGAGGTCCGCGGCACGACGGGCGCGACCGGGGTGACCGGCGCGACCGGCGGCGTGACGGGGGGTGAGGCGGGAGCCGGTGCGGACGGGATGACCAGCGAGGGGATCGGCGCGGTCGGTCCCATGGCGACCGGCCCGGGCGGCGACGGCGGCGAGAGCGGCGGGACCGAGCCGGTGGCAGAGGGCTCCGCGGCGGGGCGGGGCTCGCTCGCGCGCAGCGCGCGGGGGTCGTTCGGCGTGACCGGGGAGATCACCGGCCGCGGCGAGGGCACGCGAGGCGGCCCCGGCACCACGGCCTCCGGCGCGGACTCATCCGGGTCGTTCTCGAGCGGGAAGTGGCTGACGACCTGCCCGCCGGTCCGGGTGCCCTCGAATTTCTCGTCGATGCGGGGCGGCGGGCGCGGGGCGAGGCCCTTCTCGGCCGACGACGGCGGTCCCAGGGCGGAGAGCTCCGGGTGGGGCGTCGGCCGCGGCGGCGGCGGCGGCGCCTCGTCCGGCCCGTCATGCGCCTCGCCGTCGCCGGTGATCCGGGGCGGCGCGGTGCTGTCAGGCGCCGCGACGCTCGGCGAGGCCTCGATCCGGAGGACGAAGTCGCCGATGTAGATCTTGTCGCCCTCGCGGACGATGGTCGCCTGGGCGATCTTCCGTCCGTTGACGTACGTGCCGTTGGTGCTCTTGAGGTCGGTGACGATGAACCGACCATCGCGGTAGAGCAGCCGCGCATGCCGCTTGGAGACGTTCCCCTTCGGCAGCATCAGGTCGTTGCCCTGGACGCGGCCGACGTTGATCTCGGTCCTGTCGAACGTCTCCCGGCGCTCTGCGCCCCCCTTCTCGCTGATGATCACCGAGAACATCTAGTCGCCTCGCGGGCCAGGGCGGAGGTGGGACCCGATGCCCTCGCCACGCAATACGAGCAAGGCCGGGGCGATATGTCAACGAGATGACCGGGGTTTGGGCCCCGCCGGCCGTCTCATCGGCCGCGCTCGACCTCGCCGGTCGCGGGCGGCGGGGCCGCGGTCGGGCTCTGGACGCGCCGATCCTGGACGTCGGACGCCAGCAGGCTGAGCAGCTCGCCCGCGAGCGCCATCACCGCCTGCTCGTCGAGCCCGCTCTGGCGCAGCTCGCGATAGATGGTCTTGGCGAGGATCCGGACCGCGCGGGGGTCGCGCGAGGCGGGTCCGCAAATGCTGACTTCGAGGTCAGCGGACATCGCACTGGAGAGGGGAGCCACCATCGCCCGCCGTTCATGCGATGACCGTGCCGAGCTCCTGGAGCGCAGAAACCGCCGAAAACTCGACGCTTGCGCGAAGCGTGTTTCGCACTTCGCGGCAGCGGGCGTCACCATTTCTACGCAGTCCGAGGGCGCCTTGCGGACGTGCGCGCTCGCCGGCGCGTGGCTGCGAGCGGGACGACCCGCTCCGTGCGGGCGGCTTGACCTGGAAGCGCGGGCCCGTCTACGGTGGCGACCGCTCGGACCGGGGATATTCATCGCGTTTGTTAGCGCAAGCACATTCAGGGACAGGGATCGGGGGCTGCGCACGCGGCGCTCGCCTTGTGGGGGAGGTCGACGGCCTTCCACGGTCATCGCAAGTCGCGGGACTCCAGCCTGCGCGCCTCGGGTAGCGAACGAGCTCGGAAGTGGAGGAAACATGGCAGTTGGCAAGGTCAAGTGGTTCAACGACGAGAAGGGATGGGGCTTCATCAAGCAGGAGTCCGGGCCTGACGTCTTCGTTCACTATTCGCAGATCGCAGGCGAGGGGCGGCGCCGCCTGTTCGAAGACGAGCTCGTCGAGTTCGAGATCAAGGAAGGCCCCAAGGGCCTCCAAGCGGTCAACGTGATCCGCGCCACCGCCTGACCATCCCCACGCCATCGCTCAGGGGGCCGCGCACCCGAGGGCCGCGCGGCCGCCGCCACCCCGCACTCCCGGACCGTCTGGATCCGGTGTCACCCGCGCGGGACGGGCACCTCGCGGAACGTCCCCTCTTCGGGCACGAACCGGCGGGAGGTGACGCCCTGGATCGCGCCGGCGTCGTCGATCTCGTACACGTTGAAGCCCGCCATCCGCTCGTCGCTCTCGTGGAGCAGCGAGGCGCTGGTGGCGCCGATCGCGTCGAGGTGGCCGCGGGCGGTCGGGAGCTTGCGGTGGACGCGGCGGTGGAGGTGGCCGTGCAGGAGCAGGCCGCGCGTGAGCGGCTGGAGCAGGCGCGCCTCCGCCGTCGCGTCGGCGAGGCCCTCGAAGAGGGCCTTCGCGCGGCTCCCCGGGTTGTGCCAGGGGTGGTGCTGGAGCACGACCGGCGTGCGGCGGCGCACCTCGGCGTGGTCGAGCAGGCGCCCGAGCGCGCGAAGCTGGTCGTCGCCGAGCGCCCCGGACGCGACGAGCGGGGGGCGGGGGAGGGCGGTCGAGAGGCCGATGATCGCGACGGGCCCGCGGAGGTGGACGAACGGGAAGCAGGCGCCGCCGGGGCGCTCGGTGACGACGTCGAGGTCCGAGCGGAGGTAGGGGGCGAAGAAGCGGGCGAAGCGGCTCGATCGATGGGCGCCGCGGGTGTAGGCGTCGTGGTTGCCCGGGACGATGCTGACGCGCTCGGGCGGGAGGCCGAGGTCCTGGTCGAGGAAGCGACGGACCAGGGCGAACTCCCGCTCGAGGGCGAGGTTCGAGACGTCGCCCGTGATGACGACGTGATCGATGCCGAGCCGCCGGATCTCGGCCGCGGCGGCCCGGACCGGGGCGGGTTGGTGCACCGATCCGCGCTTCAAGCGCAGGTTCAGGTAGCCCGTGATCCGCTTGTTGAAGAGGCGGAACGGGACGGCCCCCTCCAGGGAGAGCAGGTGCAGGTCGGAGAGGTGCGCGATCCTCACCGGCGCAGTATGCGTCCGGCGTGGCGCGCGGTCCATTCGGCGCCGCGGTCGGGCCGCCGGGGCGCGGGCGCGCCGCGGTCAGCGCGCCGACCGCGCGCAGCGGAAGCCTCGCCAGGCGCGGCGCGAGGACGGAACGTCGCGGCTGCGCGCGGCGCCGCGCAGCCAGGGGCGCGCGTGGGTGTAGGAGCCGCCGCGCACGACCCGCTCCTCGCCCATGGTCGGGCCGAGGGGGTCCTTCGCGTTGCCGGCGGGGTACTCGCCGAAGTAATCGGCGACCCACTCCTCGACGTTTCCCGCGAGGTCGTCGATGCCGTCGGGGGTGCGGCCCGCCGGGAACGAGCCGGCGGGCGCGAGCTCCAGGAAGCCGTCGCCGTCATCGAAGGCGTCGAAGGCGAGGCGGCCGTGGTTGGAGTGGAAGGGGTTGTAGATGTGGCCCCACGGGTAGCGCCGGCCGAGCTGGGCCGAGGCGGCCGGGGCGGGCCCGCCGGCGCCGCGCGCGGCGCGCTCCCACTCTGCCTCGGTCGGCAGGCGGCCCCCGGCCCAGGCGCAGAAGCGGACGGCGTCGTTCCACGTGACGAGGACGACCGGGAGGTCAGGGTGATCGAAGCGCCGGCCGCCCGAAGCGTACGGGGGCTCGTCGCACGCGCCCGCGGAGACGCAGCGGCGGTAGCGGGCGACGGTGACCTCGGTACGGTCGATCCAGTAGTCGGAGAGGTGGACCTCGTGCGCCGGCGCCTCGGCCTTGAAGACGTCGGCGATGTCGTTGGGGTCGGCCATGTCGTCGGCGCACGCCTCGCCGCCCGGCTCGAGCTTGCAGAGGGTCAGCGCGTGCGCGATCTCGACGTCGGTCGAGCCCATCGTGAAGGCGCCGCCGCGCACGAGGATCATGTCGGGCCCAGGCGCGCGCAGCGCGACGATCCCGGCCGAGGGCTCGGCCTCGCGCGCCGCGGGCAGGCTCGGGGCCGGATGGCGGGAGCCCACCCCACGCGGCCGGGTGGGGGCCGCGGCGTCGCCGGCCGAGGCCGCGGTGAGCAGGGCGAGCGCGAGCAGGAGCGCCGGGCGCATGGTCGAGACGTAGCACGCGGTTTGCCTGCGCACCTCGCGCGGGCGCTCGCCCCGCTCGCCGCGGCGAGGGGCGGGCCACCAGGGATGGGCTCTTTTCCCGTCGAGAACGGGCCCCGGCGAGCCCGCGATGGAGCGCGCATACAGCGATCGCGATATGCGGAGGCTTCGCGCGCTATTTACGGCGCGCGCAGCACGCCGCAAAAGTGCGCGCCGCGCCGGGGGAAGATAGACTCGACGCGTTCGGTGTCAGCTTTCATGGAGAAAGAGGGAACAGGGTGAGCGGAGGGGTGGACGCCGCGGTGATCGAGGAGCTTCGCGAGGCGCTCGACGGGGGCAACCTCGTGCTCTTCGTCGGCGGGGGGATCTCCGCGGCGGCAGGGCTGCCCACGTGGCGCCAGCTCGCCGAGGTGGTCACCGAGAAGGTGCGCGAGCGCGGGCACGACGAGATGGTCGTGGACGAGCTGTCGGAGCTCGCGCAGTCGCAGCGGTACATCGAGGCGCTCGCGGCGGCGGAGCACGCGCTCGGCGCCGACGAGTTCGCGAGGTTCCTCCAGCGGGAGCTCGACGATACGGGGCGGGAGGTGCCGCCGATCGCGAGGGCGCTCGCGGCGCTGCGCGACCGGCTGCGCGCGGCGGTCACGACGAACATCAACCACCTGCTCGAGCGCGCGTTCGAGTGGGACGCGCTCGCCCGCGTGACCGACGAGGTCGCGTGGCGCCGCCGCTTCATCCTCAAGCTGCACGGGACGCTGCGGGATCGCGAGACGTGGGTCTTCACCCGGGAGCGCTTCCACGCGGCGCTCGCGGCGCCGGCGGTGCGCGCCGCGCTCTCGGGCCTGTTCACGCGCTGCCCGGTGCTCTTCGTCGGCTTCGGCCGCGCCGACGAGCTCTTCGACCGGATGCTCCAGGACGTGCGCGAGCTCTCGGGCGGCAGCCCGCCGCCCCGCTTCGCGCTGATCCCGACGCGCAGCCTGACGCCCTACCGCCGCAGGAGCCTGGAGGAGATGGGGTTCCGGCTCATCTCGTACGACAACCTCGACGGCGGGCACGCGAAGGCGCTGGAGATCCTCGATCGCCTGCGCGGCGCGCCGCTGGCCGGCCCGCTCCGGTCGCTGCCGCCGATCTCGCAGCCCCAGGCCCAGAAGGGCCCGCGATCCATCGTGCCGCCGCCGATCCCGGACCTCGAGGTCCCGCCCTCGTCGTCGGCGCCGTACCAGCTCCTGCCCGACTGGGGCCTCGAGGATCTCGCGCCGAGCTCCCGGTCCTACGAGGGGCCGATCACCATCCCCGCGCCCCCCGGCGAGGCCCCGCGGACCCGCTCCGAGCCGCCCGCGAACCCCATCGAGGTCTTCTTCTCGTACTCGGAGCGCGACCGCGATCTGCGCGACAAGCTCGAGACGCACCTCGCGATCCTGAAGCGCAAGGGCGTGATCCGCGGCTGGCACGAGGGCGAGATCGGCGCCGGGGAGGAGTGGGACGCGGCGATCCGCGGCCACCTCGAGTCGGCGAGGATGATCCTCCTGCTCGTCAGCGCGGACTTCCTCGCGTCCGACTTCTGTTACGAGGTCGAGATGCAGCGGGCGATCGAGCGGCACCGGCGCGGGGAGGCGAAGGTCATCCCGGTGATCCTCGACGCGTGCGACTGGGAGCCGGCGCCCTTCGGTGGGCTCAGGTCGCTGCCGAGCGAGGGGCGATCCGTGCGGCCGGTCACGAGCTGGCAGAACCAGAGCGAGGCCTTCGCGAACATCGCGAAGGGGATCCGCAGGGAGGTCGAGCAGATCACACAAAACCCCTCGTAGGCTCACCGGGCGCGGGCGCCCAGCCGGTGAGCCACTCCGAGGTGCCGCCGCCGCCGCGCGTGTGGAGCGTGCCGGTCGTGACCGGGCGCAACCCGGTCGCGCGCGAGGGGTTGCTCGCCGAGATCGCGGCCGCGCTCTCGAAGCGCGGGATCGCGCCGCTCTGCGGGCTCGGCGGCGGAGGCAAGACGACGCTCGCGATCGAGTACGCGATCCGCCACGCGGGGGAGTACGACACGGTCTTCCTCGTGCGGGGCGACAGCCCCGACACGATGGATGAGGACCTGCTCGCCCTCGCCGCCGAGCTCGGGATCGAGGAGGGCGCCCGGTCCGATCCGGCGCGCGCGGCCCTGGCGGTGCGGGCGCGGCTCGGCCGGCGCGGGCGCTGGCTGCTGCTCTTCGACGGCGTCCGCGAGCCGAAGGAGGTCGACGCGTACCTGCCCGCGGTCACGCAGGGCGGCCACGTGATCGTCACGTCGCAGAACCCCCTCTGGCGCGGGCAGACGACCGTGAGCGTGCGCGGGCTCGATCGCGCCGAGTCGGTGAGGTTCCTCCTGCAGCGCACCGGCGAGGCCGACGCGGAGGCCGCCGACGCGCTGGCCGAGGAGCTCGGCGATCTGCCGCTCGCGCTCGCGCAGGCCGGCGCGTACATCGAGGAGACGGGGCGGCCGCTCGCCGAGTACCTCGCGCTCTTCCGCCAGCGGCCCGCGGCGCTGCTCGAGCGGCCGCTCAGCTTCCCGATGAAGGTCGCGACCGCGTGGGAGGACTCGCTCGCCGCGGTCTTCGGGAACCAGCCGGCGGCCGAGCTGCTCAGCCTCTGCTCGTTCCTGCCGATGGACGAGATCCCGCGGCGCGCGCTGTCGAGCTACGACCCGCTGGCGCTCGACGACGCGATCGCGACGCTGCGCCTGCACTCGCTGATCGAGGTCCGCCCGCACGCGCTCAGCGTGCACCGCCTGGTCAAGGTCGTCGTGCGCAACCAGCTCCGGCGCGAGGACCGGCGCACGTGGGCCGAGGCCGCGCGGAGGATCGTCCACGCCTCCGGGGCCTTCCCCCCGGGCCGCGGGCAGGGGGGAGCCGCGGAGGGGGGCGCCGACGAAGGGGGCACCAACGGGGGGGGCACGACCCCCGATCTGCCATGAGCACCGCGCACGCCGAACATGCCGAACGCGCTGAAACACACGAGTCCGCCAGGGGCGTTCGCCCCGTTCCCTTTCTGGCCCATGAGCGACCGCGTATTCTCTTGCGCATCCGGTCGATCGTGAGACCTTAAGTCGCCCTCGAGAGGACCCCGATGTTTGCTTCTGCAAAGAGCCCCATCGACGTGTTCTTCTCCTACGCGCAGAGGGACGAGGATCTGCGGCCCCGCCTCGAGACGCACCTCGACGCGCTCAAGCGGCAGGGCGTCATCCGGAGCTACTCGGGGGTCCAGCTCGGCGGCGGGCGGGAGCGGCGGGAGACCGTGGCCGAGGGGCTGCGCGAGGCGCGGATCATCCTGCTGCTCGTGAGCTCGGATTTCCTCCACGGCGAGGCCTGGTACACGCCGGAGATCCGCGACGCGATCGCGCGGCACGAGGCGGGGGAGTGCCGGGTGATCCCGGTGATCCTGCGGCCCTGCGCCTGGGAGAAGACGCCGCTCGCGCGGCTCGCGCCGCTGCCCGGGCGGGCGCGGCCGGTCACGAGCTACCTCAACCAGAGCGAGGCGTTCACCGAGATCGCGAAGGGCATCCGCGGCGCGGTCCGCGAGATCGATCCGGTGCAGAGCCGCCTCGGGAGCTCGCCGGACATCGGGACCGACGCGCCGGAGGTCAAGAAGCTGCCGCCGCGGAACCCGAGCTTCACCGGGCGCGATCAGCTCCTCAGGGACCTCCGGGCCGCGCTGACCACCGGCGGGCCCGCGGCGCTGACGCAGGCGATAAGCGGCCTCGGCGGCGTGGGCAAGACGCAGCTCGCGGCCGAGTACGCGCACCGCTACGCGAACCACTACTGCGTGGTCTGGTGGGTGCGCGCGGAGGAGCCGGCGACGATGGCCGACGACTTCGCGCGGCTGGCGGCGGCGCTCGGGCTGCCGGAGCAGGACGAGGCCGACCAGCGGATCACGGTCGAGGCGGTGCGGATCTGGCTGTCGCGCCACGATCGCTGGCTGCTCATCTTCGACAACGTGAACGATCCCAAGGCGCTGGCGCCGTACCTGCCGCACCCGCGCACCGGGCACATCCTGATCACCTCGCGCAACCCGAGCTGGCGCGGGATCGCGACGCCGCTGCCCGTGCCCGCGCTCGACCGCGCCGAGTCCGTGAAGCTCCTGCTCGACCGGACGCGCCAGAGCGATCATGGCGCCGCGGAGCAGCTCGCCGAGGCGCTCGGCGACCTGCCGCTCGCGCTGGTGCAGGCGGCGGCGACGATCGAGGAGACGCACTCGACGATCGCGACCTACTACAGCGTCTTCGGCGATCACCAGCGCGAGCTGCTGATGCGCGGGGTGCCGACCGACTACCCGACGCCGGTCGCGACGACGTGGGGGCTCGCGCTGCAGGAGGCGCAGCGGCTGTCGCCGGTCGCGGTGGACCTCCTGAACGTGTGCGCGTTCCTCGCGCCCGACGACATCCCGCGGGAGGGGCTCGCGGCCGCGGCGCCGCACCTGCCGCCCGCGCTCGCGGCGGCGATGAGCGACCCGTTCGTGCTCGACGAGGCGGTGGCCGCGCTGCGCCGCTACTCGTTCATGGAGGTGCACGAGGACGGGCTGTCCGTGCACCGGCTGGTGCAGGCCGTGGTGCGCGACCGGCTGCCCGCCGAGGACCGGCGCGTCTGGGCCGACGCGGCAGTGCGGCTCGTGGACCACGAGTTCCCCGAGAGCGGAGACGACGTGGAGACGTGGCCGGCCTGCGCGCGCTGGCTGCCGCACGCGCTCGCGGCGACAGGCCACGCCGAGGCCTACGGGGTGGCGCGCGAGGCGCGCGCGCGGCTGCTCGCGCGCTTCGCGGTGTACCTGCAAGGGCGCGCGGCGTTCGCAGAGGCGAAGGGCTACCTGGAGCAGGCGCTCGCGCTGCACGAGGAGGCCTACGGCGAGGAGGATCCGCGGGTGGCGGCCGTGCTGCGGAGCCTCGGCAGCGTGCTGCACGATCTCGGCGATCTGGGGGGCGCGCGGGCGCGCTTCGAGCGCGCGCTGGCCATCGACGTGGCGACGTTCGGGCAGGATCACCCCCACGTGGCCCGCGACGTGAACGATCTCGGCAGCGTGCTGATGGACCTCGGCGATCTGACCGGCGCAAGGAGGCACCTGGAGCGGGCGCTGGCGATCGACGAGGCGACCTACGGGCCCGACGATCCGAGCGTGGCGATCCGGCTGAACAACCTGGGCGCGCTGTTCCGCGATCTGGGCGACTTCGCGAGCGCGCGCACGCACCTGGAGCGGGCGCTGGCGATCGATATCCGGGCGTACGGGCCGGATCATCCGACGGTGGCGATCGGGAGGACGAACCTCGGGCGGCTGCTGCACGATCTGGGGGATCTGACGGGCGCGCGGGAGCAGTTCGAGGAGGCGCTCAAGATCGACGAGCACACCTACGGCTGCTACCACCCGCGCTTCGCGCTGGCGCTGAACAACCGGGGGCGGGTGCTGCGCGATCTCGGAGATCTGGCGGGGGCGCGCGGTGATTTCGAGCGGGCGCTGGCGATCGTGGAGGCGACGTACGGGCCGGATCACCCGGACGTGGCGCGCGACATCAACAACCTCGGGAGCGTGCTGCGCGATCTGGGGGATCTGGAGGGGGCGCGGGAGAGCTTCGCGCGGGTGCTGCGGATCGCGGAGGCGACGTACGGGCCGGATCATCCGGCGGTGGCGATCGGGTGCAACAACCTGGGGAGCGTGCTGCAGGCGCTCGGGGATCTGACGGGGGCGCGGGAGCAGCTCGAGCGGGCGCTCGGGATCGCGCAGGCGACGTACGGGCCGGATCACCCGGTGGTGGCCAGCATCGTGAACAACCTGGGGCGGGTGCTGCAGGCGCTGGGGGATCTCCCGGGGGCCTGGCAGCAGATCGAGCGGGCAGTGGCGATCGCGACGAAGGCGCTGGGGCCTACGCATCCTTCGGTGCAGATTTTTTCGCGCAATCTGGCGCGGGTGGGGGATGCGCTGGGGAGCTTGGGGGCGCACTGAGTCTCACGAGGGGGCTCGCGTCCCAGTGCCCTCCAGGTGTGTGTTCCTCTAGAGCAGGATCTGGGTGGGGTGCTCGAGGAGGCGGCGGAGGGCGCGGAGGAAGGTCGCGCCGACGGCGCCGTCGATGACGCGGTGATCGCAGGAGAGGGTCATGGCGACGCGGCGGCCGGGGACGACGGCTTCGCCTCGGACCACGGGCTCGCGGCGGATCTGGCCCACGGCCAGGATCGCGCCCTCGGGGGGGTTGATCACGGCGGCGAAGTCGTCGATGCCGTACATGCCGAGGTTCGAGATCGAGAAGGTGCCGTTGGCCATCTCCTCGGGGCGGAGCTTCTTGGCCTTGGCGCGGGCGGCCAGATCGCGGACCTCGGCGGCGATCTCGAGCACGGCTTTCCGGTCGGCGTCGCGCACGACGGGGGTCATCAGGCCCTCGGGGACCGCGACGGCGACGGAGATGTCGACGCGGTGGTGGATGAGGATCGCGTCGGGGGTGAACTGCGCGTTGCACTCGGGGACGCGCACGAGCGCGATGGCGCAGGCCTTGAGGATCAGGTCGTTGAACGAGACCTTGGGCGGCGCTTCGTCGCCAAGGGCCGTCGCGGCGAGGTCGGCGTTGATCTGCTCGCGGAGCGCGTGCAGCGGGTCGGCGTCGACGTCGATCGAGAGGTAGAAGTGCGGGACGGTCTGCTTCGACTCGGTGAGGCGCCGGGCGATCGCCTTGCGCATCATGCTGAGCGGGCGGACCTCGGGCGCGGCGAGGGCGGCGGGCGCAGCCGCGGGGGCGGCAGCGGTCACGGGAGCGGCCGCAGCCACGGGAGCGGCAGCGGCAGCGGGAGGGAGGCGGTCGAGGTCGCGCGCGACGATGCGGCCGCCGGGGCCCGAGCCCGCGACGCGGGTGAGGTCGAGGCCGCGCTCGCGGCCGATCTTGCGGACGTAAGGCGACGCGCGCACGCGGCCGGTGGGGGCGGGCTCGGGCGCGGCGGGCTCGGGCGGGGCGGGCGGCGCGGCGGGCAGGGGAGGGGAGGGCTCCACGGGCGGCGCGGTCGTGAGGGCCACGTCGCTGCTCGGCGCGGCGGGCGTGGCGCCGCGCGCGATCGCCTGCTCGGCGGCGAGGCCCCTGGCCTGCGGCTCGGGCGCGGCGGTCGCCGCGCCGGAGACCAGCGCGCCCACGTCCTCGCCCGGGGCGCCGAGGATCGCCACGGGCTGGCCGAGCTTCACGACGTCGCCGGCGGCGACCAGGATCTTGAGCAGCGTGCCGCGATCGAAGGAGCGGTACTCCATCGTGGCCTTGTCGGTCTCGACCTCGGCCAGGAGGTCGTCGACCTCGATCGCGTCGCCCTCCTTCTTGTGCCAGGCGCTGATCTGCCCCTCTTCCATGGTCGGGGACAGCTTCGGGAGCTCCAGGACCTTCGCCATCGTCTCAGCTCCGGTAGAGCACGCGGTTGACGTTCTCGATGATCCTCGCAACCCCGGGGATCACGTGCTGCTCGAGCTTCGCGTTGTAGGGCATCGGCACGTCGAGCGTGGTCGCGCGCAGGATCGGCGCGTCGAGCTCGTCGAACGCGAGCCTCTGGATCCGGTCCGCGACCTCGGCGCCGACGCCGCCGTAAGGCCAGCCCTCGTGCGCGACCACGGCGCGGTGGGTCCTGGAGACGCTGCGGACCAGGGCCTCCTCGTCGAGCGGGCGCAGGGAGCGGAGGTCGATCACCTCGGCGCTCACGCCCTGCGCCGCGAGCTCGGCCGCGGCCTCGAGCGCGACGTGCACCATGCGGCTCCAGGCGATGATGGTCACGTCCGCGCCCTCGCGCGCGACGGCGGCGACGCCCATCGGGACGAGGTGCTCGGGGTCGTCGGGCACCTCGCCCCTCACGTTGTAGAGCGTCTCGCTCTCCATGAAGAGCACCGGATCGTCGTCGCGGATCGCGGCCTTGAGCAGGCCCTTCGCGTCGGCGGGCGTCGCGGGGGCGAGCACCTTGAGGCCGGGGATGTGCGCGTAGAAATGCTCCATCGCGTGCGAGTGCTGCGAGCCGACCTGGCGGGCCGAGCCGTTCGGGGCGCGGAGCACGAGGGGGACGTTCAGCTGGCCGCCGGACATCTGCCGGATCTTCGCGGCGTTGTTCAGGATCTGGTCGAACGCCACCGCGGAGAAGTTCCACGTCATGTACTCGACGATGGGGCGGAGGCCGACCATCGCGGCGCCGATCGAGACGCCGGTGAAGCCGCTCTCCGTGATCGGCGCGTCGATGACGCGCCTCGGGCCGAAGCGCTCGAGCATGCCCTCGGTCACCTTGTAGGCGCCCTGGTAGTGCCCGACCTCCTCGCCGACGAGGTACACGCGCTCGTCGCGCTCCATCTCCTCGATCATGGCGGCGCGGACCGCCTCCCTGAAGCGCATGGTGCTCATCGTGCGAACGGCCCCGCGTAGGTGGTGGGCTCCAGGAGCTCGGGCCCCGGCTCGGGGCTCTCGTCGGCGAAGCGGACGGCGCCGGCGATCTCCTCCTCGACCTCGCGCTCGATGCGGCCCAGCGCCTCCGCGTGGCCGCGCTCCTCGAGCTCCAGGCGGGAGCGGAGCAGGCTGTCCTTGCGCTTGCGCTCCTCGAGCTCCTCCTTCGTCCGGTACCTGCCCGGATCGCTCATCGAGTGGCCGCGGAAGCGGTAGGTGCGGATCTCCACGAGCGTCGGCTCCGACTCGGTCCGCGCGCGCTCCACGGCCTCGGCGAGGCGGTCGCGGACGTCGAGCACCCGATCGGCGTTGAAGCGGTCGCGGGCCATGCCGTAGGCGAGCGCCTTCATCGAGACGTCCTCCACCGAGAGGGTGCGCGAGAGCGGCGTGCCCATCGCGTACTCGTTGTTCTCGCACACGAACACGACCGGCAGCTTCCAGAGCGCCGCGAGCGACATGCCCTCGTGGAAGTCGCCGATGCTGACCGCGCCCTCGCCGAAGAAGACCATCGAGACCCGGCCGTCGCCGCGGTACTTCGACGCGAACGCGGTGCCGACGGCGATCGGGATGTGGCCGCCGACGATGCCGTAGCCGCCGAGCATGTGGTGCTCCTTGTCGAAGAAGTGCATCGAGCCGCCGAGGCCGCGCGAGCAGCCGGTGGCCTTGCCGAAGAGCTCGGCCATGGCCGCGCGGGGGCTCATGCCGCGCGCGAGCGCGAGGCCGTGATCGCGGTAGGTCGTGAGCACGTAATCGTCCGGGCGGAGCGCGGCGCACGCGGCGACGGCGATGGGCTCCTGGCCGATGTAGAGGTGGAGGAAGCCGCCGATCTTCCCCTGGGCGTAGGCGCGCGCGGCCTCTTCCTCGAAGCGGCGGATGAGGAACATCTGCCGGTAGAGCGTGAGGTGGAGCTCGTCGCTTGGCGGTGACACGGGCGGGGTGGTCATCGGGGGCCTCGAAGGGAGCGGGTGGCTGCCGGCGAGATCTCCGAACGATGGGGCTCCGGGTCACGCTCCACGTGGCGCGCCCTTCGCCCCACCCCCCCGGCCGACGCGACTCCCGAGCTCCCGCGTGCAGCAGGCGAGGGGCCGGAGCCGCCGGCGCGCGGGAGCTCGGGAATCGCGGTTCGCCCCGGTTCTTTAGGGGAGTTTACCGCGGCTGACAACGGCGGCGGTCCGCATCCGCCGGCCGCGGCGCCTCGAGGTGCGGCGCCGCACGAGCGCGCCCGCGAGGCCGAGGCCCGCCAGCGCCGCGGCCCACCAGCCGGCGGGCGCTCCGCCGAGCGAGCAGCCACCCTGGTACTCGAGGTGGTCCGGCGCCGCCCCGGCAGGGCCCGCGTCCGCAGGCGGCGGGCCCGCGTCGGGCTCGGCCACGCAGCCGCCCGCCTGGCACGTCGCGCCGTCCGGGCACGCGCCGGCGGGCAGGTCGTCATCCGCCGCGCCGCTGCAGTCGTTGTCCTGGCCGTCGCAGATCTCCTCGGCGCCCAGGTGAATGTCCGGGTCACCGTCGTCGCAGTCGTCGCCGCCGGCGCAGCTCGCGGCCAGGTGGCCGTCGCCGTCCACGTCGAGGCAGGCCTCGCCCTGCTGCTCGGCGACGATCCCGTCGCCGCCGGCGCTGCCGGCGCAGCCGCCGCTCGCGCCGCCGCCCACGTCGACGGTGAGGCTCGCCGGCGCCGCGCCGCCGGGCGTCACGAGGAGGATCACGCCGCCGCCGCCGCCGCCGCCGCTCCGGCTCGCGCTGCCGCCCCTGCCGCCCGCCGCGGAGATCAGGCCGCTCCCGGTCAGCGCCGCGGAGACGATCCGGATCGCGCCGCCGGCGCCGCCCCCGGAGGCCGCGTCCGTCACGGCGGCGATCCCGTCCCCTCCGCGCGCGAGCACGCTGCCCAGGATCTCGACGTCCGCGGCCTCGATCTCGATCACGCCGCCGCCGTGCCCGCCGCGCGACGGGAGCGCCGCGTCCAGGAGGTGCGCCGCGCCGCCCGCGCTGCCCGGCAGGAAGAGCGTGACCGGATCCGGGTAGGGATCCCCGCCCGGCGTGCCGTGCGGGCCGCACGTCAGGTTCATCCCCGGCGCGCCCGCGCCCGCGCTCGCGCCCCCGGTGCCGGGCCTGGGGACGTTCGCCGCGAAGCGCCCCGCGCCGGTCGTCCCGGCGGGCTGCCCGCCGTCGGCCCCGTCCACGCCCTGGTAGCCCGCGCCGGTCGCGTCGATCGCGCCCCCCGCCTCCACCACGACGCGCCCCGCCTTGAGCCGGACCCAGCCGAGCCCCGTCACGCCGTCCGCGTACGTCACCATCGGCCGCACGCGCAGCGTCGCGCCCTGCTTGACGATCACCTCCGAGAAGGCGTGCTCGCCGTCGATCAACGCCTCGCCCTCGACCACCTTGGAGGGCGCGGCGCGGGCCACGCCGGCCGCCAGGATCAGCGCCGGGACGGCCGCGAGGGCACCGCGGTTCACGCGCAGCATGGCCCCGATGCTAGTCGGTCGCGCGCGCCGCGGCGTCGGCGCCCGCGTCGCGCGCCGTGGTGACGGCGCCCGCGTCGCGCGTCGTGCCGGCGGCGCCCGCGTCCGGCGAGGGCCCGGCGCTCGCGTCCG
>CAYQYG010000020.1:0-40475 GCA_964421485.1 uncultured Polyangiaceae bacterium | reverse complement strand
AATCAGAAAATTCTCGCCTCCCCGCCTCCCCGCCTCCCTGTGAATCTCTCTCTCCTCCCGCTCCGTCGAGGAACCTCGCCGCTTTCAGCGGCTAGTGGAACTCCACCAGCTCGATATCGAACACCAGCATCCCCGCAGGCTTCCCGCCCCCGGGCTTCTCGCCGTAAGCCAGCTCCGCCGGGATCCAGAACCGCGACTTCTGGCCCGCCACCATGAGCTGCAACCCCTCGGTCCACCCCTTGATCACCCGGTTCAGCGAGAAAGCCGCCGGCTCGTCGTCCGTGTACGACGTGTCGAACATCTTCCCGTCGGTCGTCCAGCCCGTGTAGCGCACCCGGACGCGGCTCGTGGGGCCGGGGCGGTCCCTGCCGGTGCCCTTCTGGAGCACCCGATAATAGAGCCCCGACGTCGTCCGCGTCGCATTGCCCGGCGGCGCGCGGACGTCGGGCGGCACCGGCGGCGGCTGCGGCGGCGTCGCGAAATCGAGCAGCTCCACGTCGAAGACCAGCATGCCGGCCGGCATGCCGGGGCGCGTCGGCCTCTCGCCGTAGGCCAGGTCCGCAGGGATCCAGAAGCGGCGCTTCTCCCCCTTCGACATCAGCTGCAGACCCTCGGTCCAGCCCTTGATCACCCCGTCCACCCGGAAGCTCGTCGGCCCAGGCGGCACGTGCGCCGTCGTGCTGTCGAACATCTTCCCGTCGGTCGTCCAGCCCGTGTAATTGACCGTCACCTTGTCCTTCGGCCCAGGCCGCAGGCCCTTGCCAGGCGCGAGCACCTTGAAGCGCAGCCCGGAGGCCGTCCTCAGCGCGTCCTTCGGCGGCGCAGCGACGTCGGGCGGCGCGGGCACCTCGGCCGCAGCCGGAGCCGGCGCGCGCCGGTCAGGGGCCTCCGTGATGACGCCGTCCGTCGCCGCGGCCGGCGCGGCGGTGGTCTTCACGGTAGACGGCGCCGGCGCGGCAGCCGTGGGAGCACCGCCGGACGGATCCGGCGCAGGCTCGCACGCGGCCAGGGCCAGCAGGGGGAGCGTGAGCGCGAGCGATATGGGCGACGAGCGACGCGCCCGCGCGCCCGCGCCGGCCAGAGGACCTCGAACGGACCGCTTCATGGGGTCCGTCCATAGCTCGTCTCGCGGCCGGGCGGGGTGGTGATCTCGAGCTTCGCGTTGCCCCTCGACCTACACGCCCCGCCGGTCTAGCGTCCGTGTGCCATGGCGAAACCCATCTACTTCTTCGGGGCAGGGCAGGCCGACGGGGACGCGAAGCAGAAGGACCTGCTCGGCGGCAAGGGAGCGGGGCTCTCGGAGATGACTCGGCTCGGGATCCCGGTCCCGCCCGGGTTCACCATCACGACCGAGGTCTGCAACGCCTTCTACGCGGCGGGGCGTGTCCTGCCCGCGGACGTCGAGGCCGGGATCCGCGAGGCGATGGCGCGGGTCGAGGGGCTCGTGGGGGCGACGTTCGGGAGCGCGGAGCAGCCGCTGCTCGTCTCGGTGCGGTCCGGCGCGCGGGCATCCATGCCCGGCATGATGGATACCATCCTGAACCTCGGGCTGAACGACGAGATCGTCCGGGGGCTCGCGGCGCGCACGGGGAGCGAGCGGTTCGCGCTCGACGCGTACCGGCGCTTCATCGTGACCTACGCCGACGTGGTGCTCGGCGTCTCGAAGTCGCGCTTCGACGCGGCGCTCGAGGCCGCGCGCAGGAAGGCCGCGGCCAGGCTCGGGGTCGAGGCCTCGCGCCTCAACGCCGCCGAGCTCGAGCGCAAGGTCCCCGACTCGATGCTCGACCCCGAGGCGCTGCGGGGGCTCATCGAGCAGGAGAAGAAGATCGTGCTCGAGGCCACGAAGGCGCCCTTCCCGGATGATCCGTGGGCGCAGCTCCGGGGCGCGGTGAGCGCGGTCTTCGGGAGCTGGCACAACCAGCGCGCGAAGGTCTACCGGAAGATGCACGACATCCCGGAGACGTGGGGCACGGCGTGCAACGTCCAGGCGATGGTCTTCGGCAACATGGGGGACGACTCGGGCACGGGCGTCGCGTTCACGCGCGATCCGTCGACCGGGGAGCGCCGCTTCTTCGGCGAGTGGCTGCCGAACGCGCAGGGCGAGGACGTGGTGGCCGGCGTGCGCACGCCGCACCCGCTCTCGAAGGGCCGCGGCGACGACGAGAGCGCGCTCGAGGCGAAGATGCCCGAGGTCTACAAGGAGCTGATCGAGGTCCAGGCGCGGCTCGAGGCGCACTTCCGCGACATGCAGGACCTGGAGTTCACGATCCAGCGCGGGAAGCTCTACCTGCTCCAGTGCCGGACCGGCAAGCGCACGGGGCGGGCGGCGGTGCGGATCGCGGTGGAGATGGTCAAGGAGGGGCTGATCGGCGAGCGGGAGGCCGTGCTGCGCGTCGATCCGGCCTCGATCGACCAGCTCTTGCACCCGAGCCTGGATCCGACGGCGCCGAAGCGGCTGCTCGCGAAGGGCCTGCCGGCGAGCCCGGGCGCGGCGACGGGGCAGGTGGTCTTCACCGCGGACGAGGCGGAGCGGCGCGCGGGGCAGGGGAAGGCGGTGATCCTCGTGCGGTCCGAGACCTCGCCGGAGGACATCCACGGGATGAAGGCGGCGCGCGGGATCCTGACCGCGCGCGGGGGCATGACGAGCCACGCGGCGGTCGTGGCGCGCGGCATGGGCAAGAGCTGCGTGGCGGGCTGCTCGGCGGTCAGCGTGGGGCGCGACCAGGCGGCGGTGACGCTCTACGACGAGCACGGGCACGCGACCGAGACGGTGACGCTGAAGGCCGGCGACCTGATCACGCTCGACGGCGGGAGCGGCACGGTCTACCTCGGCGCGGTCCCGACGATCCCCGCGTCGCTGAGCGGCGAGTTCGGCGAGCTGATGGTCTGGGCCGACCGCGCGCGGCGCCTCCGGGTCCGCGCGAACGCCGACACGCCGAACGACGCCCGCACGGCGCGGAACTTCGGCGCGGAGGGCATCGGCCTCTGCCGCACCGAGCACATGTTCTTCGACGAGGAGCGGATCGAGGCGATGCGCGAGATGATCCTCTCGACCGACGCCGCCTCGCGGCAGCGCGCGCTGGCGAAGCTCCTGCCGTTCCAGCGCGGCGACTTCATCGGCGTGTTCCGCGAGATGGCCGGGCTGCCGGTCACCATCCGCCTGCTCGACCCGCCGCTGCACGAGTTCCTGCCGCACGAGCCGGCGCAGCTCGAGCACCTGTCGAAGCTCATGGGCGTGAGCGTGAGGGACCTCGCGCGCAAGAACGAGGAGCTCGCGGAGTTCAACCCGATGCTGGGGCACCGCGGCTGCCGGCTCGCGATCACGTTCCCGGAGATCTACGAGATGCAGGCGCGCGCGATCCTCGAGGCGGCCTGCGAGGTGGCGGCCGCGGGGATCGAGGTGCACCCGGAGATCATGATCCCGCTCGCGATGACCCGGCGCGAGCTGTCGATGATGCGGGAGCTCGTGGAGGGGGTCGCGGAGAGGGTCTTCGCCGAGAAGGGGCGGCGCGTGGCCTATTGCTTCGGCACGATGATCGAGCTGCCGCGCGCGGCGATCATGGCCGGGGAGCTCGCCGCCGAGGCGGAGTTCTTCAGCTTCGGGACGAACGACCTGACGCAGACGGCGCTCGGGATCTCGCGCGACGACGCGGGCAAGTTCCTCGGCGCCTACGTCGAGGCGGGCATCTTCCCGAGGGACCCGTTCCAGTCCGTCGACGTGGCGGGGGTCGGCGCGCTCGTCGAGATGGCGCGCGACCGCGGCCGCGCGGCGCGGCCCGACGTGCACCTCGGCGTGTGCGGCGAGCACGGCGGCGATCCCGCCTCGATCTCGTTCTTCGGCCGGGTCGGGCTCGACTACGTGTCCTGCTCGCCTTTCCGCGTGCCCATCGCCCGGCTCGCGGCCGCGCAGGCGGCCCTCGCGGCGCTCGACGCGGGCGCCGCCGGGCCGAGGTCCACCGACTGAGGGGTCTGGGGGGGACCGGGGACGCGCTCAGCCGCCGATGCGGATCTTCTTCTTCAGGGCGGCGAGCTCGTCGTCGACGGCGGAGCCGCCCGGCTTGCCCTCGCCGGCCTTGCCGCCGCCGTGCTCGAGCTGCGCGAACTTCGCCTCCAGCTCCGCGGCGGACAGGCCGCCGCCGGACAGCGCCTCCTCGACCTCCCGCGAGGCGGCGACCTCGGCGGCCTGACCCTCGACCTGCTCCTCCATCCGGCGGAACTCGGCGAACGCGCTGCCGCCGGCCTTGGCGCCCAGGCCCTCGGCGCCGCCGCCCGCGCGCGCCTGCTTCATCTGCGCGGCCAGCGTGGCCTTCCGGGCGCTCAGCTCCTCCTGCTTGGCCTCCATGCGCTCGAGCTCGCTCTTCATGGTGAGCACGGCCGAGCGCTGCTCGGCCCGCATGGCCTCGGCCCGGTCGCGCTCGGCGATGACGCGCTTCTTCTGCACGAGCGCCTCGCGCGCCAGCTTCTCGTCGTCGGCCTTCAGCGCGAGCTCGGCCCGCTTCTCCCATTTCTCCGCCTCGGCATCGAGGTCGTCGACCTTCTTGCGCAGCACCTTCTCGGCCGCGACCCCCTCGACGAGCTCCTTCCGGGCCGCCCGGATCTGGTCCTTCATCTCCTCGACGATGAGATCGAGCGACTTCTTCGGATCTTCCGCCTTGTCGAGGAGCGCATTGACGTTGCTCGAGATGACCTTTCCCATCCGGTCGAAGATGCCCATGGGGCTAGCGTGCACCTCCCCGCCCCCCCTGTAAAGCGGCGGCGGGCGCGTGGCGGCCGGAAGGGCAGGCGGCCCGGAGCCCCTCCGGATCTCGAATCACCCGGAGGTGGGTCGAATGGCGGCCTGACCGTTCCGGTCGCCTCATTTCAGGCCGGCTGTGGCATCATGTCCGCTCGCCTCCCGCGCCGCGGGCCGGGGGGCGCAGGGGCGCATCGTGCGGCGCTGCACGCCGGGCCGCGCGGCGGGAGCTGGACATGAAGAAGGCCGGGGATCGCGTTGGCCGGTATCTCGTCGAGGCGCCGCTCGGGGCGGGCGGGATGGGAGAGGTCTACGAGGCGCGCGACACGAGGCTCGGCCGGCGGGTGGCGCTGAAGCTGCTCCGCAGCGACGCGCAGGCGTCCGCGAACCAGCGCTTCCTGCGCGAGGCGCAGGCGGCCGCGGCGTTCGAGCACCCGAACGCGGTCGTCGTGTACGACGCCGGCGAGGCGGACGGCGAGATGTTCATCGCGATGGAGCTCGTGCGCGGCAAGCCGCTCCGCGCCTTCGTCGGCGCGCCGCCCGCGGACGGGGCGGGCGCGCCGCTCGCGCTCGAGCGGCGGCTCCGCTGGATCATCGACGTCGCGCGGGCGCTCGGGGCCGCGCACCGGGCGGGCCTCATCCATCGTGACATCAAGCCCGACAACATCGTCGTGCGCGAGGACGGGGCCATCAAGGTCCTCGATTTCGGGATCGCGCGGAGGCTCCGCGCGCGCGGCGGCCCCTCGCCCGCCGCGGGCGACGACGAGCTCGGGCAGATGGCCACGGTCACGGCCGAGGGATCGATCGTCGGCACGCCCACGTACTGGGCGCCGGAGCAGCTCCGCGGCGACGAGATCGACGCGCGCGCCGATCAGTTCGCCTGGGCCGTGACCGCGTACGAGCTGCTCTGCGGGGCGCCCCCGTGGACCGCGCCGGACCCGCTGGCGCTGCTCTCGCGGATCCTGACGGTCGAACCGCCGCCGCTCGCGCCGCGCGTGCCCGGGCTGCCGGAGGACGTCGAGCGGGCGCTGCTCCGCTCGCTCGCGAAGCAGCCGGGCGATCGCTTCGCGACCATCGACGAGGCGGCCGACGCGCTCGAGCCGTTCGCGACGCCGGCGATCCCCCAGGCGCGCGCCTCGCGGCCGCAGGCGCCGGGCGCGCCCGACGTGCAGGCGACCACCAACCCGGACAGCGCGGAGCGCGAGGCGGCGCTCGGGCGCGGCGCCGATGCCGCGCGCGAGCCGCCGCGGAGGAGCGGCGGGGCTCCGCCGCACGAGCGCGACACCGGCTTCTCCCGCCACGCGGGCGCGAGCGGGGCGCCGAAGCGGCGCCTGTCCGGCCGGCGGCTCGCCGCGGGGGCCGCGGCGCTCGCGATCGGCGCGGCCGTGATCGCCGCGGGCACCGGGGTGCTCCGTCGCGGGGCCGGGCCGGCCGCGGCGGCGCCGCAGGGTGAGGCGCAGGCGCCGCTCGTCGTGAGCGCGCTCGACTGCGAGGAGGCGGCGCTCCGCGGTCCAGGCGCGACGCCCGAGCTGGCGCGCGCGATCGGCGTCGGCGCGTGCGCGCGGCTGGCCGTGGAGATCGGGGCCGCGTGGAACCCGCCGGGGCACGCCGGCGCGCAGGGCAGCGGCGCGCGCGGCCTCCGCGTCGTGGTGGAGCTCGGCGAGGGCCGCGCGACGGCGAGCCTGGCCGCCGGCGACCGGCGGGGCGCGGCCTCGGGCGCCACGCCGATGGAGGCGATGGTGGCCGCGATCGCCGTGATCTCGCGGCAGCTCGCGCCGCCGCCGATGACGGCCGCCGACGTCGCCGCCTGGGGGGCCCGCGACGCGGCCGGCGCGCGCCGGATCGAGCGCGTCTGGCGCCGCATGCTGCTCGACTTCGCGCCCGACGATCAGGTCGCGGCCCGCGAGCTGCTCGCGACCGATCCCGACTCGGCGTGGTCGCACGTCATCGCGCGCTACGCGAACCTCGGCGACGTGGAGGGGCAGAAGGCCTCGCTGCGCCGGGTCAGGGAGCTCTCGGGCCGCCTCCCGAAGGCCCGCGCGCTCCTGCTCGGCGCGATGTGCGACGACGGGATCGGGGACCCGAAGGCCGCGAGCAACGAGATGCTCCGGAGGGCGCGGCAGGCCTACGCCGAGGCGCCGGACGATCCGTACCTGGTCGAGATCGCGGCGAACATGCTGGTGCAGGGGGACGCGCCCGAGGGCCTGGCCGTGCTCGACCGGCTGTACGAGCGCTTCCCCGCGCACAGCGTGTGGCCGATGATGAATACGCTCCGCGGGCTCTCGAGCGGCCACGACGGCGGGCGCGACCGGCGGTACGCCGAGCGGCTCCGCGCGATCTTCCCCGAGTCGGTGGCGTGGATCGAGCTCGTCCGCTTGCAGGTCGCGGACGGCGATCTCGACGGCGCGCGCCGCTCGGCCGATGTCGTCGCGAGCCTCGGGCTCGGGACCTCGTCAGGCAGCTTCTATGCTCAGGGCGGCCGGGTCTGGTTCCACCTGGCCATGCTGGAGCCTGCGATCACGCGCGAGATCGTGACGCCGCTGCTCGGCGCGCCGAGGAACGCGTTCGCGATGTACGCGTCGCGTCACGTGCTCGCCTCCTACTCGATGGAGGGCCGGATCGACGAGGCGTCCTCCATGCGGCTCCGCGAGATCGAGCGGTACCGCGGGACCGGCGACGACAAGGCCGCGCTCACGCTCGCGCAGGGCGAGGTCTGCGATCGGCTGCTGCTCGGGCGGCCGATGCCCGGCGCCGAGTGGCTCTCCTGGATGGAGTCGACGGCCGCCGCCCAGGAGCCCGTCCGGCGGGCCTCGCTGCGGCTCGCCGTCGCGACCGCGCGCGCGGCCGCGGACCCGAGGGCCCGCGCGGCCGCCGAGCGCGCGCTGAAGGAGCTCGAGGGCCTCGCGGACACGCTCTCCGAGGGCGATCGCTTCGAGCGCGACGGCATCCTGGCGAAGACGATCCCTGCCGTGCGCCAGCTGCGCGGCGACGCCGAGGCCGCGCGGCGGTGGCGCGCGGTGGTCCGCGCGCCGTTCAAGGAGCGCCGCGCCGTCGCGTATCAAGCCGGGCTGGCGCTCGAGGCGACCGGCGACGCGGCCGGCGCCGAGGCGGCCTACCAGCTCGCGATGGATCCCGACGCGATCGAGGCGCAGGCCCTCGTCGCGATCGCCGCGCGCGTCCGGCTCGCCGATCTCCACCGCGCGCGGGGGCGCGACCAGGAGGCCGCGCGGCTCGACGCCGAGGTGGACCGCGTCTGGGCCGGGGCCGACCCTGGGCTCCGCGAGGCGATCCGCGCGGCGAGGTAGGCGATCCATCTCGGGTCGACGCCCGGCGGGGCCGAGCGCGCGCCCGGCTACTTCCGGTTCATCGCGATCACGTTCGGCGCGGCGGCCTTGCCCGCGTCGGGCGCGGTGGTGGCGAGGCGGGGGTGGGCGCGCGGGAGCGTCAGCACGAGCGTGATGCCCCAGCCGTCGTTCGTGCGGAGCTCGACCTCGCCGTGGCTGTCCTCGGCCGCGACGATCAGGCGGCCGAGCGGCTCCAGGCCGGGCGGGGCGGCGCTCGGCGCCATGAGCACGCGCTGCAGCGCCGACTCGGGCAGGCCGAGGCCGAAGCCGACGTCGAGGATCGAGAGCTGCACGCCGTGCGTGACCTCGCGGACCGACACCACGGGGCCGTGGCCCGGCAGGCCGCGGCCCGCGACGTCGGTGAGCAGCGCGACGAGCGCCTGCGAGAGCTCGGCGCGGTGCCCGATCGCGTACGGGGCGCCGCGGATCGGATCGAGGCGGAGGGAGCGGGACGTCGCGCGCGCGGCCGCGGCGACGGCCTCGGCGACGACCTCGCCGAGCGGGAACGTGGAGAGCGGATCGAGCGTGTCGCGGCTGCCGAGCGGGCGCAGCTTTCGCGCCGCCTGCGCCGTGGGCTCCGCCGGCACGAGCGCGGCGACGTAGCCCGCGATCCACGACAGCCCGTCGGCCTCCTGCCGGAGCGCGCGCACGTGGAGCACGCCCGGATCGGGGCCGCTGACGGGGATCTCGATGCCGTCCTCGCTCGCCATCACGCTCGACAGCCAGGTCGGCGGCCGCCCTTCGCCCGCGCCCTCCTGCGACGACGACGCCTCGGCGGCCTCGAGCACGTCGCCGATCGTGAGCGATCCGGGCGGCAGCGCGGCGCTCTGGCTCTCCTGCGGCACCGCCACGTCGCGCTCGCGGAGCCACGCGGCGAGCTCGCGGCTGAGGAAGCGGACGTCGCCGAACGCGTCGGCGTAGAGCAGGCCGACCGGCGCGCTCCGGAGCACGGCGCCGAACAGCGACAGATCGCCGAGCGCCACGCGCGCGCCCTCGACGAGCGACTCCGCGGGCTCGCGCGCGCCGTCGCCCGGATCCGGCTCGGCGACGCGGCCGAGGCGCTTCCGGCGGACGAGCAGCGCGAGCTCCCGGCCGAGGCGCTCGGCGCGCTCGGGCTCGCGCGTGAACGTCGCCTCGGCCGCCGCGCCGCAGAGGAACACGTAGCCCTCGACCTCGCCGAAGGCGATCAGCGGGACCGCGACCGCGGGCATCTCGTGCTGCGTGAGGAAGCGGCGGACCACGTGCGCGGTGGGCACGCCCTGCTCGTTGCTGTAGGGCACGCGCCGGATGTCGCGGCGCCGCTCGGCGATGAGGTGCTCGCCGCCCTGCCGATCGTTCCAGAAGCGCAGGTGCCAGCCGCGCGGCGGCAGGTCCGCGACGAGCACCAGATCGGCCGGGTGCGACTGGGCCGCGAGGCGCGCGACGCGCGGCCAGAACTCCTCGTCGGGGAGCGCGTGCACGCCCTGCATGCGGAAGAGCGCCGCGCGCTCGATGAGCTCGGAGGCGCCCTGCACGGCGCGGCGGCGGCGCAGCGCGCGAGAGGCCGCAGGGCCGCCGCACGCGACGGCGAGGCCCAGGAGCGCGCTCGCGAGCGGCAGGAGATCGGCCTGCGCGCGCGCGGTCGCGACCGCCTGCCCGACGACGAGCGCCGCCGCGAGCCACGCCGTCGCGAGCGCCCACCCGAGCAGCCCGAGGCGCCGCGCCACCGTCCGCGCGACGGCGCCCGCGAGCAGCGCGAGCAGCGGCGCGACCCATCGCGGGCTCTCGGCGCGGCGCCCGCCCTCGAGCAGCCCGCCGAGCGCTGCGGCGGCGCTCTCTGCAGGACCGAACGCCGCGGCCGGCCTGGCTGCGTCGCCCGCGCCCGCCGCGACCAGCGCGACGCGGTCCTCCAGCACCGAGGCGGGCACGCGGCCGTCCGCGAGGTCGCGCAGCGTCACCGCCGGCACGCCGCGCGCCGCCCTCGGCAGCACCCAGGGCGCCTCCACGATCCCGAGCGCGTCGAGCGCCGCCGCGTGCCTCGCAGCGTCCGGCGGCTCGAACCCCACCACCTCGCCGCCGCGCACCCGGAGCAGCTCCGGCGGCAGCCGGACCGCGGGCTGCGCCGCGCCGGCCGGGTCGTCGTATGCGGCGGGCTCATCGCCGGGCTCGCGCGCGCAGAAGGCGTCGGCCGGGGGCATCAGCAGCGCGCCGCGCGCCCCGCCGCGCTCGAGCACGTCGTCGAGCGCGCTCGCGCACGTCCCGTCGCGCAGGTCCTCGGGCGCCGCGATCACGAGCAGCACGTGCCGGGGCGGCTCGGCGCTCGCGAGCGCCCGCAGCGTCGCGCCCCGCGCCGCCGCGTCGAGGCCGCCGAGCGGCGCCGCGGCCGCGATCACCGCCCCCGTCGCGATCGCGGCCGCCTCGAGACCGAGCCACGCGAGCCGCCGCGGCGCTGCCCCTGCGGACGTCGGCCGCGGGACGCGGAGGTGCTCGGGGATCCGCGGGGAGCGCTTGTTCATGATCGGCGAGGGAGGCGCGATGGAGCTCGGCCTGAGTGTACTTCCTAAGCCTCGCACCAAGTCCGGTGCGGATACAATGAGTTATCGATCGCCCGCGCGCCAAAACAGCGGCCCGCCGGGTGACAGCCGCGGCCGCCGAGCGCCGGGGGCGGGGCACCCGCGCCGGGCGCCGGGAAAATTCGACGCCCGTGCCTTCCTGTGCCGATGTTCACCACCTGCGGTCGCGCCGCGCCTCCCCCGGGCGCCGACCATTCCATCGCGCTCGACGTACAGCGCGGACGCTGCGCGCCGCACGATTCGGCTGGCCTTGGGGCCGCGGAAGCGGTTCAATCGCGAGTTGCCATGCGTTCTAGCTTCTCTCTTGCCCGCCTTGCCCCTGTTCTGCTCGGCCTGGCCGTGCTGAATGGAGCGGCCCTCTCGGCCTCGAGCTGCAGCTGTGGATCCGACGCGGAGCTCCCGGAGCCTCCCTCGGGCTCGGGGGGTGCGGGCGGCGCGGGGGGCGGCGGCTCGACGTCGTCGGGCGGCGGCGGCGCGGGCGCCATGGGGGGCGGCGGCTCGACGTCGTCGGGCGGCGGCGGCGCGGGCGCCACGGGGGGCGGCGGCTCGCAGGAGGTCGACGCCGGCGAGCTGCCGGACGTGCTGCCGGACTTCACGCTCGAGGAGCTCGAGCCCACGACGGCGATCGACGGCATCCCGAGCCCGCTGCCCGGCGTGTACACCGACCTCGGCGCCGCGCCGCTGAACGGCTCGTTCCGCTCGCTCATCGGCTTCCCGACCCGCGCCGTGAGCGCGCTCGATCAGGCGATCACCGACATCTACGACCCGCTCAGCCCGAGCTTCCGCGATTACTTCACGAGGGACGAGTGGATGGCGGCCTTCGCGCCGTTCCCGATCGACGTACACCTCGTGAGGCTCTGGATCGAGTCGCAGGGCATGCAGGTCAACTTCACCGCATCGAACCGGCTGCTCTTCCAGTTCTCGGGCACGGTCGCGCAGTTCAACAACGCGTTCCAGACCGAGCTCCGCCTCTTCGAGCGGGAGAACCCGCAGGCCGGCAACCCGCCGATCCAGGTCTATGGCACGCTCGGGCCGCTGACCGTGCCCACGTGGGTCTCCGACCGGATCTCCGGGATCGTCACATGCGACCTCCCCGCGAGCACGGACCCCCTGCCGGGCGAGGCCGGGCAGATCGTGAACAGCCCGCCCGCGAACATCGGCTCCGCCCGGACCCCGGCGCAGATCGCGCACGCGTACGACATCGACGACCTCTACGCGCAGGGCTTCCACGGGCAGGGCGTGAAGCTCGGCGTCACCGTCGGGGCGACGTTCAAGTTCAAGGACCTCCAGTCCTTCTGGCAGTCGCTCGGCGTGAACCGCGCGGATCCCGAGGTCGTGGTCACGATGGAGCCCATCGCGACGCGCTACCTCGAGTCGACGCTCGACGTCGAGTGGGCGGGCGCGATGGCGCCCGGCGCCGACCTCATCGTGTACGAGGGCCCCGACGCGCGGAACACCTCGATGGTCTATACTTTCAACGAGGCGATCGGTCTCGGCGAGGTATCGGTGATCACCGACTCGTTCGCGCACCGCGAGGACTCCGAGCCCCCGGCGGTCCGCCTCCAGTACCACCGCTCCGCGCGCATGGCCGCGGCGCTCGGGATCACCGTGGTCGCGGCGACCGGCGACTCCGCGCAGACGGACACGCCCTCGGCGAGCCCGTACGTGACCGGCGTCGGCGGCACGCAGCTCACCTTGAACGCCGCGGGCGACGTCACGAGCGAGGTCGCCTGGTCCGGCTCCGGCTCGGGCGCCACGCTCTCGTTCTCGCTGCCCTGGTGGCAGGTGGGCGTCGTGCAGGGCTCGAACGGCAAGCGCGCCGTCGCCGACGTGGCCGTCAACGCCTCGCCCTCGTCGCCGCTCTGGCTCTATTACCTCGCCACCTGGCACGGCGGCTACGGCGGCACCTCGTTCTCGTCGCCGATCTTCGCGGGCATGATGGCGGTCATCAACAGCCACCGCGCGGCGCAGGGCAAGGCGCGCGCGGGCTGGCTGAACTCGCTGCTCTACACGCAGCCCGCGGTCCAGGCGACGTTCCGCGACGTCGTGAGCGGGCAGACCGCCTTCCACGCCGCGGGGCCGGGCTGGGACTATCCGACCGGCTGGGGGGCGCCCAAGGCGCTCGATTTCTCGAACGCGCTGCCGTAAAGCTCGACGCCTGCCCCGAGCGCGGCGGGTGCGCCCGGCGCTCGAGCGCCGCGGGCGCCGCCGACGGATGTCGTTCCCCCTCGCCCTCTTCCCCCCGAACGGGCTCGATCGGAGCCTGCACACGGCGGTCCTGATCGGCCTCGCCATCGGGACCTTCTTCACGGAGACGCTCGGCTGGACCTACGCGGGCCTCGTCGTGCCCGGCTACCTCGCGACCGTGTTCTTCGCCGCGCCTGTGACCGGCGCGTTCATCGTCGTCGAGTCCATCCTCACCTACCTCTTCGTCGCGTTCATCGGCCGCTGGGTCACGAAGACCGGCGCCTGGTCGACCGCTTTCGGGCGCGAGCGCTTCTATCTCTTCATCGTCGGCGCCGTCTTCGTGCGCCTCCTCATCGAGGGCACGGTCGTCCCGCGGCTCGCGGCCCGCTACGATTTCGTCCACTCGCGCGAGCTCTACAGCGTCGGCCTCGTGCTCGTGCCGCTCGTCGCCAACGCCTTCTGGAACAGCGGCCTCAAGAAGGCCGGCCCCCGGCTCGCGGTGGTCACCGCGCTGACCGCGCTCCTGCTCGGCGTCCTGCTCCGCTCGACCAACCTCTCGGTCTCGCGCTTCCAGGTGCTGAACGAGAGCCTCTCGCTCGAGTTCCTCGAGTCGCCGAAGGCCCACATCATCCTGGTGATCGGCGCCCTCCTCGGCGCGCGGAACAACGTGCTCTACGGCTGGGACTACAACGGCATCCTCGTCCCGGGCCTGCTCGCCGTGGCCTGGTACGAGCCGATGAAGCTGCTCACGACCACCGTGGAGGCGCTGCTCGTCTATTATCTCTCGCTGAAGATCACCTCGGTCCGGCCGTTCTCGAAGTGGCTGCTGGTGGGCCCGCGGCGGATGATGTTCGTCTACGTGGTCGGCTTCCTCGTGAAGATGGCCATCGGCTTCGCGGCCGCCCGGTACGCGCCGGGCCTGCAGATGATCGATTACTTCGGCTTCGGGTACCTGCTCCCGAGCCTGCTCGCCGTGAAGATGTGGAACAAGGAGAAGGTCGGCGTCGTGATCATGCCGACGCTCCAGGTATCGTTCACGGCGTTCCTGGCGGGCAATGGTGTGGGTTATGCAATGGTCGCGCTCGGGCTGGGCCTCGCGGGGTCCTCGGCGGGCGCGGCGGCGGCGGGTGCGGCCGCCCCGGCGGGTGCGGCCGGAGCGCCCGCCGCCGTGGCGTCGCACCGGGCGGGCAGCGCGGCCATGGCGCTCGTGCTCGCGGACACGGCGCCGAGGCCCGGCCCGAGGCCGCGGCCCGAGGCCATGGCGGCCGACGTCGACGCGCGGCGGATCGCGCACCGGGTCGCGCGCGAGGTGCTGGACCGCGGGGCGCCGGGCGAGGACATGCGCCACGACGCCGAGCGCCTGGGCCTCTCGGTGGTGCAGGAGGGGGAGGGCAGCCGGCCGTGGTTCGTGCTCGGCGCGCGCGCGCTCGACCCCGAGGACGCGCGGAGCACGCCGCGGGCGGCGTTCCGGCGGCGGGCGGGCGCGCGCGAGGGCTTCGGGCCGCGCGACGCGACGGAGTGGCTGGTGCTGGCCGCGTCGCCCGCCGCGGGCTCGGCGCTGCCCGCGGCCGCGATGCGCGTGGCCGAGGTGCTCGACGCCGCGGGCGTCGTGCTCCTGTCGCGGCACGAGGCCGTGCGCCGCCACGACGAGGCGTTCGTGGCCGCGATGGCCGACGCGCTGGGCGGGGCGAAGGTGCTGCGGATCGAGGTCGCCGGCGCCGGTCAGCGGGGAGGCGCGGCGCGGCCGTCGGTGAGCGTCGTGGGCTCGCCGGGCGGCCTGCCCGTGGTCGGGATCGGGCAGGCCCTCGGGGCGGTGGACCTGGAGCTCACGTTCCGGCCCCCGTCCCCGACCGGCGGGCTGCTCGAGGACGCCCCGGCGCTGCTCTTGCCGATCGAGGCGGCCGAGGCCGTGGGGGCGGCGGTGCTCGGCGCGCTCGACGTGCTGCGCTGGCCCGGCCGCGTCGCGGCCGCGCTGGAGGCGCGGATGCTGGAGCTCACGTCGCTCGAGCCCGGCGGCTTCCGCGCGCCGTCGATCGAGGAGCTGCGGCTGTTCGACGCGATCGCGGCCCCGCGGCTGCTCGGCGCCGCGGCGGGGGAGCCCTCGGCGTGGGAGCGCGCGCTGCTGGGCCGGCTCGGTTACCGGGCGATCCATATCGGCGGAGACGGCGGCGCGCCCGAGGCATGGGGGCTCGCGGATCCCGGCCCGACGGAGGGCGCCCCGCCGCGGAGGGGCAATCCGACCTGGATTGCGCTCCCGCCGCGGATATCCGCAACCGCGCCGACACCCGCGCCCGCATCCGCGCCCGCGTCCGTATCCACGCCCGCGCCCGCCCCCGGAGCCGAGCCCCAGCTGCTCGTCGAGGTGCCCGCTCCGCGCTGGCAGATCGGCGCATTCGGCGCCGCCCTCGCCATTGCCGAGGCGACCGGCGCCCGCGCCCTCATGATCGCGGGCGCGCTGCCGACCGAGGACCCCACGGGCGCCGCCGACGTCCGCCGCAAGGAGGGCCTCCGCTCCTATTTCCAGCGCTGGCACGAGCTCTGGATCGGCGGCGGCCGGGACGCCATCTCGGTGCAGGCCATCGAGGCGGACCGGAGCCTCGACCGCGACGTCGTCCTCTCGACCGGCCGCGAGGTCGTGCGCCCCGAGCAGGTGCCGCCGTTCGCGCGCCCGCTGCTCGATTCATTCCGCGACCTCGGGCTCCGCGTCGGCCTCTTCGACGGCACGCGGGAGCAGGTCCCGTTCAGCGGCGCGATCGACGCGGGGATGGCGTACGCCAAGCGGTTCGCCGAGGGGCGCTTCGCGATCGTCTACCTCGGGAGCGCCGTCCGGCGCTTCTTCGAGCTCAGGCGGTTCAGCGAGCCCGGCGCGGGCGGCGAGCCCGTCTCCCCGGCCGAGGACCGCGAGCTCCGCCTCGAGGCCCGCCTCCTTCGCCTCGGCGCCGCGCCGGCGCTCGTCGACGCCGCCGAGCGCGCCGCGTTCCTCGCCGCCTGCGCCGATCGCCCCGGCGAGACCGACGAGTCGTGCCCCACCCGGCGCGCCCAGGCCGGCTGCGACATCGACGCGGCGCTCGACGGCTTCCGTCGTTATGGCGCCGAGCGGAACCCTTATGACCTCAAGGCGCAGCTCGAGCGCCGCCGCGCCGGAGCGAGCGGCGCCGGCTGGTCCCAGAAGGGCCAGGCGGCGCCGGGCACCGCTTGCCACGTCGAGCTCGTGCGCGACGCCGGCACCGGCGAGCCCTGGGCCATCGCCTCGCGCCGCGGCGCGGCCCTGCTCCTCCCGCTCGACGGCGCGCTCGTGCCTGTCGCGGCCGCCCCGCTGCCCACCGTCTCGCGGCTCCGCCGCGCGATCATCCTCGGCACGAGCGCGCTCCGCGTCGGCGCCGCCGCCCTCGCCGCGGAGGGCGCGCCGCGATGAGCCGCCCCGCCCGCCGCCGCGCCCCCGCGTGGGCCCTGCCCGCGAGCCCGCGGTGGCTGCTCGCGCTCGCGATCCTCGGCCTCGTCGCGCTCGGCCTCTCGGGCGTCACCCGGGCGCCGGGGCCCGCCGGGCAGGAGCTGCCCGCGGACGACGAGATCCTCGCCTATCACGTCGACGAGGACCGTGACCTCGTCATCAAGATCCCCATTGAAATCGACGCCGTCGAGGCCACCACCTGGGCGGCCGTCACCCCCGAGCGCGGCGGCCCGCCGCCCGCCTGCGACTCGGCCCGGCGGTTCCCTTATGGCTTCACCGCGGTGTTCGTCGACGAGCGCGGCGCCGAGGCCGCGCGCCACGATTACGATCTCGAGAGCCGCATCTCGTGCGACCCCGACCGCCCCCCCGGCGAGGGCGAGTACGCCGCCCGCCTCGTGACCGGCGAGGGCGCGGTCACCGATCCCCGCACCACGCTGATCAACACCCGCGATCTCCTCCCGCGCGGCGGCCTCCTCCGCCTCCGCGCCAAGCCTGTCCGCCCCGAGCCGCCCGCCGGCGGCCCCGACCCCTACGCCGGCCCCCCGGTCACGATCGACGTCCTCTCCCGCCTCGAGGGCCGGTACCGGCGCGGCGAGGCCTCCCGCGTCATCTTCGAGCAGAGCCTCGACGCCGAGGAGCGCGCGCGCATCGCCCGCGGCGTCTCCGCGCTCGGCTTCGCGGACATCCCGGAGGCCGCCCGGGGCCTCCTGCTCACGACGTGGGCCCGCCGCCTCGAGGCCGCCGGCGTGAGCGGAAAGGACTACCAGGTCTCCCGCCTCTTCCTCCGCCGCTTCCGCACCCCGTATCCGCGCGCCGAGGGCCGCGGCGCCTCGGAGTTCGTCATCGGCGAGCGCCACGCCGCCGCCCTCAATTTCCGCGGCCCCGTCGCGCTCGACCTCGAGGGCCCGCCCGGCCGCACCGTGCGCGTCGCCGACGGCTTCGAGATCGCGCGCGGGATCAATCTCGGCCCCGCGGGCCGCGCCACGGTGGAGCTCCCCCGCGAGGACATCCGCACCGTCGTGATCGACGGCGTGGGCCCTGATTTCGGCGTCCGCTTCGCGCTCCCGCCCGCGCAGGCCCCCGCGCAGATCGGCGAGATCGTGCACGCCCTGATGCCCGACCGCGCGCGGCTCGAGGCCCCGCCCGACGTCCGCATCGTCCGCTATCTGAACCTCGACCCCGTGGACCCCGTGATCACCCGCGTCGCCCCCGGCCAGGAGCTGCTCGGCCTCCTGATCCGCACCGAGATCGAGGTGAGCGGCGGCGTCGATCAGGGCGAGGCCGCGCTCGTCGCCCGCTGGGGCAAGGGCCCCGGCGAGTCCGCGGACCTCCGCGTCGTGCTCCCGCGCTCCCGGTTCGAATGGTGGAAGGAGGGCCTCGACGCCACCGACCCGCGGCTCGCGATCCTCCGCATCCCGCCCGGCGTCGAGCGCATCGAGATCACCGGCGACCCGAGGACCCGCCTCCGCCTCCGCACGATCGAGCCCGGCGTCAGCGAGACCCTCTATCGCATCCCTTATCGCGTGCAGCTCCGCGAGGACGAGGTCTGGCGCTACGCCCCCTTCGACGTCAGCGAGTGGGCCGACATCCGCGCGGTGAACCTCGACGACCTCGAGCGCAAGGAGCGCTTCTCCGACCTCCGCGAGCAGGTCCGGATCGAGCGCACCGGCCAGGGCGCGCGCGGCGCCGGCGACGTCCCGGAGCGCACCCTCACCCCGGAGCACGCGCCCGTCCGCCGCCGCCTCCTCGCGCCCGCGTACCAGTCGGGCGGCGAGGAGTACCCCGGCGACGCCTGGACCCCGCTCCTCGTCCCGAAGGACCTCCGCGTCGAGGCCGGCGGCGAGCGCGGCGGCCGCCTGGTCGTCATCTATCAGGCCGAGAAGGGCCGGCTCGGCAAGGACGTCAAGCTCCGCGTCGACGGCGCCGTCGTGAAGACCGAGCCCATCGTCACCCTCTCCGGCACCCTGCGCGCGCCCGTCTCCCCGGGCGTGCACCGCGTCGCCGTCGAGGGCCTCGGCGCGTCCGGCGTCGCCTACACCGACTCGGCCCCTGCGGACGGCGGCGCGATCGTCCGCCGCCGCGACGTCCACGAGCTCAAGCGCCCCCGCCCGATGACGTTCCGCTTCCAGCAGCGCCCCGGCGAGACACTGCACCTCGTGCTCTTCGTCGTCACCCAGGGCGGCAACGAGCCCTTCCGCGTCCGCTACAGCATCGACGGCGCGAAGCCCGCCTCTCGCCAAGGCGTGTTCTTCCGCCGCGTCACGCTCCCGGAGGGCGTGCTCGCCGGCCGCACCGGCGATTTCGGCAAGGCCACGCTATGGGAGGCCGCGACCGAGCGCCGCGGCGCCGACGGCGTGGCCCGCCTCGTCATCCGCCTCGGCGACGACCTCTCCCCGGGCGAGCGCGCCGTCCGCCTCCGCCTGGAGGGCGCCGGCCTCGCCCCGGGCGCCGAGGACGAGCTCGCGAAGCGCGTCTGGATCGGCGCCGTGCTCGTCGGCCAGGATCCGCCGGGCCGCGCGAACGAGCCGAGGGTGTGGGTCCAGGACGATCAATGACCGACCCCCGGCGCCGCGCTCAGGCCTCTTGCCGCGCGAGCGCCTCCGCGAACTCCGTGTACGACGAATCCCCTCGCGGCAGGAGGCGCGCCTCCACCATTGCGGGCCCGAGCGCCATCCGGATCACCGGATCATCGCACTCGAGCCCGAACTGGATGATCTCCGCCACCTTCTCGGTCGTGCCCGCGCGGAAGATCGTGCCGCTGTCGACCATGTAGATCCACGCGTCGTACAGGTGCCGGTCCCCGTCCACGACCTTGTAGAGATTGCAGAACCCGAGGAAGCTGCCCTCCTCGTGCTCGGGCTCGTCCCCGGCGAGCCGGGCCTCGACGGGGAGGTCCTCCCCGTCGTACGCCTTCCCGGCCAGCCGGAGCTGCTCCGCCTGCAGCTTCGAGAGCTGCGCGACCGAGCGGACCTCCTGCTTGTCGACGAATCGTGCCGCCATCAGCCGAGAAAACACGAGGATCGCGGAGACGTCAACAACGCCCGGGCCGCGCGTCGAGCGGACAGGGCCGTCGCGCCTGGCCCTCGCCCATCAGCGCAGGCGCCGCGTCGCGCGGCGCGCCGCGGCGGCGAGCGCGTCCCAGTCGACCTTCTCGGGCGGGGCATCCCCCGCGACCGGCTGCGGGTTCTCCCACATGTCCTGCGTCCCGAAGAGCAGGTCCAGGACCTCCGGGGCCTCGTCCCAGGTCACGGGCGCGAGATCGGCCAGGCATTGCGTGTCGACGTCCGCCTCCGGATCGGCGACGAAGCCCGCGATCATCTGCGCCCCGCAGGGCGGCGCGCCCGGCGTCAGCACCGGGGACTCGAACACCACCCCGTGCGGGCTGAACGGCACCGTCACGAACGTCTGGTGCGGCGCAATGAAATGGCTCTGGGCCGCCGTCGCCGTCTCGATCGGCGTCTGCGGATCGAGGTCGCCGTTCAGGAGGAGCACCGGCGTCGTGACCTCGGGCCACTCGTTCACGTATTCATCGTGCGCGTAGCGGGGCCACTCCTCGTACTGCGCGCCGATCGTCACGCTCGCCTGCGGGCAGAGCGTCTCCGCCTCGCACCGGGCCGCGAGCTCCGCCTGCGAGGGCGCGGGCTCCTCCCAGAGCTCCGAGAGCGCCACGTTCATCTGCAGCGCCTGCGAGCCCCGGACCGGCCCCGTGGACGGCGCGTTGAACATGTCGAGCAGCGTCGTGAAGTAATGGCTGAGCACCTGCACGTCGCCGGGATCGCACCGGTCGAGCCGGTACACGACCGGGAACATGTGCGCGCGGATGTCCCGGATCATCACGAAGTAAGGCGCGAGCGCCTCGATCACGTCCACGGTCATCCCGAGCGCGGGGCAGTGCCCCGCGGCGAGCTGCTCCCTGGCCGCCACGACGCGCGCCCAGGGATCGGCGCCGAGCTTCTGCCCGCACACCGGATCCGCGGCGCAGAGCGCCGAGAGCGACTGCCCGACCGGATCGAACTGCTGGTCGTATCGCGACAGGAACTGCACCCCCGGCGACACGATCGAATCGAGGATCACCGCGTCCGCCGTGCCCGGGTGCGCCTGGAGGAACCGCATCGCGCGCGTGGTTCCATACGAGATGCCGTAGACCATCGCGCGCTTGTCCGGCTCGCGCGTGAGCTGGATCATCCGGTCGAGGTCGTGCGCGTCCGCCGTCGTGGTGAACCCCGCCAGGCCCTCGCCCCACTCGGCCTGGAGCGACGCGATGCAGGGCGCCCACTCCGGTCCGACGATGCCCTCCCCGGCGGTCGATCCCGGGTCCTCCTGCGCCGGGCAGGACAGGCGCGTGGACGCGCCCACCCCCCGGTGCTCGAGCACGTAGAAATCGACGTCCGGCATGATGTCGGCGAGCAACGGCACGGCGTTCTTGAAGACATTGCCTGAGCCCCCTGGCCCGCCCTGCAGGAGCCAGAGCTGCGCCGTGCCCGCCCCGCTCTTCGCGAGCGTGCGCGCCGCGAGCACGTCGATGGTCGGCCCCTCGGGGTGCGCCCAGTCGAGCGGCATCGCCGCGGTCGCGCACTCCGTGAGGTAATCGTCGGGGCACGGCGTCCATTCGAGCGAGGCGACCCCGCCGCCGGAGCCGCCGGAGCCGCCGGAGCCGCCGGCGCCGCCGGAGCCGCCGGAGCCGAGCGGGGAGAGGTGCTCCTCGCCGCCGCAGGCGGCGAGCAATGTGATGGCCGCTGCGGCCGCGGGGAGCGAGGGCAGGCGATGAATAGATCTCATTCGAAGCATGACGTCTCCTGATTCGAGGGCGCGGCCAGCACTAGCACAGGCGGGCGGGCGCGGCGCCCCTCCCCGCGGCCGGCGGGCGTCCCGCGCACGAATTCCACGCGGCGCGCCGCCGGCGCGCTCAGCGCGCGCGGTGCGCGGCGGGCGTCACCCCCGTCCACCGGCGGAACGCGCGCGTGAAGTTCGCCGTATCCGAATAGCCCACCCGCGCCGCGATCTCGTCGATCGAGAGGCGGGCGTCGTCGAGCAGGAGCAGCGCCTCCTGGCGCCGCTGCTCGTCGAGCAGGGCCGAGAAGGTCGTGCCCTGCTCGGCGAGGCGCCGCTTGAGCGTGCGCGTCGAGACCGACAGGGCGCGCGCCGCCGCGGTGATCGACCGGTCCTCCGGCCTGGCCGCCCGCAGCGCCGCGCGCACGCGCACGACGAGGCGCGTCCCCTCGCCGAGCGCCGCGAGCTCCCGCTCGCACTGCTCCCGCGCGAGCCGCGTCGCCACCTCGTCGGCCGTGACCAGCGGCAGATCGAGGAAGCGCCGCGGGAACACGAGCCGGTTCGCCGGCCGCGAGAAGCGCACCTCGCCCTGCACGAGGTGCGCGAACCGGCGGAAGTACGGGCGCTCGGTGAACGTGAGCTCGACCGTCGCGCGCAGGCGCTGGCCCGTCACCGCGTTGCCTATCTGGCCGATGCCCACGAACAGCGCGACGACGACGAACTCCAGGAGCTCGCCGAGCCCGACCTGGTCCTCGAGCGCCACGGACGCCGCGTCGCCGTCCGCGTGCACGCGCAGGGTCAATGCCGTCGTCCGCGTCCCGATGAAGCGCTCGGCCAGGGCGAGCGCCTCCCCGACCGTGCTCGCCGTCATCGCCGCGAACCCCAGGAACCCGTGCCACGACAGCCGCATGTGCAGGCCCATCATGAACGCGAGCCCGGGCTCCCCCGTGAGCCGCACCGCGCGCCGGACCAGCTCCTCCACCGTGCCGAGCGGGACGCGCGTCGTCGGCTCCGACAGCTCCGCCGCCGTGACGCCCAGCCCCGCCAGCAGCTCCTCCGCCGTGAGCCCGGAGCGCGCGCAGAGGTGCAGGAGCTCACGCGCGTACGCGCCGGGCAGGCTCGTGGTATCGTCACGCCTGGACACGTCGGTTGGCCCCGGATGACAAGAGGCAGGCCCACCCTAACCTCCCCCGGCCGGCTGCGCCACCCCATCCTGGGCGCGTCACGAGGAGGAATCATGCCCCGACCGACCCGCGAGCCCACGACGAGGCACATCCCGCGCCGCCGCGTCCATTTCGCCTTCGATCCCGGGAACGTCCCGGCGGCATACTACGGCGACGACCTCTTCCTCTCGCTCTTCATGGATTCGCTCTCGCTGCTCTTCCCCGACGGCGAGCGGTATTTCGTCGACAGTGTCCGCCGTTACAGGGACCAGATCGGCGATCCGGAGCTCCGCGAGCGCGTCCTCGGCTTCATCGGACAGGAGGCGATGCACTCGCGGGAGCACGCCGACCTGAACGCGATGCTCCGCGCGCAGGGCCTCCACGTGATCGACGCCATCGAGCCTCACGTCAAGGCGGTCCTCGGGCTCGCGAGGCGGCTGCCCAGGGCCGATCAGCTCGCCGTCACCTGCGCCCTCGAGCATTTCACGGCCATCCTCGCCGAGCAGCTCCTCGGCGACGAGCGCCACCGGGAGAAGATCCACCCGTCGGTGCGGCCGCTCTGGCTCTGGCACGCGTTCGAGGAGAGCGAGCACAAGGCCGTCGCATACGACGTGTACGAGCAGGTCGACGGCTCGTATGTCCGGCGCATCGCCGTCATGCTCGTCACGACGGCCATCTTCTTCGCCGAGGTCACGCACCTGCACGTCCGGCTGCTCGCCGCGCGCGGCCTCCTCGGCGATCTCCGCGGCTGCGCGCGCGGGATCGCCTACCTGTGGGGCCGCGGCGGGCTCTTCCCCCGGCTCGTCCCCGCCTATGTGGATTATTTCCGGCCGGGGTTCCACCCCGACGACCGTGACACGAGCGCGCTGCTCGACGCCTGGCGCGAGCGGCTCTTCGGCCCTGGAGGCTCGGTCGCGCCGTTCGTCGCGGGCGCCGAGCCGCGGGCCGCGTGACGAGGAGGAGATCTCCCATGGTGACGACGGACAGCGGCCGCGAGGACGTCTTCGCGGCCATCATCGGGACGGGCTTCGGCGGCCTCTGCATGGCCATCGCGCTCAAGCGCGCCGGCATCCACGACATCGTCCTCTTCGAGAAGGCGAGCGCGCTCGGGGGCACGTGGCGCGACAACCACTATCCGGGCTGCGCGTGCGACGTCCCCTCGCACATGTATTCGTTCTCGTTCGAGCCCAACCCGCGCTGGTCCGAGACGTACGCCCCCCACGACGAGATCCGCGCCTACATGGAGCGCTGCGCGGACAGGCACGACGTGCGCAGGCACATCCGGTTCGACACGGAGGTGATCGAGGCGGCGTTCGACGAGGCCGCGGGGCTATGGACGGTGGTGACCGCCGGCGGCGAGCGCGTCCGCGCGCGCATCGTCGTCTCGGCCATGGGCCCGCTGAGCCGCTGGTCCTTCCCAAAGATCGAGGGCCTCTCGAGGTTCCGCGGCAAGATGTTCCACTCGGCGGCCTGGGACCACTCGTTCGACCTGCGCGGCAAGCGGGTCGCCTCCGTGGGCACGGGCGCGAGCGCCATCCAGTTCATCCCGGCGATCGCCGGCGACGTCGCGAAGCTCCACGTCTTCCAGAGGACCCCCGCGTGGGTGCTCCCGCGCATCGAGCGGCCGTACCGCGCGTGGGAGAAGCAGCTCTTCGAGGCGATCCCCCTCGCGCGCGAGCTCCACCGGCAGCAGATCTACTGGAAACTGGAGGCGAGGGCGGTCGGCTTCATGTACGCTCCGAGCATCCTCCGGCTCGCGCAGCGGATCGCGCTCCGGCACATGCACGCCGCCGTGAAGGACCCGACGCTCCGCCGGAAGCTCACGCCGGACTACATGATGGGCTGCAAGCGGATCCTGATGTCGAATACTTACTACCCCGCCCTCGCCCGCCCCCACGTCGAGGTCGTCACCGACGGCATCCGGGAGATCACCGAGGCGGGGATCGTGGCCGGCGACGGCGTGGAGCGCGAGGTCGACGCCATCGTGTTCGGAACGGGGTTCGACGTCCACGACTACCTCGGGAAGGTGCGCGTGACCGGGCGCGGCGGCAGGGACCTCGCGGCCACGTGGGCGCGCGGCGCCGAGGCCTACCTCGGCACGACGATCTCGGGCTTCCCCAACCTCTTCACGCTCGTCGGCCCGAATACCGGGCTCGGGCACAACTCGATCCTCTACATGATCGAGGCGCAGGTGCGCTACGTGATGGAGTACGTCCGCGCGATGCGCGCGGGCGGCGTCGCCTTCTATGACGTCCTGCCGGAGGCGCAGCGCGCGTACAACGACGAGATCCAGCGCAGGCTCGCCCGCACGGTGTGGAGCTCCGGCTGCAGGAGCTGGTACCTGGACGCGAACGGGCGGAACACGGCCATCTGGCCCGGCTTCACGTTCACGTTCCGGCTGGCGACGCGGAGGTTCGACGCCTCCAAGTACGCCGCGGCCTATTGACCCCCGCCGCCGCGCTTTCCGCTGACATGCGGAAACTTTCCGCCCCATACCCACCGGAAGATCGCCCTTGGCGTCGTGCGCGGGCATCGCTATAGGGGGCCGGCCGTGGCCGACCAGCTCCGATCCGATCTCGAGTCGCTGCGCATCCAGCGGGACGTCGACCCCGATCGACGCAGCCCCCTGCGCACCGCCGCGCTCGTCGTCGTCACGCTCGGCGTGCTCGGCGCGGGCGCGGCCGCCCTTGTCCCGAGGCTCCAGGCCGCGGTCTTCAAGACCGAGGTGGCCACCACGGAGGTCGCGCTGGTCTCGCCGGCGCAGGCCTCGATCACCGTCACGTCCACGGGGTACGTCGTCCCGCAGCTCGTCTCCAACGTCGGCGCCAAGGTCCCGGGGCGCATCGCGAAGCTCCTCGTGCGCGAGGGCGACGTCGTGAAGGCGGGGGACGTCATCGCGGAGCTCGACGACTCGGACCAGCGCAGCGCGATCGCCGCGGCCCAGGCGCGGGTCGCGGCGGCGCGGGCGCGGGCCACGGCCGCGCGGGCCGGCCTCGCCGAGATCGAGGGCCAGATCGCCCGGGAGAAGGCCCTCGTCGAGAAGGGCGTCACCGGGCGCGCGGCCATGGAGGACCTCGGGGCCAGGCTCAAGGCGCTCGACGAGTCGGCCAAGGCCTCGGAGGCCGAGGTGAAGGCGCTCGCCGCGGAGGTCGAGAGCCAGCGCGTCGCGCTCACCGACCGCAAGATCGTCGCCCCGATCAGCGGCACCATCGTCTCGAAGCCGCCCGAGGTCGGCGAGGTCGTCTTCATCGAGCGGCCGATCGCCGAGATCGCCGATTTCGGCTCGCTCATGGTCGAGACCGACGTCCCGGAGACCCGGCTGTCGATGATCGAGCCCGGCAAGCCCTGCGAGATCGTGCTCGACGCATACCCCTCGAAGCGGTTCCGCTGCTCGACGCACGAGATCGGGCGCCGCGTGAACCGCGCCAAGGCGACCGTGCCCGTGAAGGTCAAGTTCGCCGAGCCGGCCGACAAGGTCCTGCCGGAGATGAGCGCGCGCGTGAGCTTCCTGGCCCAGGCGCTCTCGGACGAGGCGATGAAGGAGCCGCCGAAGCGCGTGGTGCCGGAGAGCGCGGTCGTCGACCGGCTCGGCGCGAAGGTCGTGTTCGTCGTCGATCAGGGCCGGGTCAAGATGGTGCCCATCAAGGTGGGCGGCGCGGCCCCGGGCGGCCTCGAGCTGCTCGACGGGCCGGCCCCGGGCACGCGGCTCGTCGCGAGCCCGCCGGCCGATCTCGCCGACGGGCAGAAGATCAAGGAAAAGGAAAGGGGAGGCTGAGGAATGTCGGACGCGAAGCCCAGGGCGATCGTCGAGCTGCAGGGCGTGGCCAAGACCTATTTTCGCGACAAGGAGCCCGTCCCCGTGCTCGAGGACATCAACCTCGACATCCCGGAGGGCTCGTTCGAGGCGCTGATGGGCCCCTCGGGATCGGGGAAATCGACGCTGCTCAACCTCATCGCCGGGCTCGACCGGCCCACGCGGGGCACGGCGCGCGTCGCGGGCAACGACCTCACGCGGATGAGCGACTCGGAGCTCGCGCGGTTCCGGTCGCGGACCATCGGGTTCATCTTCCAGTCGTACAACCTCATGCCCGTGCTGACCGCGGTCGAGAACGTCGAGCTGCCGCTCCTGCTCACGAGCCTGGGCGGCGCCGAGCGGCGCAAGCGGGCGCAGACGGCGCTCCGCGTGGTCGGCCTGGAGCAGCGCATGGACCATTACCCGCGCCAGCTCTCCGGCGGGCAGGAGCAGCGCGTCGCGATCGCGCGGGCGATCGTCAACGACCCGACGATCATCGTCGCGGACGAGCCCACCGGCGACCTCGACCGGAAGAGCGCCGACGAGATCCTCGCGCTGCTCGACACGCTCAACAAGGAGCTCAAGAAGACCATCCTGATGGTCACCCACGACCCGCACGCGGCGGAGCGGGCCTCCGTGACGCGCCGCCTCGACAAGGGATCGCTGTCGTGAACATCATCTCGGTCGCCGCGAAGAACGTCCTCCGCAACAAGGGCCGCACGGCGCTGACGATCCTCGGGGCCGCGGTGGCGGTGCTCGCGTTCGTCCTCATCCGCACCGTGCTCGCCGCGTGGAACGTGGCCGCCGATTACGCGGCCAAGGACCGGATCGCCACCCGCCACAAGGTCTCGTTCATCCTCCAGCTCCCGAAGCGCTACATCGACACGGTCCGCGAGGTCCCCGGGATCAAGGACGCGAGCTACGCGAACTGGTTCGGCGGCAGGGACCCCAGGGACCCGAACAACTTCTTCGCGTCGATGGCCGTCGATTCGAAGAGCTTCTTCAAGGTCTTCGACGAGATGGTCGTGCCGCCGGCCGACATGGAGCGCTGGCTCGCGGACCGGAAGGGCGTGATCGTCGGCGACGTGCTCGCCCAGAAGCTCGGCGTGAAGGCCGGCGACAAGGTCACCCTCTCGGGCACGATCTACCCCGGCGACTGGCAGTTCGAGATCTCGGGCGTGTACACGGCGACCCGCAAGTCGGTCGACCGCTCCCAGTTCCTCTTCCACTGGGACTACCTGAACGACTCCATCCCCGAGGCGCGGAGGGACGAGATCGGCTGGATCATGGCCCGCATCGACGATCCGGCGCGCGGCGCTGCGATCAGCGCGCAGATCGACAGGATCTTCGACGAGAAGGACGTGCAGACCGCCACCATGAGCGAGCGGGCGATGAACCTGTCGTTCATGGCCATGCTCTCCGCGGTGCTCACGGCGCTCGACATCGTGTCGATCATCATCCTGCTCATCATGACGATGATCCTCGGCAATACGATCGCAATGGGGGTGCGCGAGCGCACGCAGGAGTACGGGGTGCTGCGCGCGCTCGGGTTCGAGCCGCGGCACGTGGGGATCTTCATCATGGGCGAGGCGCTCACCATCGGCGTGCTCGCGGGGGCGGCGGGGCTCGGGCTCTCCTATCCCATCGTCGAGCTCGGGCTCGGGCGGTTCCTCGAGGAGAACATGGGCGGGTTCTTCCCCTATTTCCGGATCGAGCCCGGCACGATGGTGACGGCCGTGCTGCTCGCGATCGGCCTGGCGCTGGCCGCGGCGGCGATCCCGGCCTACCGCGCGTCCAGGCTCCCTGTCACCGGCGCGCTCCGGCGCATCGCCTGAGCGAGGAGGAGTCGAGATGATCCCCATCGCGTACAACCTCCGGAACCTGGCGGTCCGGAAGACCACGACGGTCGCCACGGCGGCCGGCCTCGGCCTGGTCGTCTTCGTGTTCGCCTCGGCGATGATGCTCTCCAACAGCATCGAGCGCACGCTCGGCCGCTCCGCGAAGAGCGACGTCGCCATCGTGATCCGCAAGGGATCCGAAGCCGAGATCGCGAGCGGCATCGAGGAGCAGCAGATAGGCCTCGTCCTCGGCAACGCGGACGTCTCGAAGCGCCCCGACGGCAAGCCCGACGGCGTCGGCGAGATCGTGTCGGTCATCCTGCTCGACAAGCACGGCACCGACGGCGTCTCCAACGTCCAGGTCCGGGGCGTGCCCGACGACGTGATGAAGTTCCGCACCGACGTCCGCATCGTCGAGGGCCGCCCCGCGCAGCCGGGCACCGACGAGGCGATCGTCGGCAAGGCCATCTATCAGCGCTTCAAGGGCCTCACGCTCGGCGGCACGTTCGAGCTCCGGAAGAACCGCCCGGTCAAGGTGGTCGGCGTGTTCGAGGACGGCGGCTCCTCCTTCGAATCGGAGGTCTGGGCGGATCTCTTCACGGTCCGCGCCGCGTTCGGCCGGGAGGGCTCGGTGTCGTCGGTGCGGGTGAAGCTCACCTCGCCGTCGAAGTTCGACGCCTTCGAGGCCTCGGTCGAGCAGGACCGCCAGCTCGGCCTCGAGGCGATCCGCGAGAGCGACTATTACGAGAAGCAGTCCGAGGGCACGAGCATCTTCATCAAGGCGATGGGCGTGCTCATCGCGGTGTTCTTCTCGATCGGCGCGATGATCGGCGCGACGATCACGATGAACGCGTCGATCGCGAACCGCCAGCGGGAGATCGGGACGCTCCGCGCGCTCGGCTTCTCGAAGCTGAGCATCCTCACGTCGTTCCTGCTGGAGGCGGTCTTCTTGGCGGGCCTCGGGGGCGTGGCCGGTGTGGTCGCGTCGCTCGGGATGCGCTTCGTGCGCTTCTCGACGGTGAACTTCGCGAGCTGGTCCGAGGTGGTGTTCACCTTCGAGCCGACGCCGGGCATCCTGATCACGTCCGTCGTCGTGGCGGGGGTCATGGGGCTGCTCGGCGGCTTCTTTCCGGCCGTGCGGGCGGCCAGGATGAGCCCCCTCAAGGCGATGCGGGGGTAGGGCTGGCGGTTTTTCGCTGACCTCGGATCGTCTCTTCGGGCAAGCTCGCGCCGTGCTGCTCGACGCCCCGCTCCCCTGCCTCGCCGATCACGACCCGCCTCGCGCCGCCGGAGGGTGGCTCTCCTCGGGGCGCGCCCCGCTGCCGGCGCTCTGCGACGAGGAGGGGGAGAGGCTGCCGGCGTCGTTGCCCGAGGTCATCGACGCGCACGTCCACCTCTTCCCCGACGCCGTGTTCGAGGCGCTCTGGCGGTGGTTCGAGCAGCACGCCTGGCCCGTCCGGTACAGGCTCTACGCGAAGCAGGTCACCGATTTCCTCTTCTCGCGCGGCGTCTCCCGCGTCGTCGCGCTCCATTACGCGCACCGCCCGGGGATGGCGCGCGCGCTGAACCAGTTCATCGCCTCGCTCTGCCGGGACGAGCCCCGCATCTGGGGCCTCGCCACCGTGCTGCCGGGCGAGGAGGGCGCCGCGGAGATCCTCCGGGAGGCGTTCGCGGCGGGCCTCCGGGGCGTGAAGCTTCATTGCCATGTGCAATGCTTCGCCGCGGACGACGAGGCAATGCACGACGTCTACGAGGCCTGCGTCCGGGCGGACCGGCCGCTCGTCGTGCACGCGGGGCGCGAGCCGAAGAGCCCGGCGTACCGGTGCGATCCGTACGCGCTCTGCTCGGTCGAGCGGGTCGAGCGCGTGCTCGACGATTACCCCGGCCTCCGGCTGTGCGTGCCGCACCTCGGGGCCGACGAGTTCGACGCGTACGAGCGGCTGCTCGAGCGCCACGATAACCTCTGGCTCGACACCACGATGGCGATGGCCGACTTCTTCGCGGGAGTCGCGCCCGTCCGGCTGCTCCATTGCCGCCCCGAGAGGATCGTCTACGGGACCGACTTCCCGAACGTGCCCTACGCCTGGGATCGCGAGATCAGGCGGCTCGCGGCGATCGAGATGGGCGAGGAGGCCCTCGCGGCGCTGCTCGGCGGGAACGCGGCGCGGCTCTTCGATCGGGAGGATGCCAGGAGACCTTCGTGACGTACAGGCTGATGGCCGATCAGTTCTGGCCCCAGCGGCGGGGGCGCTCGAAGCGGAAGAAGCCGCTCTGCTCCTCGGCGGCGATGACCTCCGCCTCGTCGCCGAAGTAGCGCCGCCGGAGCTCCGCGAGCTTCTCCTCCAGCTCCGCGCCGCTGTAGGCCGCGACCAGCGCCGCGCGCTCGGCCATGTACCTCTTCCCCGCCTCCCAGCGCGCGTCGCGATCGCGGTCGAGCGCGTCCCAGCGCCCGAGCGCCGCCTCGTCGAGGCCCATCCCCTCGCGGATCTCGCGCAGGCTCGCCGCCCGCGCCTCGGCGGACATCGCGTCGAGCTCGGCCTGCACCGACTCGAGCGCGAGGAAGCGGTTCATCGCCTCGTGCCGGTGCCTCTCGAGGTAGCTGTCGTATTCGTCCTGATAGGTGTCCTCGAGGCGCTCCGTGTACGCCGCGAGCTTCTCGCCGAGGCTCTTGCCTTCCTGGCCGTCGATCTCCCGGAGCGCGTCCGCGACCGCCTGGTTCTTCTGCTCGGAGGCCCAGATCTCGTCGGCCGCCCCCTCGCCGAAGAGGCGATCGCGCTCCCTCTGGATCTCTGCCCGGCGCTCCTCGGGGTCGAGCGCGTCGAGGCGGGCGCGGCTCTCGTCCATCCAGCGCTCGTAGCCGAGGCGGGCCTCGAGGTTCTTCGCGATCTCGTCGTAGCGATCGGGGAAGGCGGCCCGCACCGCCGCGAGGAGCGCCTCCTTCCAGTGCAGAGGGTCCTGCTTCTGGAAGTGGCGCATGAGCGCCTCGATGAGCTTGATCTGGACGTAGGGATTGCCGATGTTCGCCCCGTAGCGCGAGCGCAGGTGGGCGACGAGCTCGGAGTCCACCGGCGCGGCGGCGGAGGCCCCGCCCGGCCCCGCGGCCCGAGGCCGCGCGGCGAGATCGGCGCCCGCCGCCTCGGGGGACCCTGCGGCCAGGGCCGCGGGCTCCTCGATCTTCTCCCGGCGCAGCCCGAGGTAGAGTGAGAGGACGAGGAGGAGCGCGCCGAGCCCGAGGAGCGTCTTCCGCTTCGTCATGGGCGCCGCGTCTCAGTCGTAATACGCGATGTACTCGAAGATCGCCGCGTAGAACTCCATCTCGTCGAACATGTCGGGGCCGACGCCGACGACGTCGAGGTGATCCTGATTGATGACGCTCGCCATCGAGGTCATCTGGGTCGAGGTCGGCGCGTTCAGGTTGCTCACGTAGCCCGGGCCGGAGTCGGTCGTGATCGTGTCGAGGGCGAAGCTCTGCTCGGTGTACTTGAGCCGGTAGCCCATCTGCTGCGAGTTGATGCCCACGAGGCCGTCGTCGTCCTGCTCGTTGCAGGTGCCGTCGCCCATGCCGCTCGCCCCGTCGTTGTCGCAGTCGCCGGAGCAGTAGCCGTCGCCGTCGATGTCGTAGAAGAGCTCGCTCAGGAGGTAGAGCGCGGGGTTCACGCTGGCCCCGTTCTGCGCCGTGATGAGCGAGCCGTAGCGGGAGGCGTAGCTCGCGTTGACCGGGTAGAGGGCGTTGAACGCCTGCATGCCCGTGGTGGCCCCGTCGCCGGCGGAGTAGTCCTTGTAGACGAGCTGCTTGGCGCCCGCGTACCCGTCGTTTCCGGCCTGGTAGATGGTGTCGCCGTAATAGGTCGCCAGCGCGGAGATGACGCTGGTCACGCCCGGGCCGAGATCGAGGATGTACTTGGCCACCGGCGAGCCGCGGTGGGGCGAGGAGATGCTGAGGAGCACGCGCACCTTGGCGGTGCCGTAGCGCTCGTACAGCACGCGCGCCGCCTTGCGGATGTCGATGCCGCCCTGCGAGTGGCCGATGAGGTTCACCTTCGAGGCGCCCGAGGTGGCGAGGAAGCCCTCGATGTCGTCGGCGAGGTCGAGCCCGCGCAGCTCGGAGGACTGGAACGCCGGCACCTGCGCCGCGTAGGCCTTCTGGCCCCCGTCGAGGTCGCCGTTGCAATAGACCTCGAGGAACTCGTCGCAGGCGTCGCCGACGAATGTGCCGTAGTCGTCGCCCCAGTAGTCATAGCCGAGGAGGTCGTCGAAGCCGCCCATGCCGTGCGCGAACACGACAGGGTAGGTCGTCTTCGGGGCGGCCGCCGAGGCGGCGCCCGCGCTGCCCGCGAGGATGGATAGCGATGCCAGCAAGGCGATCGGCAGTCTGCGCATCGGCGACTCCTTGATAGTCGGGGGGCGGCTCCGGCCTGCCCGTGGGGGCCACGAGGGGAGCCGATGTCCCCGCCGGGGTCAAGATCGAAAATCGTCGTTCGATGACCGGATAAAAATACCACTCGAGCGTCCGGCGCCGCGCGGCGGGGCGAGATCGTCACTCCGCGGCCACGGCCTCGATCATCGAGAACGGTGTCCCCGTGTCGACGACGCGCTGGAAGCGGAATCCGGCGTCGCGGAGCAGGGCGCGGTGCTCCTCCTCCGTGCGCGCCTTGCCCCCCGCCACCACCATCATCTCCAGATCGAAGAAGGCGCCGAGCGACCTCGGCTGGCCGGAGGCGACGATCGCCTCGACGAGCAAGAGGTGACCGCCGGGGCGGATGGCCCGGCGGCAATTGGCCAGGATCGCCGCCGCGTGCTCGTCCTCCCATCCATGGATGAAGCGCTGGATCAAGTAGGCGTCCGCGCCCTCCGGGAAGCCTCTGAACACGTCGCCCGCCACGTACGAGATCCGATCGCCGACGCCCGCCTCGCCTGCGAGGTCGCGCGCCCGCGCCGCCTCGATGGCGTACGGGAGATCGAAGACGACGCCGCGGAGCGCGGGGTGGGCCGAGAGCAGGCGGACGAGCAGCTGCCCCTGGCCGCCCGCCACGTCGACGATCCGATCGAAGCGCGAGAAATCGTAGCTCCGGAGCAGGGCCTCGTCGGTGAGCACGACGACGGAGCTCTGGCCGTCGTAGAAGGCGCGGCCGGCCTCGGCGTCCCTCCCCAGGTACTCGAACAGATCCGTGCCGAAGGCATGCTCGAAGCCCGACGCCTCGCCGCGCACGGCCTCGTCGAGCTTCGCCCACGCCGCAGCCCGCCAGGGCGCATGGAAGGCGATCGCGGCGGCCCGCATCGAGCCGGGCACGCCGCTCCGCAGGAAGCGGCCGAGCGGTCCTAGCGCGAAGCGCCCGCCGTCCTCGATGCGGAGGACATCGGTCGTCGTGAGCGCGCGCAGCACGCGCGAGAGCCGCGCGGGCGACCCCGCGAGGCCTGCCCGCGCCGCGAGCTCGGCGGCGGTGAGCGGCCCCTCCGCGAGCTCGTCCGCGATCCCGAGGCGCGCCACGAGGCATATCGCGGCCGGGATCCAGCCGGACGTGAGGAGCAGGAAGAGATCGGTGGGCGTGGGCGCGTCGGGGGGGAGGCTCATGGTCGGCACTCAAACACCGTGGATCTGAGGGAGCAAGGAGCGCCGCTTCGGGGCCTGCTTTCGCAGCTCCTCGTTGCGATCGTCGGAGATGCAGCGCTGGATCATGGGGATGTAGAACACCCCGTCGCCCGTGATCCGGTACTCGTCTCCGCCGGCGATCTGGAGCCAGCCCATCTCGGCGAGCACCTCCCAGTGTGGAGCGTGGTCGGCGGCGAGATCGCGGCCGAACATGCGGGCGTAGCCGCTCGCCGTGAGGAAGGGGGTCCCCTCGATGCCCTTCAGCACGTAGAGGAGGGAGAGGTCCACGTCGGTGAACGTGAAGCCCTCGAGGGTGGGCAGCCGGCCCGCGTCGAGGGCCTGATAGTAAAGGCTCGTCTGATCCACGTTGCGCCAGGTCATCCCCGGACCCTCGAGCGTGCCGGCGAAGAGCGAGTTGGCGCCGTAGCCGACCCCCAGCCGATCGTAGCGGAGGATGTCGCGATAGAAGCGGAGGTACTCCACCTCCCGCGGGCCGCGCGGCGGATCGTGGAGCATGTAATCGGCGTAGCTCGCTCCCCAGTAGCCGTTCTCCTCCAGGTAGCGCCGCCCGCGGAGGAACGTCCGGCAGGTCTCGTCCACGGAGGGTAGGCGCGCCTTCTCCTGCGCGAAGTGGGATGGTCCGGCCAGCGTCAGCGGGTGGACCACGATGCTCTCCGGCCGGAGGCGCAGGAGCTGCGCGAGGTCGTTCACCAGATCCTCCTCGCGCTGGTCGAACCAGCCGCAGATGAGGTCGACGTTGGCCACCATGCCGAGCGCGTGGGTCTTCTCCACGGCGTGGAGCACATGCTCGGCGGTCTGGGCCCGCCCGCTGTACTGGATGAGGTGATCCTGCATCTGCTGCGCGCCCACGCTCACGCGGGTGATGCCCGCCTCCGCCATGGCGGCGAGGCGCTCGTCCGTGAAGAGCTGCGGGACGCCCTCGAGCGTGACCTCGGCGCCCTCCGCGACGCGGAAGGCGCCGCGCACGAAGCTCATCACCCGCTCGTAATCGCGCGCCTTGAGGATGTTGGGCGTGCCGCCGCCGAAGTAGATGCAGCAGACCTCCTGTCCTCCGAAGATGGAAGCGTACATGTCGATCTCGCGCTTCAGCGCGTCGAGGTACTGCACGACCGCCGGATAACCGCGGAAGTCCTCGCGCGCGAAGAGGCAGAATCCGCACGCCGGGGGGTCGGTCTCGGGGCAGAACGGGATGTGGACGTAGAGCACCAGCCCGCGGTCCTGCCGCCGCAGGGCGCGCACCTCGTCGAGGCGGAGCTCCGCGGGCTTCCAGAATCGCGGCGACGGGTGCCCGTACTGGATCTTTGTGCCGGGCTGACGCCCGATGTGCATGTCGAGATAGCTGCGTACCTGGGTCTTGTTCATGAGATACCTTACCGCGTTCACCGCGCGCGCTCCATGGGGCAGTGGAGCGAGTCGCGCCGGCCGAGCCTCACGCGGGGCGCCTCCAGGCGCGGAACACGATCGAACCGACGACCATTGCCATGACGCCATAGGCCGTCTCGCGCGGCGTGCGCACGAGGCAGCCGATCGCGAGGCCGAGCTCCAGGAGCAGGAACGCCCACGGGGCGATCGCGGGCACGCGCAGCGCGGCGCCGCCGGGGGCCCTGCGCGCGCGGAGCTCCACGATCGCGACCGCGGCCTGGAACATGGCGTCGGCGAACGCCATTCCGGTCAGGAGGACGTCGACGCGCGACGCGCCGGCGAGGACGGCCGCGCACGCGAGCACGCCCTGCAGCGTGACCGCGAGCGCGGGGCGGCCGGTGCGCGGGTCGAGCCGGCCGGCGCGCTCGAAGAACAGGCCGTCCCTGGCCATCGCGTAGATCACGAACGGGAACCCGAGGCAGACCGTGTTGAGGATCCCGGCGGCGGAGAGGATGATCACGACCGCGAGGGCCTTGCCGGCGAGCGGGCCGAGGGCGAGCGCGGCGGCCTCGGCGGCGGGGCTCGAGCTGGCGGCGAGGCCGGCGTGGCCGAGCAGGCGGAGGAACGCGACGTTGACGGCCAGGTAGCCGATCAGCACGACGCCGATGCCGGCCACGATGCCGCGAGGCACCGAGCGCTCGGGGTCGCGCACCGCGCCGGCGATGTACGTGCCGTGAAAGGAGCCGCTGAACGAGAAGAGCACCGGGACGAGGCCCACCACGAGCCACGTCGGCCAGCCGCCCTCGGCCGCCGCGCCGCGCGGGGCGAGGAGGCGGGCGGTGTCGCCCCAGCCGGCGCCGATCGCGATGAGCAGCGCGAGCGCGCCGACCTTGAAGGCCGCCATCGCGACCTGGATCCTGCCGCCGGTGCGCAACCCGAGCAGGTTCGCGGCCGCGAACGCGGCGATCGCGAGCGCGGCGCCGCCCGCGCGCACGCCGGGCTGCATCGGCCCCGTCAGGAAGGCGACGTGGTCCACGAGCACGATGGCCATCACCGCCGTCGCGCACGGCGAGACGACGAGGAGCTGCGACCACCCGTACAGGAAGGCCACGAACGGCCCGGCGCGCGGGCCGAAGCCCTCGCGCAGGAAGACGTACACGCCGCCCGCGCGCGGCCAGCGCGCGCCCAGCGCCGCGAAGACCAGCGCGCCGGCGAGCGACACCACGCCGCCGAGCAGCCAGAGGCCGAGCACCCACGCCGGGCTCGGCAGCGCGCGCGCGAGCGCGGCCGGCGTGAAGAAGATGCCGACGCCGATGATCGCGCCGATCACGACGGCCGCGACGTGCAGCGGACCGAGCGGGCGTTCCGGGCTCATCCCGGCAGATGAATGTACTAGCTCTGGGTCATGGCGTGGGACGCTGCGACCCGACGGCCCGCGCGATCTGGGCCGGAGCGCCCCGGACGGCGCGATGCGCTCGATCCGCGCCCGACGACGATATCCATGACACGCTCGCCGCGCCGGGCGTGATGAAGCAATGCGGCCCGGACTCCTGACCGCCGCGGGCCCGCGGTCACGCCTCCGGCGTGAACACCGCGCGCACGCAGCCGTCGAGCTTCTTCTTGAACATCCGGTAGCCGTGCGGCCCGTCCTCCAGCCTCATCGTGTGCGTCATCAGATACGACGTGTCGATCTCCCCGCGCTGGAGGTGCTCGAGCAGCTTCGGGATGTACCGCTGCCCGTTCTGCTGGCCCATCCGGAACGTCAGCCCCTTGTTCATCGCGGCGCCGATCGGGAACTTGTCGACCACGCCCATGAACACCCCGACGACCGAGACCGTCCCGCCCTTCCGGCACGCGAGGATCGCCTCGCGCAGCGCCGCGGGCCGGTCCGTCTCGAGGTGCAGCTTCTGCTTCGCCCGGTCATAGACGTCCTCCAGGCCGGTCGCGTCCGCCTCCATGCCGACCGCCTCGATGCACGCGTCCGGGCCGCGTCCGCCGGTCATCTCGTGCAGCGCCTCGCGCACGTTCACCTCCTCGTAATTGATCGTCTCCGCGCAGCCGCGCTCCCGCGCCATGCGCAGCCGCTCCGGCACCCGGTCGATCGCGATCACCCGCTCGGCCCCGAGCAGGAACGCGCTCTTGATCGCCATCTGGCCCACGGCGCCGCAGCCCCACACCGCGACCACGGCGCCCTTCTGCAGGTCGCACATGTCCGCGGCCATGTAGCCCGTCGGCAGCGCGTCGGACGCGAACAGCGCCCGGTCGTCGGGCACGCCCTCGGGGACCTTGAACGCGTTGTGATCCGCGAACGGGACGCGCATGTACTCCGCGTGGCTGCCCGCATAGCCGCCCGCGGCGTGCGAGTAGCCGTACACCCCGGCGCACGCCTGGCCCCAGAGCCGCTCCTCGATCTCGGGCGTCGGGTTCGAGTTGTCGCACAGCGACCACAGCTCGTTCTTGCAGAACCAGCACTCGCCGCAGCCGATGAGGGAGCAGACCACGACCCGGTCGCCCCGGTGCAGCTCCTTCACGCCGGCGCCGACCTCGACCACCTCGCCGATCGCCTCGTGGCCGAGGATGTCGCCGCGCTTCATCGTGGGCACGTAGCCGTCGATGAGGTGCAGATCGGAGCCGCAGACCGAGGACATCTTCACGCGCACGATCGCGTCGCCGGAGCTCAGGATCTTCGGATCCGGCACCGTCTCGACCCGCACGTCGTTCACACCGTTCCAGCAGAGCGCTCGCATGGATATCGTCCTTTCCTGTCCTCGTGTCCCCTCACGCCCGCTGCATGATCAGCCGCCCGGAGGGCTGACCCTCGATCACCGGCACCTCGCCGGCCTCGATCCGCTGCTTGACCTGCCGCAGCGCGCGGTGGATCCGCCGCTCGGGCCCCTCGCCGAGGAGCCTCGCCATGCCGCGGCCCGCTCCCTTCGCGGCCGGCGTGTGCTCGAGCGTGATGTGCACCTCGGTGCCGCGGCCCCCGGGCGCGGGCGTAAGGCGCGCCGTGACGGTGCGCTCGCCGTCGCCGATGTCGTACGAGCGCCACACGATCCGATCCGGCTCCTGCTCCTCGGCCACGCGCATCCGCCCCATGCCGGTGAACAGCGTCTCCGCGCGCTCGGGGGCGCGCAGGTGCCGGAACACCTCCTCGCACGACCGGGCGATCGTGACGCTGTCCTCGACGCGCCGGCGCCAGGTCCCCGGCCCGCCGGTGCTGATCCCGAACGCCCGGTAGACGGCGCAGCGGCCGCTCGCGCCGCGCGCGAGCAGCCCGCCGCCGAGCGCCGCCGCCGCGAGCCCCGTGATGCCCCGGTGCGAGAGCCCCCACGCGGCGAGCACGCCGCCCCCGATGGCCGAGACCAGGCGCTCCCGGCGGCCGACGTTGGTGGATCGGTCGCGCCGGGCGCGCTCGGGTACAGCGCGCTCCGCCGGGCCGCGCTGCGAGACTGTGACGTTCGCTACCATGGTCTTTCCCCCTTCGGTCGAGACGATGGGGCTCCAGGTCGCCTCGCGGCACCCTCCGCCCCGGACCGCGGTCTGGACGATGAGGCAAGAGGTCGCCTGGCGGCGCCCCCCGCCCCGGACCGCGATCGGCGCCTACTCTCGCAGATTCACCGCGGCCCGCCCATGAGGCTGATCGGAGCCGCGGTTCGGGCAGGCCCGGATCCGATCCGCGGCGCGCGCAGCGTGATGGTGCGGCGCGGGCGGATGCGGCATCATCCGCCGCACGGATGACCCGGCCCGCGTGGACGCGCGCAGCGCCGGGCGAGCCGAGGCGGACATCGAAGATGAGCGTGCTTGCCAAGATCACCATATTCATCCGGCAGCGGAGCCTCCTCACCCGCCTGCTCCTGCTCGGCGGCCTGCTGCTCGTCGCGTTCACGGCGGTCGCCTCCATCGCGCACCTGCGCCCGACCGTCACGGCGCCGGTCTACATCGCCCTGGTCTTCCCGCTCGTCGGCCTGTCGCTCCGGAGGCTGCGCCTCGACGTCGCGACCACCGGCATCGTCCTCGCGGGCCTGGCGCTCTACCTCGTGGTCCTCGGCTACACGTCGATAGGGGAGCGCAATTTCGACGGCGGCGAGCAGCTCGCGTACATCGAATACATCATCAAGAACCGCGCGCTCCCGCCCGCGAGCCATTGCCTGATCTGCCACCACCCGCCGACCTATTACGTGGTGGGCGCGGCCGTCCACGCGTTCTTCAGGAAGACGCGCCTCGCGAGCCCGGTGGTCGGGCTGCAGCTCTTCTCGATCCTGATCTTCCTGGTCTTCCTGACGGCCGCGATCCTGACGCTGCGGCGCTTCGCGAGGACGCGGGGCGAGCTCCGCCTGGGCGCGGCGCTCGTGGTGTTCTGGCCCTACAGCATCCAGAACTCGGTGCGCCTGCACAACGACACGCTCGTCTACGCGTGGATGGCGCTCGCGTTCTATTTCATCGTCGCCTGGTCCGAGGGGCGCCGCCCGCGCGATCTGTACCTGGCGGGGCTGTTCAGCGCGCTCGGGGTGGCCACGAAGACGAGCGCCATCGCGATGGTGGCGCTCCTGCTCCTGCTCGTCGGCGCGCGCCTCCTCACCGGCCCGGACCGGCCGAGGCTGCTCCGCCGCGCGGGCGTCGTGGCCGCGCTGCTGGCCGCGGCGATGTCGATGAACGGCCTGCTCCGCGCGCCGGTCAAGGCGCGGGCCACCGCGGCCGAGAGCGGCCTGTGCCAGCGGGTGCTCGGCTCCGCGTGCAACGTCGGCGGCCTGCTGGAGAACGAGCCGTACAACTACGTCTATCTCGACGTGCAGAGCTTCCTCAAGGAGCCCTATCTGCTGTCGGACCGCGACGAGACCGGGCGGCAGCTCTTCTGGAACCACCTCCTGAAATCGAGCCTGTTCGCGACGCACAACAAGGTGGCGGACGCGGAGACGGCCTACCGGTGGAACCGGAGGATCGCGGGCGTGATGAACGCGCTCCTGCTCGGGATGACGGCCTTCCTGGGGTTCGCGGCGCTGGCGGCGAGGCGCGAGGCCGTGAGGCGGTATGCGCTGCCCCTGGGCGCGATCGCGATCTCGATGGCGTTCATGCTGGGGTTCCGCATCCTCTTGCCGGTGCCGCACCACACGGATTTCCGGCACGTCTATCACCTGGTGGTCCCGACGGCGCTGCTGTACGCGGCGGCGGCGCGCCACCTCCGCGAGCGGGGGGTGGCGCTCGGGTATGCGGCGTACGCGCTGGCCGTGCCGTTCGTGCTGCTGGCGATCGTGTACGTGATACCGAAGCAGGACATGCTCGCCCGCTGGATGACGCGCGTGGTGCCGCAGCAGCTGTCGTCGTACTCGACGGTCGTGCCCGAGGGGTCGGCGTGGGACCGGAAGGGGAACCTGATCTTCGAGGGGGGCGATATCGTCGAATTCAAGGTGCCGTCGTCGAAGAAGGTGAGCGAGATCGACGTGACGCTCGACAGCAACGACCGGTACGAGATCCAGATCGCGGGGGAGGGCGGGGAGGCGCGGACTGTCCTGGTGGGCCCCGGGAAGAGCGGGAAGGGGGGGCTCGTGAGGTACGTGGAGAGGGTCGATCCGCCGGTCGAGAGGGGGCGGACGGTGCGGCTCCGGGCCCTCGGGGGGGACCACGCCTATTCGATGGGGCACCTCTTGCTGCGGTGAGGGGAGGAGCAGGGGGAG
>CAYQYG010000019.1:0-40803 GCA_964421485.1 uncultured Polyangiaceae bacterium | reverse complement strand
CCCGTGGCGGCGCCGCGGCCCGTCGCGACGGCGCCGCGGCCGGGCCCGGCGCCGGGGCCCGAGGCGAGCGGGCCGCCGTCGCAGAGGCGGCAGCTCACGGCGGCGGAGAAGATCCTCGCGCGGCGGCGCGGGCGGATGTGAGCGAGCCCCGCGGGCGCGCCTGCGCCCGCTCAGGCCTCCACCATCTCCGCCATTCGACCGAGCATGACGTCGGCCACCTCCGGCGTCCGACGCCCGAGGCCGCACGAGCAGGCGATATCGACCGCCTCTCCGCGCGCGTCCTCGATGGCGCCGAGGATCCGCCGGTGCTCATCCGGCGTCCGCCCCTCGTGCACGAACCCGGCCACGAAGCGCGCCTCCGCCGGGAGCCGGACGTCCTTGAACGGACGGTAATACCCCGCGTCCAGCCGGGGCGCGGCGGCGCCCTCCGCGAGGGGGTAATGGATATAGGCCAGCCGGTGCTGCCCGGGCCAGCGCTCGACGAGCCTGTTCGAGAACGCCGCCATCGTGTCCAGCGCCTTCGGGTGGATGAGCGCCTCGTTGTGGAAATCACCGAGGCAGAGGTGCACCCCGATCCGCGCGCCGGCCCGGACCTTCCCCAGGAAATTCATCAATGGCAGCTGCGCGAGCCCGAGCAGCGGCGAAGGCAGCATGTGCGCCGCGTACAGCTCCGGCGGCACCTCGACCTGGACGAGCACGTCATCGCCGGCCCGCTCGAGCACCGCGTTGACCTCGCGCGCGATGACGGTGCTCAGCGCCCCCGTATACCGCACCCAGTCCACCCGGCTCGCGAACGCGAAGCCCATCGCGAAGCCCGTCGGCACGCCGACCTGGAAGAGCAGCGCCGGCCGCCCCGCCTCCTCCCGCAGCCGCTTGAACGTCTCGTAGCTCCGCAGCGCGTAGCGATCGTATCCCAGCCGGACGCGCCCGGCGATCTCGGCGGGCGCGCGGAGCGGCGTGAGCTTCTGGATGGACTCGTAATCGACCGCCATCCCGTCCTCGCCCCGCCTCGGCGGCCTGATCACGCGGAAGCACTCCGCATCCGCGGTCAGCGCCTCGATCGCCGACATGACCCACGCGATGCGATTGCCGCGGGGGAACGCGGGCGATTTCTCTCCGACCTCCCCGTCCGGCAAGCAACGGAGGTGCGGACCGAGCACCGCGAGCGCCCTCCGCATGCAGACCTCCTCGCTCTCGAACGGCAAGCTGCCGATCAGCAGCGCGGAACGCTTCCCCATGCCCGCGATCATCTCATGCGATAGGTCGCCTTGACAATGACTGCGAAGGTATCCGGCGCCTGGTCCCGCTCGGGCGTGCCGACCTCGATCGCCACGCTGTTACCACCCGCGACCCGGATGGTCTCCGGGAGGAATCCCTTCCACCCGCCGCGCAGCCAGCCGAGGAACCGCTGCGGGATGCCATGCGTGATCAGCGTGAACGAGCCCGGCTCGTTCTGGAGGACCTTGACCGTGCCGAACCTGAAGTATGTCTCCCACATACGAGGCATGAACCCCAGCACCACGGTCGGCCGGAGCAGCCGCAGGAACACCCGGTAGATGGTCGTGAGGTCGTTCTGCGCGTTCCGGAGGGCGATCTGCGTGGTGACGTCCTCGATCGTCATGTCGAGCTTCAGCGCAGCCTCCGAGATGACCTCCAGGAGGACATCGAGGTCGTACCAGATCATCGGCATCGGCGAGGACCAGTCCGCGCCGGCGCGCTCGGCGAGCTTGCGGAAGCTCCCCGCCCCCAGGCGCCCGTCGATCCAGGCCACCGCCTGGATGACATGGGTGCCCTTCGCGCCGAACCTCGGCTCACCGGTGCTCACCCTCTCACGATGCCCCACGCGCATTTCCTGGTCAATCGCTCGTTGTGAAAATTCCGACGAAAGTGTCCTTGCCCGGCTCCGACGGCCCGCCGGGCCCGCGAGGTTGCCCATGGACGGGCTTGGCAGCCGGGGCGGGCGGCTCCATGTGAACCTCGAGCCCGGACGGGTGCGGCCTCGCGGGGGGGCGGGCCGGGCGGTGGAGAGGGGGGCCGTTCCATGTCCCTCGATCGATACCGTCGAATGCGGGATTTCAGCCGGACCCCGGAGCCCCGGGGCCGGCGGTGCCGCGCGCGCGGCCGGATCTACGTCGTGCAGAAGCACGCGGCGCGGCACCTCCATTACGACTTCCGCCTCGAGCTCGGCGGCGTCCTCCTGAGCTGGGCGCTGCCCCGCGGACCCAGCCTCGACCCGTCCGCGCGGCGGCTCGCGGTGCAGACCGAGGACCACCCGATCGAATACGCCCGCTTCGAGGGGACCATCCCGCCCGGCCAGTACGGCGCCGGCACCGTCATGGTGTGGGATATCGGGACGTGGGAGCCCGTGGGCGATCCGGAGGAGGGGTACCGGGAGGGGCGGCTCCGCTTCGTGCTGCGCGGGAAGAAGCTCCGCGGCGAATGGCAGATCATCCGGGCGCCGTACCGGGACAGCAGGGGGCAGAAGAGCTGGCTCCTCGTCAAGGCCAGGGACGAGGCCGCCCGGTCCGAGGCGGCGGGGAGCATCCTCGACGAGCAGCCGGACAGCGCGCTGACGGGCAGGACGCTCGAGGAGATCGCGGCGAGCCACGAGCGGCCGCCCACGGGCAGGGGCGCCGGCTGAGAGCACGGGGCCGCGAGCGCTTCAAGCGCGGCGCCCCTGTCAGGGCAGATCCGCCACGTCGCGCGCCGGCGGCGCGGCGGGCCAGCTCCACGGCTTGCCCGCGCAGTCGCCGACGCTCTGGCAGAGGTCCGCGTCGAGGAACGTGCCGCCGCTCGCGAAGTACCGGCCCACCATGTGGAACATGAACCGGCCGATGTCGAACGTCTGCTGCTGGTCGCAGCCGCAGGGATCCCCGTCGCCCGGTATCTGGCAGGCGGCCTTGCACTGGCTCCGGAAGCGATCGCTCATCTCGCCGGGCGTGTCGAAGCCGTGCTGCCCCTCGGGCACCGTGTAGGGGAAGATCGCGGCCGATTTCCCGCCGAGCCGGTCCTCGCCCTCGAAGCCCAGGCGATAGGGCTCCGCCTTGCGCGGGACCGCCGCGCCCCACATGTCCGTGCCCTGGCTGAAGTTCTCGACGTCGAGGTGGATCGGGTTGCCCTGGGGATCCGTGTAGCGCTTCAGGTTGTAGGCGGCCTCGGCCGTGTGATCGTCGATGAGCTCCTGGTTCACGGGCTTGCCATAACGCGGGTCGGCCTCGAGGTAAGGGATGAGGCCGGCCGCGCGCGCGTACGTGATGCCCGAGCTGACCGGCACGTTCATGTCGCCCATCGAGGTGATCACCAGGGCATGGGTCCCGGTCTCCTCGCCGGTGCCGAAGCGCAGCGGATCCTCCAGCGCGCGGCGCGCGTAGGTCGCCGGATCGCCGGGGTCGAGGACGAGCTGGCCGAGCCCCTGGAAGCGGCGCAGCTCGGGGTTCGCGCGGGCGAGCCCGAGGCCCTCGGCCAGCGCGTGGAGCCTGTCGCCGGCGGCGTGCGCCTGGCCCTGCAGCTCGCCGTCGAGCTGCCATCGATCGATCACCGCCTTCGGCGCCGGCGCGCCCGGGCGGAGCCCGCACTCGGTGCCGGCGATCTGCGGGCCCTCGTAGAACCGGATGGTCACCGGATCGCGGGCGTCGCAGGCCACGGCCGCGCGCACCTTCCCCTCGGCGCTCACGTGGCCGCAGCCGCGCTCGCCGCTGCGCCCGTTCTCCACGATCATCGTGTCGCCGGGCGCGACGCCCTCCACGTCGGCGACCGCGAGCGTGGCCGCATCGTTCAGGTCGGGCACGATCTGCTCGACGCGCGTCCTGCCCGTCTCCGGATCGATCGTGCCCGCGAAGAGCGGGCCCATGCTGCGCAGGATGAAGGCCTCGGGCACGCCGCCCTGCTTGGACCTGATGCCGATATCGCCGAGGCCGCCGCCGCCCGCGACCGGCGCCACGGCCGTGAGCTTCGGCTCCACGCCGGCCATGATCATCGACATGATCCCGCCGAGCGACCCGCCCATCATGTACACCTCGGCCGATCCGCCCGCGTCCACCGCGCCGTCGGCGTCGAAGTCGCCCGCGATCTCCGGCTGGCCGTCGCCGTCGAGGTCGTGCGCCCAGCGCCGCTGGCCGTCGAACGCCGAGAACACGCGGACGAGCTGCATGTAATCGAGCGCGCTCTGGCGCACCATGTCGCGCGTGTGGAAGAGGTAGGCGCTCCAGTAATCGGCGCCCGAGTCCTTGTTGCCGTCGTTGTTCTGATCGAACGCCCGGTCCTTGAAGAGCGCCTCGCCCGCGGCGCGGATCCCGAACTGGCCGAGCACGCTCTGCGCGAGCGTCGCCGTCGCGCTGTCCACGTTGATACCGTGCGAGGGGCAGTCGATCGAGAGCGCGGCCAGGCCGTGCGTCGCGAAGAAGCCGGCGAAATCCATCCCGTCGAACCGGCTGCTGCCATACCCGTGCCCGACGATCACGATGGGCGCGGGCTTCCCGTCCTTGCGGACCGAGACCTCCTTGCGCGGCACCGCCAGGGTGAAATAGACGCGCTCCCCGTGCGCCGGCGCCGCCGTCCGGGTGAGGTCGGGTGGCCAGCTCTGGGCGTCGTAGGGGAGGAGCGCGCCCGCGGCGTCCCGCCGCGGGAAGAGCTGCGGCGATTCGAAGCTCCCGATGACGAAGTAATCGACGTAGCGATAGCTCTCCAGCGCGTTCGCGTAGGCCTCGCTCGCGGGGTCCTGGCCGAGCAGGCTCTGGAGCACCGTCGGCAGGGCCTTCAGCCAGTCCTCGCCGTACATCAGGGTCAGGTTCTTCGCCCCCGGGTACGCGGCGGCGTCGCGCAGGGGCTCGACGGCGGCGACCTCGGCGGGGAAGCCGGCGCCGAGGTGCCCCTGCACGCCGATCCCGTAGAGCCCGTCGCGCACGGCGACGAGGTCCGATTCGACGGTCTGCGTGGTGAAGGGGTAGGTGAAGGCGATATCGGACAGGGACAGCCCCTCGGGCAGGACCTCGGGCAGCGCCTCGAGCGCCTCGGTCTGCGCGGTGTGGTTGATGTAGGGGTAGGGCGATCCGACGGGCTCTCCGGCCTCGTCGAGGAGCCGGCGCGTGATCACCACCGCGTACGTGGTGCGCTCGTCGAGCGGGGTCATCGGGCGGAGGAGCAGCGTGTTCGTCTCGAGCTCGTAGAACGTCATGAGCGCGTCGGCGCGGCCGCCGAGATCGTCCGCCGCCGGCCTCGCGCCGGGCAGGTAGTTGGGCGCGTCGAGCACGCCGTCCGCGTCGGTGTCCTCGCCCGGATCCATCCGGCCGTTGCCGTTCGCGTCCTCGTCGGTCTCCTCGAAGAGCAGCGACATCGTGTGCGCGCGCGGATCGTTCTTCCAGTAGTTGTCGCGCACCTGCAGGACGACGGGGTAGCTCCCGTTGCCGAGGTCCAGCGGGCGGATCTCGCCGAAGCGCGCGCTGTCCCGGTCGATGTTGATGAGGTACACGACGTCGTTCCCCGTGGCGTAATCGGCGTCGCGGTGGCCCGCCAGGATCGATCCGACGTCGAGCCGGCGGCCGTCGAACGGGATGGCGATGGGCTGGTAGGTGCCCCAGCCGTCGAGCCCGTCGATCCGGGCGCGCACGCCCGATTCGAACGCGGTGGGCGCGACCATCGAGGCGTTGATGCGGCGGGCCGTCGGCGAGGAGGCGTCATAGCGCGTCGCGATGTCGTTCGGCAGCGGCAGATCGGGCAGCGGCCGGTGGAAGAAGTCCATCCGGACGCGCGTCGTGGCCGGCTGCGCGGGCGCGAGCCCCTTCGGACCGGGCGATCCGCAGGCGCCGAGGCCGAGCGAGACGGCGAGCGCGGCGAGGGCCGCGGAGCGGACGCGGCGCGAGGCGGGCGCGGTGTCGTGCGAGTGCATCGTGGTTCCTCCGTGCGTCTCAGAGCCGGTATTGCAGGAGCCCGCGCCCGCCGAGGACGGGGCTCATCGGATCGCCGCCTGGATCATCGAGCGCGCCGCCCGGGATCAGCGCGGCGCCCTCCACCCCGAGCGTCAGCTCGCTGCCCTCGATCAGCACGCGGAAGCGCGCGCCGAGGTCGATCTCCATGCCGAGGAAATCACCCGACGCCCCGCCGAGCGCGTTCGTCGGCACGCCGCCGGCGACCCGCGTGTTCAAAGGGTCGTGGAGCGGCGCCGCGCTCCAGGCCAGGAGGGGGCCGCCGTAGACCTCCAGCCCCCCGACGGGCCGCGCGTAGGCGCGGGGGAAGACCGCGATCGTGCTGGTCGCAGACCCGCGCGTCGGCACGCGCTCCAGGCCCGGCGAGGGCACGCCGACGAGGGCCGGGTCACCCGCCGTCACGGTCGCGCGGCCCGTCTGCGCGGCCAGCACCTGGCGGTAGAGCAAGAGGCCCATTTCATAGCTCGGATCGGGCCGGAATGCGCTCTGCTCGCCGTCGTCGGGGTTGCCGTCCCCGGAGGCATAGAGGAGGTCGATCACGCCGCCGAGGTGCCGCCCGCGCGCGGCGGCGCGCGCCGCGAGGCCGAGCTGCCGGACGTCGTGCGCCGGGTGCTCGGGCGTCGGGCCGATCGTGGTCTCGCCCGTGACGATCGCCGCCTCGCCCTCGATCGAGAGGCTCACCGGCCCGATCACGCGGCCATAACGGGCCGTGAGATCGACGACCGTGGCGCGGGTGTACGCCCCGTCCGGCGCCTCCTGCCGGCGGTGCACGACGAGCGCGCCGCCGCCCCAGGGCGCCCCGTGCCCCGCCGCGATCGCGCCGACGAACTGAACCGCCTCGTCGCCGGGGAAGAGCGCGTCGTCGGCGCGCACCTCGTCGATCGCGATCGTGGCGGTGATCAGCGCGGGGCCGAGGGGCCCTGTCCCGAGGAAGCCGCGGAGCACGCGGTCCCCGCCGCGCGGATCGGCGAACCGGGCGCTGCCCGGCGCCCACCGGCCCTCCGCGCCGTCGTTCGCGAGGAGGCCCATCCCGAACTGGTTGGTCATGAACCCGCCGCCGGCGTGCACCCAGGGCCCGAGGGACACCCGCAGGGAGAGCTTCCGGAGCTGCTCCTCGATCGGCGCGCCGGAGGGCATCTCCGCGCCGGCCGCGGGCGCGCCGCTGGTCCAGCACCCCGTCGGCAGATCGTGCTCGTATTCGGCGCGGAGCGCGACATCTTCGAACACGGTCCCGCTGTCCGCGCGGATCCCGGCGCGGAGGAGCGGCGCGACCGCGAGGCCGGCGTCGTGAACGGTGCCATAGCGATCCACCGGGAACGCCGTCGCGCTCTCGCCGGTCACGCCGAGCAGGAAATCGGCCTGGAGGCGCGCCCCGCCGGGCTCGAAGCGGAGCCACGGGGCGTACGATCCCTGCGCGCCGGTGAGCCGGTGGGCCGGCGGCGGCGTGTCCGCAGGGTCCGGCGCGGGCTCCGAGGCGGCGGCGGGCAGGATCGGCGCGGAGGCCCACAGGGCGGCGCCCGCGAGCAGCGCGCTGCGGAGGGTCATCGAACGTCTCATTCCTGATCGATCCATCGGCGAAGGGGGCGCGATCCGCGGCGTTCAGGGGGGCGGCGCCGAGAACTCCACGTCGATCGCGCTGAACAGCCAGCCCTCGCCGGTCCGCCGGTACCGCTCGCGCGACGTCCCGTAGAACGTCACGATCGGCGCCCCCGCCGGGCTGTCCGGCTGCACGTGCGCCATGAAGCGCCACTCGCCCTCCGCCTCGTCGCCCCGCACCTCGACGCGGGAATCGGTGAAATGGTGCGAGCTCCAGCGGAACCCGACCGGGAGCACGGCCTCGAAGGCGCGGCGCACCTCGGCCCGGCCACGGAACGAGCCATAAGGGCCATAGGACGCGGACGCGTCCTCCACGAACAGCTCGGCCACTGCGTCGACGGCCTCGGCCGACCGCGCGGTCATCGCGCGATCCGCGAGCCGCGAATACCGCGCCTTGAGATCGCGGATCGCCTCCAGGGCCTCGAGCTGCTGCACGCGGCGCCGGAGGACGGCGAGATCGGTCTCCTCGAGAGATGTCGTCTGGGTCATGCGGGCGCTCTCCTTGTTTCCGCGTTTCCGCGTTTCCGCGTTTCCGCGTTTCCGCGTTTCCGCGCCCGGTGCTGGAATCGAGGCATTCGTGAGGTGGATCAACATTGATCCAGTGCCACTCCATCCAGGCGCAGGCTGGACGTACGGTATACACGATGGCGCGCGCGGCGAGCACGATGCTCCCCGGGCGTCAGGCGAGGAGCCGCTCGCAGACGCCCTTCAGCTCGGAGAGCGCGTCCGGCGTGAGCTGGAGCGTGATCCGCCGGGCCTCGTCGCCCTCCTGGTACCGGAACGTCAGGATGGCGACCTTGGCGCGGAGGCCGGCGCCCCGGTGCGACGCGTCCATGGTGTCGACGCGCCAGTCGACGCCGGTGAGCACCCGGCCGTGGTCGGCGAGCGAGCCGCGGAGGATCTCCTGCCGGATCTGCGCCTTCGCGCGCTCGTAGCCGGCGAGCAGGATCTCGCTGATCTCGGCGGCGCCGCCGTGCAGCGCCTCGAGATCCGCCGCGAACAGGTCGGCCGCGAGGTCGCACCGGGCGGCCTCGCGCAGCAGGAACCGGCACGCCTTGATCGGCCGCGCGAGATCGTCGTCCGCGATCCCGAGCGCGCGGCAGAGCTCGTCGAGCAGCCGCTCGGTGCCCTGCGAGATGGGATCCGAGAGGCAGGGGCCGAGGGCCTGCCAGAACCTGCGCCTCGCCTCGGGCGGGAGGTCCATGATCCTGCGGAGGTCCTCCGCGACGTCCGGCGGCGCCGGGGCTCCGAGCAAGGTGTGCAGCGGAGGGCGCTCGCCGGTCATGCGGACCTCATTACCAGATCCCGCCGCGGCCTGGCCAGCCGCGTCGGAGGTCGAAGGGCGACGCCGCCGCTCCTACTCGCTCTCCTCGTCGCCCTCGTCGCCCTCGTCGTCCTCGTCCTCGTCCGTCTCGCGCCAGTAGAGCTCCGTCTCGCTGGGCTTGCCCAGCCGGCGCTCCAGGCGCTCGCGGACCGGCGGGGGCGGGCTCATCGCGAGGGCGGCCTCGAAGATCTCCTCGGTCTCGGCGGGGGGGCGGGCGTAGAGGTCCTCGAAGGCGCGCGAGGCGGCCTCATCGTCGGGCGACGTGAGCGTCGCGAGGAAATGGCGGCGGAGGCTGGAGACGGGCGCGCCGTGAAAGACCAGCGCGCCGGCGAGCGAGGCGCGGTCCTTGTCGGGCGCGCGCTCGAGGATGCCGTCGAGGCGCGGATCCTCTCGGCTGATCGCCTTCATCAAGACGAGCGCCTCGGCGGCCTCGGCGGCGGCCGTGCCGTTGCGGGCCGGGGAGCCCAGCGCGCCCTCGAGCGCCTCGAGGAGATCGGGGGACGTCCGCTTGCGGGAGAGCCGCGCCGCCACCGCGAAGCGCGGGGAGTCCGGGGCGCGCAGCGCCGCGAGCAGCCAGCCGTCGTCGATGCGGCCTGCGTCGTCGAGCGCGTGGGCGCACTGGACCGCGGCGCCGATCAGGCCGGGATCCTCGTCGAGCGCGGCGAGGCAGCGCTCGGCGAGCGCGAGCACCTCGGGGGACCGGCGGCGCCAGCCGAGGAGCACCAGGCGGCCGAGCTTCTCGAGGTGGCGCATGCGCAGCGCCTCGGCGCCCTCGGCGGCCACGCGCGCGTCGAGCTCGGGCGCGTCCTTCAGGCGGACGAGCGCGTCCAGCGCCCAGTGGATCGCGTAGGCCCAGCGCCAGTGCCTCGGCGCGTCCTCGTCGGTCGGGGTCGTCACGATTGACCACAGGCGATCGAGCAGCTCCGGGGGGGCGCCCACGACCGCGAGCGTGTGCACCGGCGACGTCGCGCCGTCCCACGCGGGCGAGCAGACCGCCGCCCGCGCGATCTCGCGCAGCCGGTCCTTCCATTCGTCGCGGAGCAGGCCGCGCCGGGCGAGGCCCGCGAGCGCGCCGAGCCACTCGTGATCCACGCCCGCCATCGCGCCGCGCGCGGCGAGGTCCGCGATCCCGTCGAACGCGGGCGCGCCGAAGCGCGCGACCAGGAGCTCGGCCCATTTCTCCTCGGACGTCGGGAGCGACGGGCGGCGCTGGATCCCCGTGTGATCGCGCAGGCTGTAGAGGAGCAGCGCGAGCGCCTCGCGCTGCGCCTCGGTCAGGTCCGCGCGCTCCATCGCGGGCGCGCCCGCATCGCGGGGCGGCGGCGCCTCGGCGATCAGCGCCTCGAGCATCGCGCCGCGCGCCTCGTCGGAGGCGCCGCGCAGGACCGTGAGGCGGGAGAGCAGCCGCTCCGCCGGCCCGTCCGGCAGGAGCTCCGCGCGCAGGCCGTCGAGCGGCCCTGCGGGGCACGCCGCGCCGAAGCGCTTGAACCACAGCTCGCACGCGCGCTCGCGGCTCCGGTGATCGGGGCAGATCGCGGCCTCAAGCAGGCGCGGGCGCGCGAGCTCGTCTGGCAGGAGGCCCGCGGCCTCGACCGCGTCCCAGCGGCGGTACGCGCGCGCGCTCGCGAGGGCGCGATCGATCCAGGGCAGCGCGCGCTCGACGTAACCGGCCGCGAGCGCGCGCATCGCCCAGCCCGCGTCGAGCGCCGCGCGCTCCTTGCGGATGTGCGCGCCGCCGCCGTCGGCGATGATCTCGAGCGGGCGGAAGCCCTCGGGCGGCGGGGCCTTGGTGACGGCCTGGATCAGCGTCTCCTCGTAGTTGAGCGCGGTCTCGAAGGACCTCGATCCGAGCCCGCGCGGCAGGGGGTGCCTCACCGCGTCCTCGAGCAGCCAGAGCACGTCGTCCGGCCCGACGCCCACGGGCGTGCGATCGAGGAGCACATCGAGCGCGATCCAGCGCGTGCGCGCGGAGGGCTGCCGCAGCGCGCGGCGGAGCGCCGGGAGCGCCTCGCCGGGCTCCGCGAACGAGAGCCAGCGCGCGGCGATCTCGCGCGCGGACCAGCGATCGGAGGAGTCGAGGATCCTCGCGAGCCGCGCGCCGAGCTGCGGGAGCCGCCGCCCGATCAGCTCGCCCTCGATGGCCTGCTCCAGGAGGAACGCTATCCACCCGTCGCCCGCCTCCGCGGCCTCGACCAGCAGGTCGGCCACCTCGCGCTCGCCGGGCGACAGCGGCGCGTAGCTCAGCGTGTGGGATCCCGATCGGCGCAGGCTGCGCGGCATGATCGCGTAGTGGCGCACGAGCAGGCGCCACAGGCGCACGAGCTCCGCCGGGTGCTCGCGCATGCCGACGATGTCGAAGCCGAGCGCGTCGACGCGCGCGAGCAGCGCCGCGGTCGCCTCGGCCTGCGCGCCCCCGAGCGGCGCCTGCCAGGCGCGCTCGACGTGCCTCGAGAGCTCCGCGCACCCGCGCGCCGCGCGCTCCCACCGCGCGAGCACCTCCTCGCGCGCCTCGCCCTCCTCCGCCTCGCCCTCGGGCTCGGCCTCCTCCGCGAGCGGCTCGGGCTCCGCCGCGGGCGGCGCCGCCGTCTCCGCCGGCATCGACGTGCGCCACCGGAACTTGAGGGCCATCTCCTCGTCGAGCACGTCACGCCTGGACATCCGCGAACCCCTCCGTAGGAGCCCGCGAGTGTCGCGGGATGCCGCCGGGAGCACAAGCTGGAAGGGCGCCGCCGGTGTCAGGCGACGGAGACGATCTCGTATTCCCGCAGACCGCGCTGCGTCCGCACCTCGACGATGTCGCCCGTTCGCTTTCCGATCAGGGCTCTTCCGACGGGCGACTCCGGCGTGACGACCACGATCACCGCCCGGTCGAGCTCGACCTTCATGCCCCCGCCTTGCGGCGCGAGGAAGAAGCGATGGAGCTCGCCGTCGACATCGGCCTCGATCAGGGCCGAGAGCGCGATGGGGTCCTCCGGCCCGAACGCGCGCAACGTCAGGAACTCCAGGGCGTTCGCGACGCGCTCGAGGTCGCGGACCCGATCGGCCTGCGCGCCGGCGAGGTACGCGGCCTCCACGGCGCGCGTGTCCTTGTCGTTCTCGGGCCGCGCCTCCTCGTGCGTCGCGGCCTCGCGGGCCGCGTACGCGGACCGCTTCAGCGCCTCGATCTCCTCGCTGAGCTGCTCCCCGAGCTTCTTGACGAGCGCGCGCTTCGCGGCCGGCATCTCCCGATGGTAATCCCGCCCGGACGAGGCGCCGCCAGTGATTTTTCACCCGGAGACCGGGGAGCCGGCGGGCACCAAGGGCGCCCGAGCATCAGCTTGACGGCCCGCATCCCCATCAGAGCCCGCACACATCGAACGGCAATGTTGCCCCTCGAACGGCGATACCTGACCCGACCCGGGTTGCAGTCGCCGGCGGCGAATGGTTCGCTATCCCGGCGACCGCATCCCAGCGTATACAGTCGTCACGCCTCCGACAGGCTCAAGCTTCCTCGCAACGGGCTCGCGCATGAGGTAGGGTCGGATCGTGAGAGTCGCTTCGATCAGGTGGCGGATCGCGGCGGCGTGGATCGCGGCGACCGCGGGCACGCGTGGCGCGCACGCGCAGCCGCAGGGAGGCGCCGCGCAGGCGGCCGGCCCACGGCCGCAGACGGCGGACGCCCCCGCGCAGGCGGCCGCGCCGCCGGCTCTGCTCGTGCCGCCCCCGCCGCCTCCGGAGCCCATGACGCCGCCGGGGCCGTTGCCGCCGGGCGACCACCCGCGGTGGCTGGACCCCGAGGACGACACCGACCCTCGCCACAGCTACCGCGAAGACGGCGCCGGCCCGCGATTGAGCTTCGGGCGCGCCTTCCCCGATCGCCTCGCCCCCGGCTGGTATGGCCGGTTCGAGACCGAATACTTCGATCAGGAGGCCGTCGGCAGGAGGCGCCGCCAGGGCGCCGTCGTGGGCATGCTGCTCGGCATCGAGGGCTGGGGCTCCCCGGACGGCGGCGGCGGCGGGCTGCCGATGACCCTCTACTTCGGATATCGCCAGCCGCTCTTCTCGAAGGGCAAATCCCCCGGGCTCTTCTTCACGGGGGGCCTCGGGTGGGAATGGATCGTCATCGACCGCGTCCGCTCCGACACCGGGTTCGGCATCTTCGTCCCGCTCGGGAAGGCCAGCTTCGGCGTGGACCTCGGCGGCGTCCGCCTGCTCGCGGAGGGCGAGATCGATTACCGATGGCAATGGGGAGCGCACGATCGCCGCCAGCTCCGGGCCGGCGTCGCGCTGAGCTTGCACTCCGAGCTCTGGGACGGCTGAGCCGCTCCGGCCCGCGCCGCGGTCGGGTCGCGGCGGGCTCCCGCCGCCGCGCGCGACTCCCTCGCGCGCTCGAGGCTACGTATCCACGGGCTCGGCGGCCGCGGAGAGCACGGCCCCGCGCTCCCAGCTCTCGATCCTCCGCTGCACGATCCGGTAGAGCGTCCGGGCCATCGGCAGCACCGAAATGGCCCAGGCCACGTAGGCGACCCCCTGGAGCACCGGCCGGTGATCCAGGAGGAAAATGCTCATCCAGAGACTGATCCCACCCGTGTGCGCCATGATGAGGCTGACCACGCTCCCGCCGAGCTTCGCGCGCTCGCCTGGCAAGAGCGCGCGCGTGCACACGTACGGGAGGACGGCGTGGGCAAAGAGCAGCGCCCAGCCGAAGATGAGCGCCTGGGGGGCTCTCGCCTCGATATCCGCAGCGGGAAACCCGGGGACTCCCAGCAGGACCATGGGCGCCACGAGCACCGGCGCCAGGAACCACACGTACGACGTCCAGAGGTGTAGCCAGCCGGTGTCGACGGAGCGACACCGCACGGCGGACCGAACCGAACCGGCGAGGAGCGAGGCCGTCGCGGTCAGGTGGAGCAACAACCCGCCCGCCGTGAGCGCCGTGCTGCCGATCCACGGTCCCAGCACGAGCCCCGCCGCGCCGAACACCATGACCCAGAAGAGCGCCGACGACCTCGCGGCGGAAGCCACCGGGCGGTCCGCCGCCCCCTCGCGCAGATCCATGATGAATCCGGCGAAGACCAGCGAGAGAAACCCCCATGCGTTCGCGTGGATATGCACCTCGATCGGGGCCTTGATACCGAGCCGCGGCCCCCATCCGAGCCACAGTCCCATTCCGACGAAGACGCCGAGGAGCAGGTACCCGAGGCCCCCGAGATAGAACTTCCACCCCGTGCCCCTCGGGAATTTCATCCCGAGGGCCCGCAGCTCCCGGAGGAGCAGGACCGCGGCTCCGATGATCAACGTTCCGCCCGTGGGGATGAGGAGCGTGCTCACCGTCGGGATTCCGACGAGCAGCATGACGAAGCCCGCATTGAACACGAGCCAGATGTCCCACCGGACCCGCGGCCGCGGCGCGCCCGCCCGCGCCGCGACCACCCCGGGCAGCCATCCGAAGACGAGGTGGCCAGCCGCTCCGAGCGTGACGAGATGGATCCGGACCCATCTCAACCCCTCGAACCCCGGCAGCCAGTCGAAGCTCGACAGCGCCGAAGAGACCGCCGCGAGCGCGGCCAGCGACACGTAGAGGATCGCTGTCGGTAGAAATGGGTTCATGGCGAGCCCTTACTTCTTCGCGCCCGGCTTCATGGCGTGCAGGAGGAGCACGAGATCCGTGCCGGCGTCCGGCACGACCGCGTGGGGGACGCCTGGCCCGAGCGCCACGATGTGCTCTCGATCCACCCGCATCTCGCTCGTGCCGAGGCGGACCACGCCGCCGCCCGAGAGCGCCTCGATCGTCACGGGCAAGGGCGCGGCGTGCTCGGGCATCACCGCTCCCCCGCGGAGCGTGATGGTCACCAGTTTCACGAATTGATTATCCACCAGCACCTTCTTCTCCTGCGGCTCGCCGGGGCCCGCCTCTTTGGGGAGCACGAACGCCTGCGCCGGCTGCGCCGTGGCCTCGGCCGGCGGGTGGTCGTGGGCGCCGGGGAATGGACACCCGGGCTTCTCTGCCTCGGCGTGGACCGGCGCCGCTGGCTGTCCGCCTGCCCCTCGAGCGCTCGCGCAGCCCGATGCAGCAGCCATTGTCACGAAGCCACAAACAGCGAATCTGCCGCTCCATCTCATGGATTCCTTCTCCTTTTCTCTTCTCCCCCCGAACCCGAGCTGTCGCGAGGACCCGACCCGCCGCGCCGCAGAAGCGTGAGCCACTCCCACACCCCCGCGGGCCCGGCCGACGAAATGATCTCCGCATCTCCGTGAAATCGCCCGCCCGGCGCCCCGCCGCGAAGCATGCCCATGACGATGCGCAGGGCCGCTCGAGCGATCTGCTCTCGCCGTTCGGACGTGGCGAAGCGCTTCGCCACCATGCAAGTAAACACTTACTAACTTACACGCGGCACCTGGTCAAGCACCAAAGTTTGTTATAAATACTACAATTGCACGGAGATTTCTGCGGGCGCGCTTGGGGTGGGACAGCCGGACTCGGGGCCAAGAGCCCGCCGCGAAGCTGGTGGCGCGCGCGAGAAGAGGATCCCCCCGCCGGGCGGGTCAGCCGATGACGTTCAGGCGCTTGCGGGGCCTCTCGCTCGGGACCTCCTCCCGCGCCTCGGGCCGCTCCGACTCCGCCTGGACGCGGACGCGCCGCGGCGGGGGCTCCTCGTCGATCACGATGCGGGTCCGCGTCTCCGGCGCGAGGAACGCTCTCGTCCGTGAGACCAGCTTGCGCAGCGGCGACTCGGCCGCATCGATGTGAGCGCCGCGGCGGATGGGCTCCGGCGACCCCGGCTGGTTGTAATACGACCAGCGCACGCCCGGATCGGAGACGGCCTGCGGCCTCTCGAGCCGATCCTTGCGCTCCGCGTCGTAGGTCGCGAACAGCTCGACGGCCTTGCCCACCACCGCCGCCGCAGGCGAGGGCGCGCCGATGAGGCGCTCCGCCATGGCCTCGATGTCGCGGATCCTCTGCTTGACCGCCGGCGACGGCGGATGCCTGCCGACGGCGCGCACGAGCGGCAGAGCGCCCTGTGCGAGGCTCTTCGCCTGCTCGGCCTGGTAGCGCAGGTACTCGCTCTTCGAATCGCGCAGCGCCTCGTGCGCGCGCAGGTTCAGCTCGCAGAACTGCACCGTCGGCGGACCGTTGACCGTGCGGAGCTTCTCGTGGGCGAGGTCGAAGTACCTCTTCATCTCGCCGGCCCCGAAGTGCTTGAGCTCGAACACGTTGTCCTTCCACAGGTGGAAGTGCTCGTAGCTGTAGTTCGGCTTCAGCCGGCCGGTGTCCACGTACTGCCGGTAGAGCTTCGTGCCGGGACACGGCGTGAGCGGCCCGATCTGGTAGAACATCGGCTTCAAGCCCACGAAGTAGTCGATGTCCTGCTCGATGTTCTCCGGCGTGTGAAAATCGAACCCCAGGATCATCGAGCCGATGGTCTCGATCCCGTAGCGGTGCAGCTCGTCGAACAGCTGCACCGGGTCCTTGCCTTCCCGCTTCGCGTACCCGGTCTTCGAGCGGTCCTCCTCGGCGAGACCGGATTCGACGCCGATCCAGATGCCGCCGACCCCGTTCTCCCGCAGCTCCTCCGGCTCGAACTGGGAAATGGCCCGCACCGATCCGAAGGTGATATAGCGCACACCCCACATCTTCCGGTCCGAGCGGAGCAGGCGGCCGAGCTCGCGCACGTACTCCGGGCTCAGGAACAGATCCTCGTCGAACAGGATCACGTTCAGCGTATCGACGCCGAGGCGCTCGACGTGATGGCGCATGAACTCGTACGTCTGCTGCGGCTCGGCCACGTAGATCTTCTTGTGCTTGAAGAACGCCGACGTGTTGCAGAACTCGCACGCCGACGGGCAGCCCAGCGCGACGAGGATCGCGGGGATGCTCAGGTTGAAGCTGCGCATCCCCGGCAGGTGGAACCGCGCGTGGGGGAGGTGATACTGCGTGACCGGCCGATCCTCCGGCGTGTCGCCCAGGAGGCGCCGCATGAAGCGCACGCCGTCCTCGCGGCAGAGGTGGTGGACCTTGCTCTTCAGGTAGGGTCCATAGCCACGCACGTCCCCGGGCAGCGGATCCTCGAGCGCCGAGACGCCGTACCCGCCAAGCACGATCTCGCTCCTCGGCGAGTACTTCCGGATGGCGTCCACCATCCGGACGGTGCGCTCCAGGTTCAGGGTCTTGAGCTGGATGCCGATGACGTCATAACCGTTCCGGAGCTCCTTCAGGAAATCCTCCCAGTGGGGGTATTCGAGCACCGTGCACGGGTTCCGGATGTTCTCCGCGATGATGTAGAGCCCCCACGTCGGCAGCTCCGAGCGCAGGTTCGCGATGTCGTGGCCGCGCGCCAGGCGCGACGCCAGGACGTCCATCATGTCCTCGCCCCAGCCGAGGTCGTAGGGCGCGCAGGGGGTGGTGAGCAGTACCTTCTTCATGCTTCATCCTCCGACATCGATCGACTGGTCAGTGGCGGGCGCGCGCTCGGCCGGCGCCGGCGTGCTCTTCATGAACGAGCGAATGGTCGCGATGATGGGCTCCGGCGTGTCGTCCTGCAGGAAATGGCTCGCGTCCCAGAGCTTCACGCTGGGCGCGTGGTTGGGCAGCCTCCGCTCGAACTCCTCGAGGAACCACGGGACGAACACCGGATCGCGCATCCCCCAGATGAGCTGCGTGGGCACGGTCCAGCCGTCGAGCTCCGCGCCGATCTCCTGCAGCAGGCGCCACGTGGGGTGGCGCGTCGAGAAGGGGATCTGCCGTACGCTCGCCAGGTGCGCGCGGCGGGACGCCCACGTCGGGTACGGGTCGAGGTACCCCTGCATGACCTTCGAGTCGAGGCGCTCCTTGTGCGAGATCCCGGCCGGGAGCAGCCGCTTCACGAAGCCGTTCAGGCCCTGGACGAAGACCTCGCCCAGCACCGGGATCTTGAGCGGATACAGCATGAGCAGGCCCCACGGCACCGGATTCATCCCGAGCAGCGCCTCCTTGCTCGGCGGCGGGAAGCCGGCCGTGTTCATGATGACGAGCCGCTTCACGAGCCTCCTGTTGCGCACGGCCCAGCCGAGGCCTATGATGCCCCCCCAGTCCTGCACGACGACCGTGACGTCGCGGAGATCGAGCTTGTTGACGAAGCCCTGCAGGCGAAGCATGTGCGCCCGCATCGAATAATCGCCGTGGCGCGGCTTGTCGGAGAAGCCGAACCCCAGGTGATCCGGCGCCACGCAGCGGAAGTCCTCGCGGAGGTCGGCGATGAAATGGCGGTACAGGTACGACCACGTCGGGTTGCCGTGGAGCATCAGGATCGGCTCGCCGGCGCCCTCGTCGACGTAATGCATGCGCTGCCCATCGACGTCGAGGTAGCGCGACCGGAACGGGAAATCGGGATATGTCATCTCTATGCGCTCCTGTGCTGCGCTCTCGCGCTGGCGTGAGGCGCGGAGGCCGCGCCTCGGCGTCCAATGTTCGATCGACCCTCGACGCGGCTCATTCCTCCACGCGGGGTCCGGAGCGGTCGCCGGGGAACCAGGTGACGGGCGGGCGCTCGCGCGCCACGGCACGGTCCGTCGGCGCCTTCGGGTACCCGAGCACGATCGACGTCATCACCTTGTACGGCGAGCGAATGCCGAGCTCTCGCTTGACCTCGGGCAGCGTGTTGATCATCTTGACGAAGCCCACGTAGCAGGTGCCGAGGCCCAGGGCGTGCGCGGTCAGCACCATGTTGTGCGCGGCGAGCGCGCAGTCGATGATCGGGTCGCCGATGCCGCGCACGTCGCCGAGCACGAGGATGAGCGCCGGCGCGTGGAGGAATATATCGTATTGCTCGTTCGACACGACGGCGTTGATCCCGTGAGCGAGCCGCTGGTCGAAGTTGTTCGGCGTGAGCCGCGAGAACAGGTTCACCGCCACCGTCTTGGCCAGCTCGCGCCGCTTGCCGCCCCGGTCTCGCAGGTACAGCTTGGACACGGGGCGCACCCGGCGCTCGCAGCCCTGCGCGATGCGATCCAGGAGATCGCGATCCGTGATGACGATGAAGCTCCACGGCTGGCAGTTGCCCTGCGAGGGCGCGAACCGCGCCGCCTCGAGCACGCGGCGGATCAGCTCCTCCGGCACCTGCTTCTTCTTGAACAACCTGTTCGATCGGCGGGTGTAGATCACCCGCTCCACCTCCGTCAGCTGCGGGGCGAGCGCCTCGAAGGGCGGAGGCTCCTCTGCTCCGAGCGGATTGGGCGCCGCCGGCGGCGAGAGCTCCGTCCTGTAATAGCCGCCCTCGACCCGGTAATAGCCGCGGATCTCGATGGCGTCCCTCGGGCAGACCGAGAAGCAATTCTTGCATCCGATGCACCCGATGGCGCTCCTGCCCTCGTCGAACTTGCTCACGGGCAGCTTGTCGCGCATCTCGAGGAGCTGCCCGGGGCAGGTCTGGGCGCATCGACGGCACCCGTCGCACCGCGCGGGATCGACCACGAAGCGCGCGAACGTCGTCGGGGGATAGCGTCGATCGTCGAGCAGGCGTTCGTTCTTCACGTCCGGGCTCCTCCCTGAAGCGCGAGGCCGTCCACCATCTCCTGCCGCATCGGCTCCACGCGCCCGAGCAGGCACTGAGCCTGCTTTGCGTCGCGCATGCAGCGCTCCTGATCGTAGTCCTCCATGTACCCGTTGCCCCCGAGGATCTGCACGCCGTCCGCGGTCGCGTGAGCGGCCCGCACCTTGGCGCGCAGGAACAGGGCCGCCGCCTCCGGCTCCGGCAACGCCTCGCGCGAGAGCCGCTCGGCGGCCGTGCGGCCGAGGACGTGGTCCTCGATCATCCCCGCCAGCAGCGAGCGCACCTCGTCGTGCTCGATGATCGAGCAGCCCCCCTGATACCGCTCGGCCGCATAGTCGGCCGCGGTGCGCAGCGATCGACCGAGGATGCCTGCGGAGATCGCCGCGGCGGGGCCATAGAATCGACGCGCCACCGCGCGGGCGAGCTCCCGGGCGCGGGGCGGGCCCGCGAGCAGGGCGTCGGCCGGCAGCCGCACCCCTGTGAACGTCACGTCGGCGGTCGGGCAGCCCCGCATGCCGAGCGTGAGCAGCGGGTCGCCGACCACGACGCCGGGGACGCCCTTCTCCACGAGGACGAGCGCGGCGCCGCCCGACTCCGCGTCCGAGACGGGGAGCACGATCCAGTCCGCGATCGGGGCATTCACGACGAAGCGAGCGGTCCCGTCGAGCGTCAGGGCGTTCGACGCGTGACGGCAGCGCACTGCCCTGTCGAGCACGCCGGGCTCCGCATAGGCCGGGTAGGCGACGAGCGGCGCGCGACCGCCGTCGGCCAGCCGGCGCCCCGCGCCGTTAGGGCAGCCGCTCTCACGAACGATCTCGAGCCCCAGGGCGTGCGCGAAGAGCAGCGCCGCAGGGGCCGCGGCCGCCCGGGCGAGCACCTCGAGGGCCGCGGCGAGCATCGCTATGCCGGCCGCGTCGCGCGTGTCGAGCTCGAGCAGGCCCAGCTCGAGGAGGCCGGGCAGCACGCGGTCGGGCAGCGGCCTGTCGGGGTGGTGATTCAATGCTTCACGCGCAGGGACGATCACCTCGTCGGCGAAGCGCCCCACGTTCTGCCGGATGAGATCGAGGTCATGATCCAGTTCCATGATCCACCTCTCACGTGCTCGGTTGCGGCTCGGCGGCCAGGCTCTCGGCGGAGCGCTCGAGGGCGGGCTCCGGGCGTTTCGCCGCGTGGGTCGCGGCGCGGTTCACCCCTCGCTTGTAGAGCTCGATCCGGTTGATCTGGTTCGTCCCCTCGTAGATCTGGAGGAGCTTGGCGTCGCGATACAGCTTCTCGACGCCCTGATCGTGACGCAATCCATCGGCGCCCATGATGTCGAGCGCCATGTGGCAGCTCTCGATGCCGAGATCGGTCGCGCTCACCTTGGAGGCCGCGCCGAAGGCCGAGGCCGTGTCCACCTGGTAGGTCGGGAGCCCCTCGATGGACGATTGAAGCATCTGCTGCGTGCGGCGCGAGACGACCACGCGCCGCACGGCCCTCGCGTCGAACAGCGCCTGGGGGAGCAGGCGGCTGATCTCGTTCGCCGTCCCCGACGACGCGAGCGCCGAGAGCCCGAAGAGCTCGTTCGAGAGCATCGCGTCCACGTAGGAGGCCCGCGCCAGCATCACGTTGCGCAGCATGTCGGAGAGCCGCATCTGCACCCACTGCTGGTCGATGAGCCAGCGGCCCCCGAGCGCGTGGGTCCTGGCGTAGGCGAGCGCCCGCTCGTACGCGCCGCGCGCCACCCCGGCGCCGAACACGGCGACGCCGCCGCGCGTCGCGCCGAGCACCAGCTCGATGCGCCGGCCCGGCAACGGCTTCGAGTGCAGCCGGCTCGATTCGGGGACGAAGCAGTCCTCGAAGACGAGCTCGGCCGCCGGGCACGCCTTCTGGCCCATCTTTCGCTCCACCCGCCCGATGCGGAGCCCGGGCGTGCCGGTCTCGACGAGGAAGGCGAAGGTGGTGTCGACCGGCCTCCTGCGATCCGTGGGCATGATGACGACATGGATCCGCGCGATGCTGCCATTGCTGATGAAGACCTTCCGGCCGTTCAGCCTGTAGCCGCCTCGCACCGGGGTGGCCTCGCACTGGAGGCGCGCCCCGGGCAGGAGGTCGACGTCCTCCACGTCGCTCCCGGCGCCCGGCTCGGTGATGGCCGTGGAGAGCAGGGCGGGGCAGCCTTGCTTCTCGCTCTCGGCGAGCAGCCGCGACACCTTCTCCATCCCCTGGACGTCCCCCGTGGCGGCCACGGTGGAGACGGCGAGGCCGTGCACCGCAAAGAGGTTGGCGAGGCCCAGGCACCCGGCCGCCATCTCCTCGATGCCGACCATCATGGCGCCGAAGCTGAGGCCCTGACCGCCGAACATCTTCGGGATCATCATCGAGAACCAGCCGTAGCGCGCCGCGGCGCGCAGCGCGTCCTCCGCCACCCAGGTCGGATCGCGCATGATCTGCCGCTCGATCGCGAGGGCGTTCGGCTCGATGACCTCCCGCCGGAAGCGGCGGGCCTCGCGCAGGATCCGCTCGTAATCGGCCACGAGCCGCGGCCTGTGCCTGCGGAGCGCGGCGAAGACCGGGTACATTTGATCGAAGCTCACCTCGATGCAGGCGGCATGAGCTTCCGCGTCGAACTGCTTCACAGGGACCTCCTCACGGCGCGTGCAATGAATAACGTGTTCCTTCGAGGCGATCGGTGATCGCGGGCGCGAGGCGCGCCGACGCGGGCAGGCGATCGACGTTCGCCATCACGGCCGCGAACGCGTCCTCCGGCGCGTAGCGCGGTTTCCAGCCGAGCCTCCGCTCGGTCGCGGTCGGGTCGAATCGAAACTCGTTCTCCGTGGACAGCAGCAACCAGTCGCTCGACATGCGGGTCAACCCGAGCTCGAAGGCGCGATCGGCGAGCCGTAGCAGGATGCCCGCCGGAATGCGCGCGGGCCTCTTCCCGATCATCCGCGCGAGGTCCCTCACGCCCGGAGACTCGCGGTGGGCGACCAGCATCGGCCCGCTCACCGGCCTCGTGATCGCCAGGACGAACGCCTCGACCACGTCGTCCTCGTGGATGATCGGCAACCGCATGCCCCTCGGGGTGTCGAGCAGCCCGACGGCGGACATCGCGGGCAGGGCCCAGGTGTTACACCGGGGGCCGAGGATGATCGACGGCCGCATCCGGACCACGCGGGTCGCCGGATTGCGCTCCTCGAACGTGTCGATCTCCTCCTCGACCAGACGCTTGGTGTGAGCATAGAAGCTCCGCGAGTCCCCGAGCAGGGGCGTCGACTCGGTGATCACCCGATCGTGCTGCACGCCGTACGCGGCCACGCTGCTCGCGACGACGAGGGCCGGCACGCGCGCCTGCTCGCAGGCGCGGAGCACGTTGCGCGAGCCCCCGAGGTTGACGTCGTACATGAGCTTGCGATCGCGGAGCGTCTCCACGACGAACGCGAGGTGCACGACGACGTCCGCCCCGGCGAGGTCTCGCGCGATGTCCGGATCGCGCACGTCCCGCCGCCTGTAGCGCAGCTGGCTCGCGGGCAGGGACGACGGCGCGATATCGACGCCGACGAGCTCATCCGGAATGCGCTCGCGGACGAGGCGCTCGACGAGCAGTTGACCGAGATACCCCGAGGCGCCCGTGACGGCGATCCTCATCGCAAACCCTCCTTTTCAGCGTCCCAGGTGCGCTCCGTGACGCCCCGCCTCTTGAGCACGTCTTTCTTCGCGCGGTGCGTCTCGGTCTTGGGCAGGTCATCGGCGATCTCGATGTACCTGGGCCAGGCGTGGCGCGCGAGCCGGCCGTCGAGGGAGCCGCGCAGCTCGCGAGGATCGAGGCGCCGCCCGTCGATGGGGACGACCACGGCCATGATGTCGTCCTCGCCGAGGTCCGATGGTATCCCGAACGCGGCACACTCGAGCACGTCGGGATGAGCCGCGATCGCGCTCTCGACCTCGTGGGCGGAGACGTTCTCCCCGCGACGGCGCATGGAGTCGGTCCGGCGGCACACGAAGTACAGGAACCCGCGCTCATCCCTCTGCAGGACGTCGCCCGTGCGGATCCAGCCGTCGCGGACCTTGTGGTCCGTCGCTCTCCGGTCGCGATAATACTCCACGCTCCCGTGGCCGCTCTTGCCGGTCCACACCCAGAGCTCGCCGGGGACGCCGGGCGGCACCTCCTTCCCCTCCTCGTCGACGAGCTTGTACTTCCCGCCGAGGGGCCTGCCGATGGACCCGACCGGGCCGCTCCCGAGGTTCAGCGTGATGAACCCCCCGCCGTCGACGGCTCCGTACGCCTCGATCAAGCGCACGCCGAACCGCTCTTCGAATGGACGCCAGGCGGCGGCGGGGCAGGCCGCGCTCACGACGAACCGCACCGAATGCGCCCGATCCCGGGGGCTCGGCGGTTGCTTGAGCAGGATCGGGATCATCGCCCCCAGGGCATTGAACGTGGTGCCGCCGAGCCGCGCGACGTCGGACCAGAAGCGGCTCGCGCTGAACTGGCGGGAGAGCGCGACGCGGGCGCCGGCGTTCAAGGCCTGCACGGTGGTCAGGAGGAGCGCGTTCGCATGAAACAGGGGCAGGCAGGTGTAGAGGACGTCCGTCGGCTCGTAGAGCAGGTGGGACAGGAGGCGGAGCCGCTTGGTGTTGGAGTCGCGATAGCGGTACACGACCCCCTTCGCCGCCCCCGTGGTGCCCGAGGTGTACATGATCAGCGCGACGGCGTCGCGGTTCGAGGGCGGCGCGGGGGCACGAGCGCCGCCGAATTCATCTCGCCACGACTCGAGCGCTTCCATCCCGTCGGGCGCGCCCGCCGCACCCTCGGTGATGACCACGACGTGGCGCAGCTCCGGCAGGCGCTCCCGCACAGACAGGACGCGCGGCAAAAGATCGCGATGGACGATCGCCACCCGCGACTGCGAGTCGGCGAGGGCATGGACGAGCCCGTCGCCCACGAGCGCGGCGTTCACGGGCACGGCGCCGAGCCCGAGCTTCTGGATGGCGAAGAACGCCTCGATGAACGCGGGGCAGTTCGGGCTCATCAAGGCCACGTTGTGCCCCGGCTCGGCGAGCCGTGCGAGCCCTGCGGCGACGGCGTTGACGCGGGCGTCGAGCTCCCCGAGGCGGATGCGCTGGTCCTCGAACCGGAGGAATTCGCGGTTCGGGTCCTCCGCGGCCCGGCGGGCCAGGAGCTCCCCGAACGTGGGCTCGGACGCGAACGCGAGCGTGCGGGCGCGCAGGGAGCGCTCGAGCGTCGCTCCGAGCGTGCCCTCGGCGATCTCCGCGCGGATCGTCCGCCACAGGGCCCGGCCGACCGCCATGTCCGCGCCGAGCCGGCGCCACGCGGCGGCCCAGCGGTCGTTCGAATGCGCTGCCCCGATCGTGCTCATCGATCTCGAGCCTCCAGGATGTGGATGCCCATCGCCGCCTCCTCCTCGCCGAGGAACCCGCCGCCATTCTGGGTCATGCCGATGCGCGCGCCCCCGACCTGGCGCGCCCCGGCCTCGCCTCGGAGCTGCGTGACCACTTCGTTGATCTGCGCGAGCCCCGACGCGGCGATCGGATGGCCCCTCGACTCGAGGCCGCCGCTCGTGTTGAGCGGGATCCTGCCGCCGAGCGCCGTCGCGCCGGACTCCGCGAATACCCCGCCCATCCCTTCGGGGCAGAGCCCGAGCGCCTCCGCCTGGTGGAGCTCTCCGAACGCCGTGGCGTCGTGCACCTCCGCGACGTGGATCGCCTCGGGACCGATCGAGGCCCGATCGTAGGCCATCCGGCTCGCGCGCGCGCCGATGCCCTCCCGCCCATCGCCCGGGGAGCGACCCGACACGAGGACCGACGCGCGGATCTTCACGGCGCGGCCGGCCCCATGGCTGCGCGCGAATTGCTCGGAGCACACGAGCGCGGCGGCTGCCCCGTCGCCGACCGGAGCGCACATGGCGCGCGTCAGCGGGTAAGCGACGGGATCGTCGGCGAGGACCTCCTCCGGGGTGAGCGGCCTGCCGAGCTGCGCCAGGGGATTCAACGCCCCGTGGCGATGATTCTTCGACGCGATGACGGCGAGCTGTCGCTCCGTGCTCCCGTAGCGCTGCATGTGGCGCCGCGCCGCCACCGCGTACAGGTCCATGAACGGACTGCGCCCCGCGCGTCCGCCCCCGCCGCGGCCCTTCAGCGCCGACCGCACCCATCCCCGAGCGGCCTGGTCGGCGAGCGCCCGGATGTCGAGGCGATAGTGATCGGTGATGACGACGACATCCTTGAGCAGGGCCGGCAGCGCCCGGATCTGGTCGAGCGGCGCGCGCGCCTGGTGGGAGGAGCCGCCCCGGCGGGGCGGGCGGCGCTCGTACCATCCGGGCGGCACGTCGCCGGCGCTCAAGGCCTGGAGCTCTTGCCCACGCTCGAAGAGGGCCGGAAGACCCTCGACGTCCAGCCCGCCGAGGAAGTTCGCGAACGTGCGGAGCTTGTCCCGCTGGTGGAGCTTCTCGACGCCGATCGCCAGCACGCAATCGTACGCGCCGCTCTCGATCGCCAGCCAGGCGCCGTGCAGAGCGGTCGCGCCCCCGGCGCACGCGTTCTCCACGTTCACGATGGGCACGCCCTCGATGCCCGCCGGCCGCAGGGCGACCTCTCCCCGGATGCAATCCTGTCCGCCGTTCGCCCCCCAGGCGCTGTTCGCGAACCACACGGCCTGCACGCTGGAGCGGTCGACCCCCCCGTCACGGAGCGCGAGATCGAGCGCTTCGGCCGCGAGGCTCTTGATGCCGCGATCCGGCATCTTGCCGAACCGCACCATTCCAACTCCGATGATGTGGGCGTTGCGCATGGCGTGGCGATGCTCCCTAGTGCGAAGGGCGTGGCGCAGCGGAGCCGGCCGCCCCGCGGGGTGCCCGGGCCGCCGCGCGGGGGGCCGCGCGAGGCGCGCTCCGGTGGATCCGGGAAGCAAATGCGCTCAGCCGGCGCTCGTCCATCGGAGATCCGTCGCAATAGAGGAAGAGCATCGGTATCTCGCGCTCGTGACGCAAGAGGCCCTCGGACAGCAGCGCCGGCCCGCACCCCCACGGGCTCGCCAGGACCACGCCGTCGCAGATCCCCGACTGCCACGCATGGAGCACGCTGCCGACCGTGACGGGCGCCTCCCCGAGCGGGTGTCGGTCCAGGACCGGACGTCCAGCCCTGAGCATATCGCGCACGTCCGGCATGGGCAGCCACGGGTGCAGGAGCCGCACGCGCTCGTACATGGCGCGCCGCATGCGCCGCATCAGCGCGCCGTTCACGGCGCACTCGACGAGCCCCGTCGGGAGCCCGAGCAGCTCCGCGGAGCGCTCCACGTTCAGGTATTGCACGAACACGTTCGCCGGCTCCACGAGCACGCGCAGGCCCCGGTCGCCGAGCGCGCGAATGAGGCCGTCGTTGGCGAATTCATCGAGGCGGACGTAGATGTCCCCGCTCAGGAGGACGGTGCGCAGCCCGTCGTGGCGCCCCTCGCCGTCGATGCCGGCGAACTCCCGCGACGCCAGCTCGACGAGATCGATCATTCGATTCCAGTACTTCGGCGCCCCGAGCAGGGAGCGGACTCCGCGCGCCTGCGGCTCCTCGACGAGGGCGGCGAGGGCGTCCTGGTAGTGGGTGTGGATCGCGTCGACGCGCCCGCGATCGCCGTCGGCGGCCCAATGGTACGAGGCGAGCTGGTACAGGACGTCCCAGGCCAGCGTGGCACCCCAGAAGCGGGTCATGAAGGCCGCGCGGCCGTCGTTCTCGGCGCCGAAGTGGCGGATGTCCGCGCGGTCGCCGAGGCCCAGGTGCTCGATCGAGATCCGGTCCTTGATGGAGAACATGCAGTTGCGGCACGCCCCCTGGCCGCTCGATTGCACGAGCACCTTGCGCTTGCCCGTGGACCCGTCTTCGAGCTCCTTGCGGAACGCGCCCCAGACGAGCTGGTAAGGCAAGCACTCCTTCCCAGAGCAATCGCGGCGCCCGAGCGCGAACGTCTCGGGGGTGTTGGGCCCCGCCGCGACGGCGTCATACCCGAGCGACCGGAGGGCCGCCGCGACCAGCGCGCCGAGCCGATCCGCCACCGGGAACGTGATCAGCCGCGAGTCGCGCTCCTCCTGAAGCGGGCGCGGCTCGATGGGCTGGAGCAGCGCGAGCCGCCTCGCCGGGGCCGGCGACGGGCGGCGACCGTACTGGCGCACGCCGTGGAGGAATGACTGGATCCGCGTGACGAAGCCCGCGGTCCCTCCGTGGCCGTCGCTCTCCAGGATGGTGTGCGGATAATCGCGCATCAGGGAATCGAAGATCTGCTCGACGAACGACGCTGGACCGCAGCCGAAGGCCGTGAGGAGGAGCGGGTAGAGATCGCCCGCCTCGCGGGCGGCGAGCGAGGCGCGCAGGGCGCGCCGGGCGTCGGCCCACTCGATGCGGTCCAGCCGGTCGACGCGCTCCGGAACGGGGTAACAGTCCGCGGGCAGCGGCAGCGTGCCGTTCTGGCGCAGGATGTTCGGGATCCCCGCGTTGATCGTGCGGTCGAAGAGCACGTGGAGCGCGCCGCAGACGAGGACGATTGGAATCTCCCGGGCGCGCCCGTACGCGAGCGTCCGGCGCCCTATCGCGGCGAGCTCGCGCTCGTAGCTCGCCTGCGCCTCGGCGGCCCGGTGCGCGGCCGCGCCGACGCGAGCCGGGTCGGCGCCGAGCCGCCTGGCCGCGTTCGCCAGCTCGAGGAGGAGCGCGGGGGTCACGACCCGCGACGCGAGCGAGATCGCCGGCATGACGACATCGACGTCAAGGCCGCGCGCGCGCAGCGCCCGCTCGACCAGGAGGGGCATCGCCTGCTCCGAGGCGCAGGTCCTCCCCGGTGACCCGTCTCGATCGCCGACGTCCAAGAGGCGCGGGAAGAACAGCGCATCGACCTCCCCGCGCACGATGCCGTGCGCCACCTTCGTGGGTGCACAGGCGTCGTATGCATAACAGAGCTCCTCGCCCCGGGACAGCGTCTTGGCGTCGGCGCGCAGGACGCGCACGCCGAGCCCCAGCTCGCGCAGGAGGGTCACGGCCCAGGGCAACCAGCCGACGAGCGAGCCCGCTTCGGGCACGCCGATCACCCGCGACCCCCGCGAAGCCTCGAGATACGGCTCGAGGAGCGCCTGGCGCTCGTCAAAGGCGCTCGGCGCGTCCCGGGGGAGCTTGTGCTTCTTCCCGGCGGCGGCGATCTCGAACTTGGGGCACGCGCCGCCCGACAGCACGGTCTGCCTGGCGCCGCCCACGTCCACCATGGCCCGCTCGATACGGCACAGCGTCGCGCAGCGCTTGTCTTCACAATGGAAGTCGCTCTTCGCCACGACCCTCGCGTCGAGCACGCGCCCGAGATCGAGGGAGGGCGCCTGCATGAGCAGCTCGCTCCCCAGCTCGGAGCGCGCCAGGAGCCCGATCCCCCACGCGCCCATCGCCCCGGGGTTCGGGGGCACCACCACGTCGCGCCCGCTCACGGCGGCGAGCGTCCATGCGAGGGACGGTCCAGTGGCGGGTTTTCCCTGGAAGAACACGCGCGCGCCGAGGCTGCGCTGCCCCATGACGCGGTTCAGGTAGTTGTGAATGACGGAGTACTGGAAGCCGGCGAAGAGATCGGCGATGGAAAAGCCCTCGGCGTGAGCCTCCGCGGCGGCGTCTGCCACGAACACGGTGCACATCTGGCCGAGGTCGGGCGGGGACGTCGACTGCTGCGCGAGCCGCGTGAACTCCTCGATGTCGTGCACGCCGTAGAGCGCCGCCTGCTCCTCGAGGAAAGAGCCCGTGCCCGCGCTGCACGCCTTGTTCATGTCGCTCTCGACGATATGCCCGCCGGCGATCTGGATGAACTTGGCGTCCTGTCCGCCGATCTCGATGACGCTCAGGCTCTTGCCGTTCTCCTCATCGCAACGGATGGCCGCCGTCGCGTGGGCCACGATCTCGTTCTGGACGACGACGCGCTCCTCGCTCTCGCCGAGCGCGGCGCGGAGCACGGTCGCCACCGCCTCGCGCCCCGAGCCCGTGACGCCGACGGCCCGCACGTCCGCGCGCACGCGCCCGAGGACGCTGCGCACGAGCCGCTGCGCGGCCTCGACCGGGTTGCCGCGCGTGCGGTCGTAGGCGTCGAAGACCATCTCGCCGGTCTCTATCGACGTGAGGACCGCCTTGCTGCCCGTCGAGCCGAGGTCGAGCCCGAGGATGCAGGGCGCCTCGGCCGCGCCCTCGGGCACGGGGATCGCCTCCAGCCGCGCGACGCGACTGGACCATCTGTGCGCCGGTTCGAGCGTCTCGATGCGCCGCCGCTTCGGGCGGAGCAGCGCGTCGGGGCTCGGCGGCAACGCCCTCATGGCAGCCGATCTGACGTGGTCGGCGGCCAGGGCGGCGGCGCCGAGCGCTTCGAAGAACAGGGCCTCGTCGGGCACACGGACCTCGCACTCGAGCTGCGCTTCGAGGCAATCGCGCAGCGTCCCGAGCCGGCTGCCGCCGCCGACGAGGATCACCGGACCTCTCACGCGCACGCGGGCGACGAGCGCGGCGACGTAGCGGGCAACCGACTCGAAGTAGCCGCGAAACAGGCGATCGACCGGCTCGCCCTGATTGCCATAATGAGTCATCTCGCTCTTGGCGAAGACCGAGCAGCGAGCGGTGATCGGGATCGCCCCCGTCGCGCCGCGGGCCGCCCGATCGGCCTGCGCGAGCTCGAGCCCGAAGCGCGCGGCCGTCTTGATCATGGTCTCGCCCGTGCCCGACGAGCACTTGTCGTTCTCGACGTACTGCACGCGGCCGGAGGCGTCCCGCGCGAGGACCGCATAGCCGCGCGCGCCGACGCTGACCACGTTCAGAGGTCCGTCGAGCTCGGGCCGGAGCCCGAGCCCGGCCTCGAGGCAGGCGTCCTCCGGCAAGCTGCTCAGCGCGGGCGCCACCACCGCGTCGGCGTGGAGGCCGGTGATTCCGAGCGCGGCGCAGCCGGCGAGATCGAGCCGCCGGTACAGGTCGCTGAAGGCCTCGAGCGGGCGGCCGTCATGCGCGATCACCTCCGCCGCGTCCACTGTCAGCCCTCGCGGGGCGCGCGAAGAGATCGAGGCCACCACGAGCTTGGCGGCGGCCTTCCCGAGGTCGATTCCGGCAATGCGCGGAGTCGTGCTCATGATTCGCTCCTTCGAACCTTTCGCCGCTGGCGTGGGGCGGACGATGCCGTGGACGGGCAGCGCGCCGGGGGCGGGACCGCCGGGGCCGCAGGGCGCAGGGCCAGAGCGATGATCGAGCGGAGGCTCGAGAACCCGCGCTCGAGCTGCTCGGCCGAATCGTCCAGCGCCGCCTCGAATGCGAGCCCGGTGAGGACGGCCCAGAGCAGGTCGGCGGTCGCCTCGACGTCCAGGGGCAAGGACGTGATGTCCGCCCCGAAGAGCTGCTCCACCGTCCGGTAGAGCAGCGCGCGCAGCGCACGCCGCATGTGCCGCATGTCAGGAGCGAGCTTCTCGTCCGAGAGCGCACGAGCGCTCAAGACGGCGTGCACGGCGAGGTCGTTGCGCTGTCGGATCGCCGCCATCAGCGAGTCGAGCGCGAACAGCGCGCGCTCCGCGGGCGTCCCGCGGTGGGCCTCGGCGGCGGCCAGCACGCCGCGCGCGAGCCGCTGATAGATGCGGAGCTGAAATTCGGCGAACAGGCGCTCTTTCGTGACGAAGTGGTAGAGGACGAGGCTCTTCGACACGCCCGCTCGCTCCGCGATCTCTCGAATCGAAGCGCCGGCATACCCCGTGCGGTGAAAGCACTCCTCCGTGGCGGCGAGGATCCGCTCCACGGCGCCGTGCTCGGTCCGACCTGCGCCTTCGCCGAGCGGTCGGTCCGCGGAGGCGTCCGTCTCCAGTTGCAGGGGCAGGCCGCTCCCGCTGGAAGGTGCGGTCGAGTGCTGCATCGGGCCCGTTCACCTCCGAGTCCGACCGGGCTGTCCGCTCGGTCAGGCAGCATGTTAGTCCACTCTTTGGTGCCGTAACTTGACGACAATCAACCCTCGTGGCTTTCCCGGACGGAGGCTAGGCCATCGGGGAATTGGGACGCTGTCGCCCAGGGAATGCCCGCGTCACTGCAAAGATTCAGCGGGACGGGCGGCGCGCCGCCGCGGGCGAAAGGGTCGTGGACCCGATCGAGCCCCCGTGCTCGTGAGCGAGGAGGTCGACAAGAGAGATTTTCCGGAGCAGCGCGCCGCGAAAATGACTCCGGGCCGGTATGTGCACGCAATGGCGCTGCACGAGCGCGCCGAGCGGTCGAGCCATCATTGACGTCGCCCCGGTTGAGCACGTTCGCCGAGCCGAAGGACGGCAAGAAGCCGAGCTTCACGTACGTGCGCATCGGCGTGCCGAGCTATGATGAGCTCTTCGAGAAGACGTCGGAGATCTATGCGCTGGTCTACCAGACCAGCCAGATGGAACTGCGATCTCTTCACCGAGGCGGGGGCGTTGCTCCCCGGTATCGCCGCGGACCTGACCTCGCTCGGCGGCTGAGCGCGCGGCGGCCGCGCCGGCGGATCGCGCGCCTTCAGGTCCGGCGCGGCGCGGGAGACGGGGGCGCGACGCCGCGCAGGGCGGCGGCGATCGCGCTCTGCAGCGTGCCGTGCGCGGCGATGCCCTCGAGGTCGAGGCCCAGCGCGACGAGGGTCTGGGCCACGGCCGGCTGCATGCCGGTCAGCATGGTGCGCGCGCCGAGCAGGCGCAGGGCGCGCGCGGCGCGCACCAGCGCCGCGGCGACCTGCGAATCCACCACCGCGAGCCCGGTGAGGTCGAGGATCACCACCTGCGCGCCGCTGGCCTGGACGCCGGCGAGCGCGGCTCCCATCACCTGGTCGGCGCGCTCGGTGTCCACCTGCCCGATCAGCGGCATGACCATGATCTCGCGAGTGATGGGGATGAGCGGCGTGGACATCGCGAGGAGGCGGTCCTTCTGCTCGCGGAGCTCCGCCTCCAGCTCCTTCGACCGGCTGATATCGCGGATGATGGCGCCGGCCCCGTAGATGCGCCCCGAGGCGTCGCGCAGAGAGACCACGACCTGGCTGATCGGGACATTGGTGCCGTCGCGCCTGGCGAGCTCCCCTTCGCCGCTCCAGGTGCCGTGCGCGTGCGCGTACGGGACCGCCTCGCGCACCAGGTGCTCCGCATAAGCGGAGGGGTGGTAGAGCGGGATCGACGTCCCGCGGGGGTCCTCGTCTCCCCTCCCCACCATCCGCCGCCCGGCCGGGTTCAGGTAGGTCAGCGTCCCCGTGAGATCGGCCATGCCCACGAAGTCCGAGGTCGCGTCCAGCAGGCACCGGAAGCTCCGGGCCTCCGCGAGCGCGGCCTCGAGCCGGCGCCGGGTCTCGACGTGCTCCGTGACGTCGGTGGCCGTGGCGTAGACGAGGCGCTCCGCGGGCGGCGCGCTCATGTCCACGCGGCCGGTCCACAGGAGCCACCTGTAGGAGCCGTCCTTGCACACGTACCGGTTCTCCAGACGAATGGCGACATGGCCCTGGAAGAGCTTCGCCGCCGCGGCGAGGGTGGCTTCGCGGTCGTCCGGGTGGACGAGATCGATGAAGGGCCTGGCCCGGAGCTCGTCGGAGGACCAGCCCAGGACGCGCTCCCAGGCGGGGGAGAGGTCCCTGAAGAAGCCGTCCATGCCGGCGGTCGCGAGCATCCCTTCCCAGAGTCCAAAGAACCCGTCGTCACCCTGCGTCATCACGCCTCCTCGAGCGCTCACCGGCGAGCCCCGCCCGGCGACCGCCCGCGCGGTCGCCGGTCGTCCAGGCCTATGGCTTCCTGGCCACGATGAGGTCCCGCGTCGTCTCCAGCCTCATCACCTGCACGTCGCGGAATCCGACGTCTGCCAGCAGCCCTCGGTACTCCGACTCCGTGCGCTCCCGGGCTCCAGGTTCGCACATGGCGAGCATGTAGAGATCGAGCGCCGCCGTCAACCGGGGGGCCGAGTGGTCCTCGTCGAGCACCCGCTCGACCACCAGCAGCGTGCCGCCGGAGGGCAAGGCTGCAAAGCAATGACGCAGGATCGTCCGGCAGTTATCCTCATTCCAGTCATGGAGGATCCAGCCCAGCGTGATGACGTCGGCGCCGGAGGGGTATGGCCCCTGGAACAGGTCGGCCGCGGTGGCCGTGAAGCGGCCCGCGAGGCCCGCGGCGGCGATCCGCTCCTCGGCGACCTGGCACACCGCCGGCACATCCATGATGACGCCGCGGAGGTGCGGGTGCTGGCGCCCGATCGCGATCGAGATGCCCCCGGGGCCGCCGGCCACGTCGAGCAGGCATTGGTAGGGGGTGAAGTCGAGGCTCCGGGCGATCTCCTGCCCCTGCAGAATGCTGGAGGAGTCCATGAACTGGGCGAAGCGCCGCAGGCGCACGGGATCCTCGTAGAGGGCCACGAACGTCTCCTCGGCCGTCGTCCCGAGGGCCTGCTGCCAGCGGGGGCCGTACTCGCGAAGCGCATCGGGAAGGTATTCGAGCATACGATAAAACGGGCCGCCCATCATGGCGACGCCATGCAGGGGATACGGCGAGTCGCTCGTCAGGTAGGCTCCGAGCGCGGAGTTGACATAGGCGCCCCGGTCACGCTCCACCAGGCCCGCCTGGCGGAGCGCCACCAGCAGGCGCCGGCATCCATCTGGATGGATCCGGAGCTGCCGGGCCAGCTCGTCGGGCGTGACGGGGCCACGGCCCAGGGCGTCGAAGACGCCGAGCTCGATCGCGGCGAAGAGGGCCTGAGAATACACGTACGCGAGTCCCATCTCCCAGAGGCGACGGGTCGCGTCCGCCGGGCTCATCGGCCGGGCTGCAGGGGTCGAGCGTTGCTCCTCTGACATGATCTAGCTCCTTACGTCGCTGCGGGACGACAACGAATAAACAATCCGGAAGGGGGGGAGGCGAGCACTCCGGGAGTAGAAAGATCAATATGGAGAAAGTCAAGCGCCCGCGCCCCGCCCCGGCGGCTGACATGGTCCCACCTGTGCGCGTTTTCAGGCACGCGCCTGCGTGGGCGCTCCGCGACGGGTGATCCGCTATTCGCCGCCCGCCTTGCGGCCCGACACGAGATAGCAGGTGACCGCGCGGCCTCCGGAGTACTCCCGGCGGACGATCGCCTCCTTGAAGAGCTGCTCGCGGCGCATCGCAAGGTCCCAGAGCGCGTCGAGCTCCGCCGGGTCGCCGCCGCCGGCGAGGTAGAGCCGCTCGGTCTCCTCGCGCGTCCCGCCGCCGCCCATCCAGAGGCCGGCGTCGATCCACATGAGGAGCTGGCGCGCGTCGATCGCCTGATCGCGCGTCGCATACGGAGGCAGCAGCCAGGCGCACTTGTCGGATTGATAGACGGCGATGTCGGCGAGGCCAGCGCGGGAGAAATGGGCCGGCAGGAGATCTCCCACCGACGAGTCGCCCCGGCCGAGGGCGCGCTTCCCTTGCTCGCACGTGTGCTGGAAATCGATCAGCGCCAGGATCTCCGCGAACGAGGGCGACGGGCGGCCGCGCAGGAACGCCATCGACTCGCCGAGGTTGCTCGGCTCCGCCACGGCCACGAGGCCGCCGGGGCGGAGGACGCGGACCATCTCGCGGAGCGCCGCGTCCACGTCGGCCACGTGGATCAGCACCGTCTGGCAGGTGACGAGATCGAACGACGCGTCGTCGAACGGCAGCGCCTCGACCGCCGACGCGAGATACCGCGTGCGCTCGGCGAGGCCGAGGCCGCGCGCCGCCTCCGAGGCCCGCTCGATGAACGCCGCCTCCCGGTCGACGCCGGTGAGCGTCGCGTCAGGCGCGAGCCGGGGGAGCAGCGTGCGTCCCCAGTGGCCGACGCCGCAGCCGACGTCGAGCGCGCGCCGGACCTCGTGGAGCCGCCAGCGCGTCGCCATGAGATCGAGGAAATCCGCGTTCCACCAGGTGTCGCGCCAGTCGCCGTCGAAGCCGGCGAGGAAGGAATAGTCGGGTTGGGGCCGGGACGTAGTCATGGGCGCGAGAATACACGGGTTGCGGGGTGTCCGCGGCCGCTTCCGTGTCCGCGTCCGTGGCCGCTTCCGTGTCCGCGGCCAATTCCGTGTCCGTGGCCACTTTCGGTGGCCGGGGCGCGGGCGAGCTGACACAATGCCGGCCGTGGCGCGGTGGATACTCAAGGCGGCAGCGCAGGGGCTGATCTCACGGATGCCGCGGGCGGCTCAGATCAATGAATTCATGCAGCGACGGCTGACCGGGACGCTCCAGCTCGACGAGCGCACGGCCCAGACGAAGTGGAATCGCGTGGTGCGGCACATCGAGCACCGCGCGGCGCGGACCGGGCGGGGCGCGGAGGGGTGCGCCGTGCTCGAGCTCGGCACGGGGTGGTATCCAGTCGCGCCGATCGCGCTCTTCCTGCTCGGCGCGCGGCGGGTGATCACCCTGGACAACGTGAAGCACCTCGACGCGGCGCGCGTCCGCGAGACCGCGCGGGTCCTGCTCGACCTCCTCGACCGCGGGCGCATCCATGGCGCCTTGCCGGAGCGAATCGCCCGCGTCGCACCGCTCGCCGGCGCAGACGGAGACGCCGCGGAGCTGCTCCGCGCGATTGACGTCCAGGTCGCCGTGGGCGACGCGCGGACCTTCGGCGACCCGGGCGGCGAGGGGATCGACCTCTTCATCTCGAACAACACGCTCGAGCACATCCCGCCGGACGTCCTCAGCGAGGTCCTCCAGCGCTTCAGCCGGATCGGCGCCCCGGGCGCGATGATGAGCCACTGGATCGATCTCTCGGACCATTACGCGCACTTCGACAGATCGGTCGGCGTCTACAACTTTCTAGCATTCACGGAGCCGGCATGGGCGTGGCTCAACAATGACCTCCATTACCAGAGCCGCCTGCGCGCGCCCGAATACCGCGCGCTGCACCAGGAGGCGGGGTGGCGCGTGGTGAAGGAGGAGCCTATCTCGGGCGCGCCGGAGGATCTCCGCGCGGTGCGCGTGGCGCCCGAGTTCCAGCGGTTCACGGAGGCGGAGCTGCTCGTGCACGAGATGTGGCTGGTGTCCGAGCGGGCCGCGGCCGACTGAGTCGCCCGCGGGGCGGCGAGATCACCGCGGCCTGGCGGTCCCGGCCGGTGAGGGCGCAGGCGTCGCGCCCGCGGGCTTCGCGCTCGTCGCGCCCGCGGGCTTCGCGCTCGTCGCGCCCGCGGGCTTCGCGTCGAGCTCGAGCTTCGGCGGCATCGGGCCCTCCTCGGTGATCGTGACCTCGCCGGTGGCCTCGCGCGCGCCGCTCCGGATGCGGACCTGGTGCTTGCTCCCGAGCGGGCCGACGATCTCGATGATGTCGTCCCACACCGCGGCCGGCGCGCCGTCGACCTCGGCGGTGACCCCTCTCGGCAACACCACGAGGCGCACCTTGCGCATGGGCGCTGGCGTCGGGGCCGCCGGCGGCTGCGTGGCCGCGGACACGGGCGGCGCGGCGCTGACCACGGCGGAGGGCCGCGGCGCGCCGGCGCCTTCGGGCGGCGCGCCCTGGTCGCCGGACCTCGTGACCGCGAACATCACGCCGTACGCGACGGCGGCGCTCGCGATGAGGGCCAGGGCGGTGCGCGCGACGAGGCCGCCGGCCGCGCGCGGCGCGGGCGCGGGCTCCTGCGGCAGCTCGTTCGCGACCGCGCCGCCCGTGGTCGCGCTGCCGGAGGCCGAGACCACCGCCGCGGGCGGCGTGAACCCGGACGGCGCGTGACCGGGCGTCGCCGCGGCCGGATCGGGGGGCGGCGGGAAGCTCGCGCCAGGAGGCGGCAGGCTCGCGCCGGGCGGCAGCACGTCCGCGAGCGGCGCGCCGGCGACCGTCGGCGCGAGGCCGTCGCCGGCCGCGACGGAGGGGTCGTTCGGGCGGATGACGGTGTGCGGCCCGCTCTGGGCGCGCACCTCGAAGCGGGGCGCGGACACCTGCTTCTCCGCGTCGCTCACCCCCACCAGCATCCGCTCGTTCAGCGCGTGGCCGTTCGGAAGCAGCGCGCGGATCGCGTCGAGCATCTCCGCGGCGCTCTGGTAGCGCAGCGCCGGATCGAAGAGCAGCGCGCCGTGCACGATCGCCGCGACCTCCGCGGGCACCCAGGGCGCGAAATCCTGCACCGGGCGCGGCGGGTCCGAGCAGATCGCGATGATCAGCTCGCCGAGCGCCTCGATGTCGTCGTGCGGGCGCCGCCCGCAGAGCATCTGGTAGAGCACGATCCCGAGCGACCAGATGTCGCTGCGGTGATCGATGTCCTTGTGCCCGCGCGCCTGCTCGGGTGACATGTAGAGCGGCGAGCCGAGCACGTTGCCCGTGCGGGTCAGGCCGCTCGCCTCGAGCTGCTGCGCGCGCTCGATCTTGATCTTCGCGATCCCGAAGTCGAGCAGCTTGACGATCAGCTCGCCGTCCTCGCGCTTCGCGAGGAAGAGGTTCGCGGGCTTGATGTCGCGGTGGATGACCCTCGCGTCGTGCGCCTTCTGCAGGCCCACGCACGCCTGCGCCGCGATGCGCAGCGCGACCTCCGGCGGCAGCGCGGAGACCCGCCGGAGGGCGTGGTCGAGGTCCTCGCCGGCGAGGTACTCCATCACCATGTACGGCAGGCTCGACGCCGGATCGACGCCGGTGTCAAGCACCTGCGCGATGTGCTGCGTCTCGATCGCGCCCGACGCGCGCGCCTCGCGGTGGAAGCGCGCGACCACGGACGGGTTCTTCGCGTAGTCGCCCGTGATCAGCTTGACGGCGACGCGACGCCCCGTGCCCTTGTGGCGCGCCTCGTACACCACACCCATGCCACCCCCGCCGATCTTGCGGAGGATCTCGTACCTGCCGTCGAGGGTCTCACCAATCACGAGGAGCTTGCCCGGAGACTACACCAAACGCCTCACCTCCGCGCCACCTCCGAGGGATGTGGGAGCGCCCGGGTCGATGATATCCTCCCCGCGCGATGCGAATCGACCACGGATCAGGGGCAGGAGCGGCGGGGCCATGCGATGAGGAGACGCCGCCGCGGCGCCGACCGCGGCGCGTCCGGCTCTCGCCCCTGCTCGCCGCGGCGCTCGCGTGCGCGCCGGCCGTCGCGTGGGCGTGGACGCCGCTGCCGGTCCAGGACGACCCGCTCGTGCACATGCCCGGCACGCAGCCGTCGGCGACCATGTTCTTCGAGAGCCCTCAGGGCTGCTTCAGCTGCCACGCCGACTACGATTCCAGCATCGAGCCCGCGTTCACCTGGCGCGGCTCGATGATGTCCCAGGCCGCGCGCGATCCGATCTTCTGGGCGGCGATGACGGTCGCCGCGCAGGACTCGATCTTCGCGCTCGGCCGCCCGAACGCGGCCGACCTCTGCGAGCGCTGCCACCTGAGCGGCGGCTGGGTCGCGGGCCGCTCCGATCCGCCGAACGGCAGCCAGATGATCGGCTCCGATTTCGACGGCGTGCTCTGCGACAGCTGCCACCGGCTCTACGATCCCTTCTTCGCCGACACGTACTCGGGCGCGCGCGAGGGCAGCGACTGGGCCGGCTACTGGGACGAATCCGGCCTGAGCATGACGCCCGCGCAGGGCTTCGCGGACGCGACGCTCGCCGAGGACGCGGCGGCGGCGTCGACCCTCTCGAAGTTCAACGGTCAGCCGCTCTACGACGCGTCAGGGCACAGCACGTTCCCCGGCTACACCGAGAGCGCGTCGGGCCAGTACTACGCGGACCCGGCGAACCGGAAGCGCGGCCCGTTCGCGGACGCGATCCCGCCGCACACCAAGCTCTACAGCCGCTACCACAAGAGCAAGCTCTTCTGCTCGACGTGCCACGACGTCTCGAACACCGCGCTCGCCAACGCCGCGTTCGCCGGCGCGCAGCCGGGCGACGGCGTGACCGAGCTGCCGAGCGAGCAGCAGCCCGCGCACTCGTACTACCCGATCGAGCGCACCTTCTCCGAGTTCATGCTCTCGGATTACGGCCTGCCGGGCGGCTCGCCGGGCCTCGGGCCGTTCGCGCCCGGCGACTTCGAGACCTCGCGCCCGGGCGACGCGATCGCGACCTGCCAGGACTGCCACATGCGCGATCGCGTGGGCAGGGGCTGCGACGTGGGCGGCACGCCGCTCCGCCCGACGGACAGCCAGGAGCACCCCGCGAGCGGCGTGCCCACCCACGAGCTCACGGGCGGCAACGCGCTCATCCCCCTGATCCTCGCGAGCACCGTGCCCGGCTCGCCGAACTTCGATCAGACGAACGCGGACCTGCTCGGCCAGGGGCCCGCCGCGCTCACGCTCGACCTCACCGCGGGCACCGAGCTGATCCCGCAGGCGCTGATCGCGGGCGCGAACCGCGCGATCGAGCAGCTCGGCGCCGCGGCGACGATCACGAACGTCGCCTACGATCCCGCGACCGGCGCCGCCTCGTTCCGCATCCAGAACAACACCGGCCACAAGCTGATCACCGGCTACCCCGAGGGCCGCCGCATGTTCGCGTCGCTCCGGCTCTACCAGGGCCAGGCGCTCCTCCGCGAGGTGAACCCCTACGACGCGGCGGCCGGCACGCTGAAGGGCCTGCCGGCGTCGTATTCACCGGCGAGCCCGCCGCTCGGCCCGGACGAGGCGTACGACGACGCGCTCGTCTACGAGGCGCACACGATCAACGTCTTCACCGGCCAGGCCCCGAGCTTCCATTTCGTGCTCGCGGGCGGGATCCTCAAGGACAACCGCATCCCGCCCAAGGGCTTCCGCATCGCCGAGGCCGCGGCCCGCATGGCGGAGCCCTACGAGAGCGGCGCCGCCGCGCCCGGCTACTTCACGGCGGCCGAGTACGAGGGCGGCCACGACGACGTCTCGATCTCGCTCCCGCCCGGCGGCGACCGGCTCGTCGTCGCGCTCTACTACCAGACCACGAGCCGCGAGTACGTCGAGTTCCTCCGCGACGAGATCAACGGCAGCGGCGGCACGCTCCCGAGCCCCACGCCCTCCGGCGAGCCGAACGCCTACGTCGTCCAGACCGATCCGTTCTTCAACCAGCTCAAGGCCTGGGGCGACACGATCTGGCAGCTCTGGTCGCACAACAAGGACCTGCCCGGCGCCGCGCCCGTGCTGATGACGCAGGCGGTCCTCGCGCTCGACACGTGCGCCGGCCAGCCGGACGGCGCGCCCTGCGACGACGGTAACGAGTGCACCGCGGGGGACACGTGCGCGGGCGGCGCGTGCGCGGGCGGCGCGATGCCGAGCTGCGGCGACCAGAACCCCTGCACCGACGACGCGTGCGATCCGCAGCAGGGCTGCGTGCACGATTTCAACACCGACCCCTGCAGCGACGGCAACGCCTGCACCGGCCCCGAGATCTGCGCGTTCGGCGTCTGCGTCGTCGGCCCGCAGCTCTACTGCTTCGACGGCGATCCCTGCACCGGCGACGTCTGCGATCCCGCGAGCGGCTGCCTCTACCCCCCGCTCTGCGGCACGGGCGGCGGCGGCGCGGGCGGCACCGGCGGCGGCGGCGACGGCGGCGCGGGCGGCGTCCCCGGCACGGGCGGCGAC
>CAYQYG010000018.1:0-41027 GCA_964421485.1 uncultured Polyangiaceae bacterium | reverse complement strand
CCAGCGTCGAGGGGTCGCTGGCCTACGTCACGACGGGCATGGGCGAGGTCTTACAGTCGAATCACGGCGAGGCCATTTCCGCTCGAAAATCTGACGATTCCGGCCGGGATCCGGCTGTCGACCTGCCGCGCTCAAGGCGCGGAACGCGAGCTGGGCGGAGCGGCACATGGCGGTGGTTGCGGCGGCGATGAGAGGGAGGTACAGATCGATGGTGAGCGCGATGGAGCAGGCGGACGTCGAGCCCGTGGTGATCGAGGATCTCGTCAAGTTCGGCGAGGACCGGGGCATCAGGAAGGGGGAGCGCCGGGCGCTCCGCGCGACGCTGCGCCGCGTGCTCACGCTGCGGAAGCTCGAGCTCAGCGCGGAGCAGGAGCGGCAGATCAAGACCTGCACCGACCTCGAGGCGCTTCGTCGCTGGCTTGACCAGGCCATCTTCGCGGAGAGCGCTGCCGAGGCGCTGCGGTAGCGAACGGGGAGCAGGCCAGCAGCGCCGCGGACGGCCGGGGCCCCTTGACCTTCCCAGCGCGGCGAACCGTGCGCGATCTCCGTCGCCCGCACAGGCGCCCCCATCCGCCGCCCGCCGTCAGCTCCGTCGGCTCAGAATCCCCCCGTCGAGCGCCCCGGGTTGCCCGCCGCCGGCTCAGAATCCCCCCGTCGAGCACCCTCGGGTTGTGCCGCGCCAGCTCTGAACGCCCCCGTCGAGCACCCAGAATTTCGCCCCGCCGCCGCCGAAGGCCCCCGCAAGTTGCTGCCCGGGGCGCTCCGGCTCCTCCGACTCCCCCCGTCGCTCTTCGCCGGCGGCGCTCCGGGCGGCGCGAAGGGTCCCGTCGACGTCCGCAGGCGCCGCGCCGCGCCCGGAATGCCCGCGCCGACGGTCGGCACCCTCGCTCTCCGGCCCCGAATGCCCCCACCGGCGATCGGCCGACGTACCCGTTCGGAGCTCTCCGAGCGCCGCCGCGGCACCTCGACGTACCCATTCGGAGCTCCCCGAGCCCCAGCTCCAGCTTCCGACGGGGGGGGTTCGGACCGCTCCGAGCGCTGGCCTCCAGGTCCGCGGGGCTGCTCCGGATCCGGGAGTCCCCCGTCCTGAAGAACCGACGGCGGTCCCCGCGCCCGGAATGCCCCCGCCGGCGCCTCCCGGCGGGGCCAGTCCGGGCGGGCAGAATGCCGTCGTCAGCTCTTGATGGGGCCATTCGGACCCTGCGGGCCGCCGATCAGGGATCTGCATCCTTCTTCTACTGAGGAAAATCGAGCGTGTGCGCCATCACGCCGGGGTCACCGGCGCTGCCGGGCACGGCGTCGCTGCCGCCGGGGCCGCCCTTGCCAGGCTCGCCGGTGGTGATGGCGACGCCTTCGCCGCCGATGAGCTGGCCGGTGAAGTGCGCGATCCCGATGGACGGTCCGCCGAGGCCCCCGCCGCCATATCCGCCGTTGCCTCCCCGACCGCCCTTGCCCCCGTCGCATCCGCTGTGGGAGCCCCCGACGCTGGCCCCGCCAGCTCCCGCCGTGCCCTCGGCCCCCCCGAGCTGCGCGAGACCCCCGGCGCCGCCGTCGCCCCCGCGGCCGGTCTTGATCGACGTGGCCGAGAGCGTCACGTCCCCGCTCAGCGTCAGGAGCCCGATGCTGGCGCCTCCATGACCGCCCCCCGTGCCTCCCCGGCCGCCGCACCCGCCGCCGCCGCCGGAGCCCCCCGACGCGCCGCCCTTCGGCGTGCTCGGGCTCAGGCCGCAGTAGAGCGAGCCGCCGCGCGACCCGCCCCCGCCTCCGCCGCCCTGCCCGCGCTTGCCGCCGGTGCCGTCCTTCCCCGGCCGCCCCTCCCATCCCTCGCCGGTGATGCGCCCCGGCCAGCGCGCCCCCTCACCGTGCGCGCCGTCCTCGCCGGGGGCACCGACCTGACCAGGGGTGCACGCCACGGCGCCCTCCCCCGCCCCGCCGAGCCCGAAGCCGGCCGGGTTGTCGCCGAGCGTCGGCTGGCCGTCGTTCCCATCGTTGCCGTACGACGCGTTCCCGTCGCCGCCCCGCCCGCCGACCGTCGTCTGGTCGCCGCAGACGGTCGTCACGGGATCGCCCCCCGCCACGTGATCCGCCGAGCAGGCGGCGCCTCCATCGCTCCCCGGCGCCCCGGCCTTCGCCGGCTCCTCGCCGCCCCGCTGTCCGGGCGCGCCGTCCGCGCCTTGGCCCGCGAGGAGCTGGCTCCGGCGCAGGTCCACCGCGGCGCCTTCCAAGGCCCACGCCGCGCCCTCCCGCAACGCCTGTAAGCTGTGGACGTTGCTTACAAATTTACCCTTCCGTGAACCCGCGTAAAATTATCACTCGTCGAGGGAGTGACGGGCCGGAGCGGTCCCGCCGGCGCTCAGGCCCGCAGCACCGTCACGGCGTAGCCCTTCTCGGTCCGCGCCTCCTCGAACCGGGTCCTCTCCTCGCTGGACCCGGCCTCCGGCCTGCGGTCGAAGATCACCAGCACGCCTCGATCGAGGCCCAGCTGATCCAGGTAGCCCTCGATCTGCTTCAATCCCTGCGGGAGCGGATCCCGGCGTCCCGGCGCCCAGACCTTGAGCTCCAGCGCTTCGCGCTGCCAGGTCCGCTTGCCGTCCGCGCCGGTATACGGCATCCGCACGCACAGGTCGATTCGCCCCCGCCCCACGCCGTATTCGCGGTCCACGTATCCGCCGCCGTTCACGATCCGCTGCAAGTACGCCATCAGCACGAGCTGCGGCGCCACCTCGTGGTAGCCGAGGCCGCCCTCGAGCACGTCGGCGTGCTGCCGCCAGAATTCGGCGAATTCGTGCAGGAGGCGATCCATGTCCAGCCGGCCGTCGGGCAGCAGGAAGCTGCGCGGATCGGCGGTCACGCGGTCCTCGATGGGATCGGCCAGGACGCGCGCGATCACCTCGCGGTAGATCGGGTTGGCGATGCGCAGCGGCCGATCCTCCACCAGGCCGAGATCGCGGACGTAGGACAGGTTATCCGAGTACGCGGGGTCGAGGCCGCCCACTGTCCCCGCGAGGATGGGCTCGATGATCATGCGCACCCGGGGCTCGTGGAGCTTCGAGACCAGCGAGTCGAGGTGCGTGGCGCGCGCCAGGATCAGCCGCTCCTTCGCCTGCTCGACGTGGGCCACGGTGATCGGCGCCGGCGGCGCCACGCCCATCTCCTCGATCACCTCCCGCGCCAGGGAGTTCACCAGCCAGGGTTGCCCGGCGGTCAGGGCGAACACGCGCTGGACGGCAGCGTCCTCGAAGGGCTGTCCGGTGTCCTCCGTGTGCTGTCTGTAGAGCGCGCGGACGTCCTCCTCGTCGAAGTTGGTGAGCCGCTTCGAGACGACCTTGATATTGAACGGGCTGGCGGTGCCGATCCGGTCGGGGTCGCCTCCGCCGGCGATCTTGTAGTCGCGCACGTCCCGCAGCCCGCAGAGCACGACCGACCACGGGAAGTGCTGCGGCCGCCCGTCGTACCCGGCGCGGAGCTGGCGGAGCACCGAGCGCAGGCCCTCGCCGCGCAGCGCGTCGATCTCGTCCAGGAACAGCACCAGCGGGCGCGGGCAGACCTCGGCCCAGGCGCGCAGCCCCGCCGACAGCAGCGTCGTGTCCTCGGCCGCGGGCCAGGGCGGCGGCCGGAGCTCGCGCGGCAGATCCTGGTCGGCACGCATGCGGATCTCGTCGAGCACGCCTCGCTGCGCGCGCACGTAGTCGTCGCCGGCGGGCTCGCCGATCTCGCAGGTCGTGTGGAGCACCGCGTAGCGCCCCTCGGCGAGCAGCTCCCGGGCGAGCGCCCTCAGGGTGGTGGTCTTGCCCGTCTGCCGCGGCGCGTGGACCACGAAGTAGCCGCCCTGGTCGATGATGCGGCGGGCGTCCGGGAGGCGCTCGGCCGCCGGGACCATGTAGTGGCGCTCGGGTACGCAGGGGCCCGCCGTGTTGAAGAACCGCATCGCGGCGGGACTCTAGCGCAAGGCGGGGGGGTGCCGGGGCCTCCCGAAGCGGCGGCGCCCCGCCCGGGGCCGGAGAGGCGCATACGGACAGCGGCCCGGATGCAAACGCCGGTTGACGTGGGCGCCCGCACGGCAGAGACTCCGACCTCCCGTTCGGGGCGGCTGGTGTGGCAGCTTGCGGAGCGGGGAGCGGCGCGGGGCGGGGGCGGGTCGGAGGTCGAGCGGGTGCGAGCGAAACAAGGCCGGAGGGGCCGGGGGCGATGACGGGGACCAAGGGGGTCATCCAGAACCCCATCCTCAACTCGCCGTTCCTGGAGCCGAGGAGGCACTTCGAGTTCACGGCGGAGGGGGTCACCGATACCGTCGTCGAGGGGCGCAGGCCGAGCTCCTACTTCATCCCGATCCCGCAGCCGCGGAAGGGGCCGCAGCTCGAGCTGAAGGGGGTCGAGCCGGAGGAGAAGCGGGAGATCGTCCTCGTCAACGGGCTCCGGGAGCGCGTGGCGAAGTGGCGGCTCGGGGGGTACGCGCACGTCGAGCACAGGACCAGGCACCTGCTCGAGCACTGGCGGCGCGAGGAGCGCGAGCGGCGGCTCTTCTTCTGCCAGATCGAGGCGGCCGAGACGGCCATTTACCTCTTCGAGGTCGCCGAGCGGATCGGGGACGGGTTCGGGAAGAAGCTGCTCGCCGAGGCGCGGGAGGCCCACAACCAGCTCCTCCACCGGATCGCGTTCAAGATGGCCACGGGGAGCGGAAAGACCGTGGTCATGGCCATGCTCATCGCGTGGCAGGGGCTGAACCGGCTCGCGAGCCCGGAGAGCACGGGGTTCGGGGCGGAGGGCGCCGCCAGGCGACCCGGAGCCCCGAACGTCAAACAGGCGTTCTCGGCCAATTTCTTGATCGTGACGCCGGGGATCACCATCCGCGACAGGCTGCGGGTGCTGCAGCCGGAGGATCCGGACAACTATTACCAGGGAATGGACCTCGTGCCGGCGGACCTCCGGGAGCAGCTCGGGAGGCTCCGGGTCGTCATCACGAACTATCACGCGTTCCAGCTCCGGGAGAAGCTCGAGGCGCCGAAGCTCACCAAGGACCTCCTGCGGAAGGCGGGCGCACCGAGCCCGTTCACCGAGGCGCCGGCCGAGATGGTGCGGCGGGTGTGCGCGGGGCTCGATCCGCGCGACAGCATCGTCGTGATGAACGACGAGGCACACCATTGCTACCGGAGCAAGCCGACCGAGGAGAAGGAGAATGTCGCGGGGGACGAGCGGAAGGAGATCGAGGCGCGCGAGGAGGAGGCGCGGATCTGGATCACCGGGATCGAGCACGTGCACCGGCACTTCGGGCGCAAGGAGGGCGGGCGGGCGCCGGAGCGCGGCAAGGGGAAGCAGCGGGTGTCGGCGGTGTTCGACCTGTCGGCGACGCCGTTCTTCCTGCGGGGGTCGGGGTACCCGGAGGGGACGCTGTTCCCGTGGGTGGTGTCGGATTTCGCGCTGGTGGACGCGATCGAGGCGGGGGTCGTGAAGGTGCCCCGCGTGCCGGTGTCCGATAACTCGCTGAAGAGCCAGCAGCCCATCTACCGGGAGCTGTGGCCCCACGTGCGGGACGCGCTGCCGAAGAAGCGGGCGGCGAAGGACGCCGAGGGGAAAGATCCGGTGCTGCCCAAGGAGCTCGAGGGGGCGCTGGAGAGCCTTTACAGCAACTACGAGAAGCTGTTCCGGCGGTGGGAGGCGGCGCGGGATCCGCACAGCGCGAGCACGCCGCCGGTGTTCATCGTGGTGTGCAACAACACGGCGGTCTCGCAGCTCGTGGCGCAGTACGTGGGCGGGTACGAGAAGCCGGGGCCCGGGGGGACGCCGGTCGTGGCGCCGGGGCGGTTCCCGCTGTTCACCAACGTGGAGGACGGGCGCTGGCTGGCGCGGCCCCGGACCATTCTCGTGGACAGCGCCGAGCTCGACGCGGGGGGCGGGATCAGCGATGAATTCAAGCGGATCGCGGCGAAGGAGATCGAGGAATTCAAGCGGGAGCACCGGCGGATGCACCCGGGGCGCGACGGGGAGCAGATCACGGACGGGGACCTGCTCCGCGAGGTGATGAACACGGTCGGGAAGCCGGGGAAGCTGGGCGAGGGGGTGCGGTGCGTGGTGTCGGTCTCGATGCTCACCGAGGGGTGGGACACGAGCACGGTGACCCATATCCTCGGGGTGCGGGCCTTCACGACGCAGCTGCTCTGCGAGCAGGTGATCGGGCGGGGGCTGCGGCGGATGAGCTATCAGGCCGACAAGGACGGGATGTTCACGGCGGAGTACGCGGAGGTGTACGGGGTGCCGTTCCGGTTCCTGCCGACGGCGGACGCGAGCACGCCGCTGCCGGACGAGCGGCCGCGGACGCGGGTGCGGGCGCTCAAGGAGCGGGCGTCGCGGCGGATCCGGTTCCCGCGGGTGATGGGCTACCGGTTCGAGCTGCCGGCGGAGCGGCTCCGGGCGAGCTTCGGGGCGGATTCGCGGATGGTGCTCTCCACACGGGATACGCCGACGCAGACGGAGCTGTCGTCGATCATGGGGGAGTCGGTGGTGCACACGCTGGATCACCTGCGGTCGCACCGGGAGCAGGAGGTGGCGTTCTGGCTCGCGAAGCGGGTGCTGGAGCGGTACTTCCGCGACGGCGAGGGGAACCTCCGGGAGTGGCTGTTCCCGCAGGTGCTGGGGATCGCGAAGCGCTGGCTCGCCGAGCGCGTGGAGCTGCACGACGATACGTTCAAGCAGCTCCTCCTGTGGTCGCAGCTCGGGAGCGACGCTTCGGACAGGATCTATCGGTCGATCGTGGCGGCGCACGAGGGGGAGGCGCGGGTGATGCCGATCCTCCAGGCGGCGAGCCCGGTGGGGTCGACGGACGAGGTCGATTTCATGACGGTGCGGCCGGCGTACCTGACGCGCGCGGACAAGTGCCACGTGAGCCACGTGGTGGCGGACACCGGGAGCTGGGAGCAGAAGGTGGCGCAGGCGCTGGAGGATTGCGACGAGGTGGTCGCGTACGTGAAGAACCACGATCTGGGGTTCACGATCCCGTACACGATCGAGGGGATCGAGCGGCGCTATCACCCCGATTTCCTGGCGCGGATCCAGCACCCGACGCTGGGGCCGCTGAACCTGGTGATCGAGGTGTCGGGGCGGCGGGAGCAGGACAAGGCGATCAAGGTGGAGACGGCCCGGAATCTGTGGGTGCCGGCCGTGAACCACCAGGGCGGCTACGGGCAGTGGGCGTTCGTCGAGATCCAGGACCCCTGGAACGCGAAGAACGTCCTCCGCGAGGCGCTGGACGGCCTCGCGGCCGGAGGGTGAGCGGAGCATGGCGCGCAGGAAGACCGGGACGACGACCGAGACGCCGATCGAGGCGCTGATCCACAAGGAGACGCGGACGAACATCCCGACGAAGGAGCAGGAGGAGTTCGTCTCCGACGAGGAGGAGGCGCCGGAGCAGATGCTCTATCCGCGGGATCCGACGCTGGATCCGCAGCTCGTCTGGAAGGGGAAGGACGAGCAGGACCGGCGGGATCTGGCGGTGCCGGTGGTGCCGATCTACATCCAGGAGAAGATCGAGCCGAAGGCGCTGATCGAGAACCTGCGGGCGCAGGCGGCGGGAAAGAAGCCGCAGCTGGATCTGTTCGGGGCCTTCGGGGGGACGAAGGACTTCGCCGAGCAGATCGAGTTCTATCAGCACGACGAGAAGTGGACGAACCGGATGATCCTCGGGGACTCCCTCGTCGTGATGACGTCGCTGGCGCAGAAGGAGGGGCTGAAGGGGAAGGTCCAGATGATCTACATGGACCCGCCCTACGGGATCAAGTTCGGCTCCAACTGGCAGGTATCGACGCGAAAGCGCGAGGTAAAGGACGGGAAGGCGGAGGATCTCGTCCGGCAGCCGGAGCAGGTGAAGGCGTTCCGCGACACCTGGGAGCTGGGGATCCACTCTTATCTATCGTACCTTCGTGATCGAGTCGCCTCGGCCCGCGAACTCTTGACAGAAAGCGGAAGTCTCTTCGTTCAGATCGGCGATGACAATGTTCATTTGGTCCGCAGCGTGCTCGATGAGGTTTTCGGGTCGACGAATCGTCTGCCAACCATCATATTCAGAAAAACCACCGGAGCCGGCAGCCAGAGCGGATATGTAACAGGATTGCCGCAGACCTTTGATTACTTGCTCTGGTACGCGAAGAACATCGAGGTCGCAAAGGTTCACCGGCTCTACCTTGAGCGGGACGTGGAGGCGGACGAGAACTTCCGCTGGATTCAGTCAGACGACGGGGGTCGACGGACGCTCACGAGTGAAGACAGCCTGCGGGATCTCCTGCGGGGCGGCGCCAACATTTTTCGGCCCAATCCTCTAACATCGCAGAGTGGCGTAGACAAGACGCGTTACCCAGTGGACTTTGAGGGGAAGACCTATACCGTAACAAGGGGGGTGTGGAAGACGAGTCAAGTGGGCATGTCGCGGCTCGCCCGATCCGGACGTCTAATCGGAATCGGCAATACGCTGTGCTTTGTCAGGTTTCATCGAGACTTTACACTGGTTCCACTTATCGACATTTGGGACGACACGAGGCAGAGCGGATTCGGCGATGAGAAGGTATACGTAGTGCAGACGGCCGCCAGGGTCATCGAGCGCTGTGTGCTTATGACGACGGACCCCGGCGATCTCGTCCTAGATCCGACGTGCGGCAGCGGCACGACCGCCGCCATGAGCGAGCAATGGGGGCGGCGGTGGATCACCATCGATACCAGCAGAGTGGCAATCGCTCTTGCCCGCACACGTCTCGTTGCGACGAGGTATCCCTTCTACCTCATTAGCGAGTCGCCAGAGGGCAGGCGTAAAGAATTCGAACTCGGCTATGTTAAGGAAAGTGACGCGTTGGGTGATTTCGAATGCGACCTCCGCGGTGGTTTCGTGTACCACCGTGCCCCGCATATCATGCTTAGCGACATCGCCAACGATGAAGAGATCGACACCATCTATGCCCGCTTCCAGGATCAGTTTGAACCCCTCCGGGCAAAACTGAACAAGCTCCTCAAGAAGAAATGGGAGGAATGGGAGATCCCGCGCGACGCCGAGGCCTCCTGGCCCGCCGAGGTCAGGGCCGCGCACGCCGAGTGGTGGCAGTTCCGGCGCGCCCGGCAGAAGGAGATCGACGCCTCCATCGCCCGGCGGGCCGAGAGCGAGATCCTCTATGATCAGCCGTACGAGGATCCCAAGCGCATCCGCGTCTCCGGGCCCTTCACTGTCGAGAGCCTCTCCCCTCACCGCATGCTCGACACCTCGCTTGCGCAGCCGCGGGCCGCGGGCGGGGCCGACCCCGGGGCGTTCGTCACCACCATCCTCGATAACCTCAAGAAGGCGGGAGTCCAGAACACCGTCAAGAACGAGCGCCTCGTCTTCGACCGGATGAGCCCCTTCGCGGGCAAGTGGATCCACGCGGAGGGCGAGTTCACCGACAAGACGGGCGCGGCGCGGCGCGTGGCCATCTCCGTCGGGCCGGAGCACGGGACCGTCAGCCCGACCCAGGTCCGCTCGGCCGCCAAGGAGGCGCTCAAGCACTTCGACATGGTCGTCGTCTGCGGCTTCGCCTTCGACGCGCTCGCCTACGAGGCCGCGAAGGAGCTGTCCCCCAAGGGCGGCAGCATCCCGCCGCCGGCCAGGGACGGGGCCGCGCCCAAGGCCATCCCGGTGCTGCTCTCCAGGATGAACCCGGACCTCTCGATGGGGGACGAGCTGCTCAAGAAGACCGGCGCCGGGAACCTGTTCATGATCTTCGGCGAGCCGGACGTCTCCCTCGAGCGGGCAAAAGATGGAAAACTCACCGTGGAGATCAAGGGGCTCGACGTCTACGACCCGACCACGGGGGAGATCCGGAGCCACTCGACCGACGACATCGCCTGCTGGTTCCTCGACACCGATTACAACGGCGACAGCTTCTTCGTGCGGCACGCGTACTTCACGGGCGGGAACGATCCGTACGAGAAGCTCAAGCGCGCGCTCAAGGCCGAGATCGACGAGTCCACCTGGGCGTCGCTCTACACCACGAAGAGCCGGCCGTTCGACCCGCCCTCGACCGGGCTCATCGCCGTGAAGGTGATCAACCATTACGGCGACGAGGTGCTCAAGGTGTACAAGGCGCCATGAGCGGCGGGGCCGGGAGGACGCTCGATGCCTGGCGCGCGGACGCGCTCCGGGTGCTCGCGACCGCGACCCGGAAGCTGGGCCTGGACGGGCTGCGGCGGTCCTCGGCCCTGAAGGCGCTGCTCAACATCCTGGGCCAGGAGGCCGTGGCGCTGGTCGCCTCCGGCGCCCACGAGAGGGTGCCGGCCCCGGCGCGGACGCCGACAAAGGAGGAATTCGATGCGGCGCTCGCGGAGGCGCCGCGGCTCCTGCACGAATATCTGAGGCTGAAGGCGCTCTTCCAGGCCGAGGAGGCGGGGACGCGCGCGGCGGCGGCCACGGGCGCGGACACGGTCACGGATACGGTCACGGCAACGGATACGGTCACGGTCACGGCACCGGACGCGGTCACGGTCACGGCACCGGAAACGGTCACGGACACGGCCGCGGTCACGGCGACGGGATCGGCCGCGGTCCCGGGGTCCGGCTCGGGGACGGCCGGGCGGGTGCGGTTCGAGCTGACGCTGCCGATGCTGGTCGATCCCCTCTTCGCGCGGCAGCCCCCTGCCCCGCCGCCGGGGCAGGCCGATCCCCTCTTCTTCGCGCCGCCGCCTCCTCCCCCGCAGCTCCGGACTGGAGAGGTCAAGGCGCCCCCGCGGCCGGCCCCGCGGGACCTCGAGTCCGACGCAGCCCTCGGGCGGATCCGCGAGCGGCAGGAGGCGGCCATGACCAGGTTCTTCGCCGCGCCGGCGGCGGATCCTGGACGGCCGGAGGAGCCGGCGGCCTGGGAGGCCCGGCTGGAGCTCGACGGCGACCTCTTCCTCGTGGCCGGGCCGCTCGCGGGGCTGCCGCGGTTCGTGAGGACGCTCGACGTCGTCTCGGGGGACACCCGGACGACCGTGCTCGCGGCGAACCTCCGCAGCGGGGTGTGCAGGGTGCGGGTCCCCCCCTCCCCCGCCGGGTACTCCTGGTCGGCCGGCGCGCTGGACGAGGAGCTCGGCGAGGAGCTCGCGGCGCTCGCGCTGGCGGGCCTCTCGGCGGACCGGGCGACGCTGTTCCGCGTCGACGCGCTCGGGGCCGGGCAGCGGCTCTCCGGCACGGCGCTCTCGCCGGAGCGGGCGTACCGGGCGCTCGTGCCGCCGGGGCTCGAGGTGGAGGGGATCGCGCCCGAGGACGTGCGGGCGCTCGGCGGGGGATGGCGCGCCGTGGAGCTCTGCGTCCCGTCGCCGGTGCCGCCGGGCGGGGACGCGGCGCTGCGCCGGCTCGGGCTGTCCGTGGCCGGGGCGGCGCTCGAAGTGGACCTGGTCGGCGTCGCGGCGCGCGAGCACCGCGAGGGGCGCGGGGGGGTGCGGTACGCGTGCTTCCGGCCGGAGGACGCGCCGGTCGTGCGGGTGGCGGGGGTGGAGACGTGGGCGCCGGGGCACGTCGTGCTCTTCCTGGCGGGGCCGCGGGGGCAGGAGCGGTTCCCGCTGCCGGCGGGCAAGGAGCACCTGGTGCAGCTCGGGCCGCTCGCGCCGGGGCGGTACGCGCTCGACGCGCTGAGCCTGGACCCGGCGATCGAGCCGGAGCGGATGCTGTTCGAGGTCACCGAGGGCGCGGGGCGGGCGCCGGAGCGGGCCGAGGCGGCGGTGGAGCTCGGGGGGGAGCGGATCGCGATCGAGGGCGAGGTGATCCGGGAGCTGGATCTGGGCGGGCTCGACGAGCGCGGGCTGCGGATCCTGACGCCGCCGCTCTGGCGGGTGGGGGCGCGATGGGAGGGGGCGCGGTCGCGGCCGCTCTCGCCGCTCTTCGCGGACGCGCGCGGGGAGGTGCGGGCCGCGGAGCTCCTGGGCGCGACGCGGGCGGAGCGGGAGGCGGAGCGCGTCGGGGACCTGCGGCTCGATTTCGGGGACCTGGGGGCGCTGTGGCTGCGGCACACGCGGCAGCCGGCGCTGGGCGCGCTCCGGGCGGCGCTGCTTTCGCTGCTCGCGGAGCGGGAGGCGGCGGTGGCAGAGGAGGCGGACCTCGGGCTCTTGCGGGCGGTGTGGCTGGAGCCGATCTGCCGGGCGCTCGGCTACGAGGTGCGGGAGGCGGCGCCGCTCGAGGGCGCGGGGTTCCTCGTGCTCGCCCTGGAGACGACGGCGCGCGAGGGGGACCGGATCACGACCGAGCGGCACGCGGCGCTGGTGCTGGGGCGGCGCGGGATCGATCTCGGGTCGACGGCGCCGGGGTCGGCGCGGGACGCGGCCTCGCGGCTGAGCCGGCGCGACGGGTACGCGCGGGTGATCCTGACGGACGGCTTCGCGTGGGCGCTCTGGGAGCGCGGGCGGGCGTTCGCGCCGGCGCCGATCGATCTCCGGGGGGCGCTGCAAGAGGGCGCCGAGGGGCGCTTCGAGGAGCTCATTTCGCGGTTCCACGCCTGATCCCTCTGGGGGTGCGACGATGACGTTCGAGCTGCTGTCGCCCGAGACCTTCCAGCGCCGGATGGCGGCGCGCTACGGGGCGGATCCTTCGGGGCCGGAGGGGATGGCGGAGGTGATCCGCTGCGAGCTCTCGGCGCTGGGGCAGGTGGCGCGCTGGGTGCTGGCGCGGCGGGTGATGGACCTCCTGCGACCCTGCGGGCCGATCGACGCGGAGGCGCTGGCGGATGCGATGGGGGCAGTGGTGCGGCTGGGGGACGCGAGCGTGGGGCCCGGGGGGCAGGTGGCGCGGGCGCCGCTGCGGGCGGTGGACGCGGGCGCGGGCGGGTGGCTGCTGGTGGGGACGGTGCCGACCGAGGCGCTGCGGGCGCGGGTGGGGACGCCGATCGCGGGGCTGCCGCGGCGGGTGGGGGCCGAGGCCGGGGCGGCGGTGCGCGAGGCGGTGGGAGCGCTCGGGGGGCGGGTGATCGACGTGGGGCGCTGGGCAGGGCTGGACCGGACGCCGGCGCTGGAGGGGTGGCGCGAGGAGCTGCAGGCGCGGCTGGAGGCGGCGGGGCGGTTCGCGGACCGGGCGGGGGCACTGCAATGGGAGGAGCTGGAGGTGTACGCGCCGGGGCGCGGGAGGGAGCCGGCCGCGGCGCGCTGGAAGGCGGGGGCGCCCGGGGAGGAGGCGGCGCTGGTGCGGGCGAGGCAGGCCGGGGGGTGGCTGGCCCACGGGTGGGCGCGGGCGGGGAGCGGGGGGATGGCGCTGGTGCCGCTGACTGGCGATGAGGCGCGGCGGACGGCGCTGGTGGTGGACGCGGCGGCGGGGGCGCCGGCGCGGCTCCCGGCGGCGCGGGTGGAGGGCGGGGTGGAGGTGGCGCTGTCGGAGATGCTGCCGGGGGCCGAGTACCGGTACCTGGTAGGCGTGGGGGAGGTGCTGGCGAGGCCGAGGCGGGTGCGGCTGGGGGAGCGGGCGCTGGGCGAGGCGGCGGCGGTGCTGCGGGAGCGGCTGGGGATCGTGGTCGAGGAGAGGGCGGGATGAAGGCGGGCGCTCCGGTGCTGGTGTCCTGGATCGCGGTCGGCAACGATCCGTACGAGAGGAACCCGGACCGCTCCTATCGCCTCGTGGACGGGGCGCGCGTGCGGGGCCCCACGCTCGCGATCCTGACCGATCCGGAGTCCGAGTACGCCGGCCGCATCTCGGATGCGGTCCTGATCCGCCAGGGCGGGGCGGAGGCCGAGCGACACCGCGGAATTTACGAGGAGCTCGTGGAGGCGCTCGGCGAGCGCTGCCCCACGCTGGGGCTGCACCCGCTCGTGTGGGACGGCGACGATCCCACGGACCACACGGCGCTCTTCGAGTTCTTACGGGAGCGGCTGCCGCAGGTGCGGCGCAAGCTCGCGGGGCGGGAGCTCGTGATCCACGTCTCGCCGGGGACGCCCGCCATGCACACGATCTGGGTGCTGATGGCGGAGACGGGCTTCATCGAGCCGCCGTTCCGGCTGGTGAAGTCATTCCGGCCGGAGCACCGCCGCGGGCGGGCCGCGGTTGCTCCGGTTCACGTCGGGATCGACTCCTTTTACAAGCGCTACCTGGCGACGCAGCCGCGCAGCGTCTCGGCGGGAGATCAGGCCGTCCGCTGGGACCCCGCGCGGTTCCAGTCGCCGCTGCTCGTGCGGGTGTTCCACGAGGCGCGCCGCGTCGCCCCGCTCAAGATCCCCGTGCTGGTGCTGGGTGAGCGCGGGACCGGCAAGAGCACGCTGGCGGCCTGGATCCGCGCGTCGAGCCCGTATCGCAAGGCGGCGCTGGACAGAGGGTGGCCTGCGGTCGCCTGCGGCCAGTACACGGCCGAGACGATGCGCGCGGAGCTCTTCGGTTACAAGAAGGGGGCGTTCACCGGGGCCGATCGCGATCGCGAGGGGCTGCTCCACGCGGCGGACGGCGACACGCTGTTCCTGGACGAGATCGGCGACGTCTCGCGCGACGTGCAGCGCCTGCTGATCAAGGCGATCGAGGAGGGGCGGTTCCAGCGCCTGGGCTCCACCGAGCCGGAGGAGAGCGATTTCCGGCTCGTGGCCGCGACCAACCTGCCCCTCTCGCGGCTCGAGGAGCGGCTCGACGCCGACTTCTTCGATCGTATCCGGGCCTTTGTGCTGCGGCTGCCTGCGCTTCGGGAGCTCCCGGACGATATCGGCTGGATGTGGGATGCCGCGCTCGCGGAGGCCGCCCGTCGGGCGCGCGTGGACGGGCGCTGGGCGAAGCTCCCGGAGCGGGAGCGTGGGAGGATCGTGGAGGCGCTCCGGGCGCACCCGCTCCCCGGGAACATGCGCGATCTGCTCCGGGTCGCGTGGCGCTACCTCGCCGGCAGGGCGGACGACGACGCGCCGCTCGCGCCCAGCGAGGCCGCGGACTACGCGCTCGGCGCGCTGAAGGCGCCGCTCGGCCCGGATCAGGGGCCGCTGGTCGCCGCAGATCAGGCGCGGGCCCTGGCGCGCGCGTTCGCGGATGGGATCCCCCTCCCCTCCACGGCGGTGCAAGGGGGGCCGATCCGGACGAAGGCGGTCATCGCCGAGCTGCGCGGCTACCTGGCGGCGGAGATCCGGCGGCTGGCCAAGGAGTGCGGGCGCCCGCTGGCCGACATCGCCGACGTGACCGACCGCGCGCTGAGGAAGCAGGTCCGGAAGAAGGGTTCCGGAGGAGCGGAACCTTGATTCCGTGCGACGAGGACAGCGCCGGCATGGCGCACGGGAAAAGAGCGGAGATAGGCGGCTCCTCGGCGCGTTCACGGCGCGGCACGCGGCTCGCACAGCGGCGCGTCGAGGAGCTTGCCCATGGCCACGCCGCAGCCGATGACCCGCCACGCGCAGTACCGCAGCCGCACTCGTCATATCCCCCTCACCACCATCGAAGCCGTCCTGACGTACGGGAGGGTTCGTCGCGATCGGGGGGCCGAGATTTACACCCTCGGCTGGCGCGAGGTCCGGCGCTGGGCCGAGCACGGGATCGATCTGACGCGTGTCGAGGGCATCGAGGTCGTCTGCACGAACGGCGGCCGCGTGATCACCGTTTATCGCAACCGCAGACCAGGTCAGGCCCGCGATCGAGCCATTCGAAGCGCAGCCTGAGCCGAGGGGGTGTCACGCTATGGGATTCGCCAAGTACGGGGAAGATATCGTGAGTCGGCATGTCGCCGACAACTATCGCGGCGCGGCGGCGCCGCCCAGACCACATACACCGCCCGATCCGGAGCCACCGATGAGCGATCTGAAGGAGTTCACCGTTTCCAGCGCGAGGCCCCTGCCCGTGATCGTGCTCGCCGATATCAGCGGGAGCATGAGCGTGGACGGGAAGATCCAGTCACTGAACCAGTCGATACGCGAGATGCTGGAGGCATTTCGCGACGAGGACGATCTTCGCGCGGAGATCCACGTCGCAGTGATCACGTTCGGCGGCAACGACGAGGTCCGTCTGCATCTGCCGCTCGGGCCCGCCGCCGGCGCGACGTGGTCGGACCTGCCGGCCGCCGGCCGGACGCCCATGGGCGCCGCATTCCGGGCCGCGATGGAGCTGATCGAGGACCGCAACGCCATCCCGAGCCGGGCGTACAGGCCGACGCTGATCCTGGTCTCCGATGGCCAGCCCAATGACGAGTGGCGGGCCCCCCTCGACGCGCTGCTCGCGAGCGAGCGCGGGGGCAAGGCGTTCCGCATGGCCATGGGCATCGGCGCCGACGCGGACATGGAGGTGCTCTCGGAGTTCCTCCACGATCCCGAGGCGCGGGTCTTCCGGGCCGACGATGCGCGGCAGATCCGCAGGTTCTTCCGGTTCGTGACGATGAGCGTGACGGCGCGCTCGCGGAGCGCGAACCCGAACGTCGCGGCGAAGGCGCCGCCCGAGGAGGAGTGGGACCTGTGAGCCTCCGGATCGTCGGCGCTTCGGTGCGCGGCCCCGCGCACGCGCGATCGGGAGAGCCGAACCAGGACGCCTGGTACGCCCGTGTGGGCAGCGCCGGGGCGCTCGCCGTGGTCGCAGATGGCATGGGCAGCCGTCCTGCTGGGGCCCAGGGGGCTCGGGCGGCGGTCGCCGCGTGCCGGGCCGCCTGGCGTGCCTGGACGACGGCGCCGCTCGGGAGCGGCGAGGATCTGGTCCGGTTGATCGAGGTGCTGTGGCGGCTGCGGCTCGGCAGGACGCCGCCCGGCGACGCAGCGACGACCTGCCTGGTGTGCGCGCTCCGATCCGATGGGTCCGGCGTGGCGCTCCAGCTCGGGGACGGCATGGTGGGGCTCTGCGAGACGCCGGGGTCGTTCCGAGCGGTGGCGCCCGAGCGGGAGGGGTTCGCCACGACCACGATCGCGCTGGGCACTCCGCACGGGCTCCGCGACTGGACGATCGAGCCGCTCTCGCGGCTCGAACCGGGCGCGGCGCTCGTGCTCGCGACCGACGGCGTCTCCGACGACCTCTTGCCGGAGCGGCGGGCGGCCTTCGTGCGGTGGATCGTGGACGAGGTCGGGGCGGCCGCCGCGCCGGGCCGGCGGCTGACGCAGGCGCTGCGCGCGTGGCCAGTGCCGCGGCACCTCGACGACAAGACCGTCGTGGCGGTCTGGGAGGCGGCGACATGACGCGCTCGGTGATCGACGAGAACGGGACGGTGCACGCGCTCGAGCGCTGTCTGGGCCAAGGCGGTCAGGGCTCCGTGTGGCTGGCACGCGGGGGCCGGCGCGTGGTCAAGCTGCTGTCGCCTGGCCAGGATCGCGAGGCGCTGCGGCGCCAGATCGCGGCGGTGAAGCGGATGAACATCCGCGATCTGCACGTCGCGCGGCCGCTCGCGCTGCTGCGCGCGCCGGACGTCGGGTACGTGGCCGAGTTCCTCGAGGACATGGTCCCGATCGGCAAGCTGCTCGCCCCGCCCAAGGGCGCGTCCGTGGCGGCGTGGTACCGCGAGACCGGAGGGCTCCGCCGGCGGCTGCGCCTGCTGGCGCACACGGGGGAGGCGCTCGCAGGGCTGCATGCGCGCGGGCTGATCTACGGGGATGTGTCGCACCACAATGTCTTCGTCTCCGGGCCGGTCGAGGCGCTGGAGGCGTGGCTCATCGATCTCGACAACCTGCGCCACGACAGCGATCCGCGGACGGCGGTCTACACGCCCGGCTACGGGGCGCCCGAGGTCGTCGCCGCGACGATGGGGCCGACATCGCTCTCCGACGCGTGGGGCTTCGCGGTGCTGGCGTTCCACGTGCTCACGCTGGTGCACCCGTTCTGCGGCGACGTCGTGGCCGACGGGGAGCCCGAGCTGGAGGAGGAGGCGTTCGCGGGGCGGATGCCGTGGATCGAGCACGCGACCGACCGGCGGAACAGGACGGATCGCGGGATCCCGCGGGGTATGGTGCTGAATGAGCGCCTGATGGAGCTCGCTCAGAAGACGTTCGAGGGTGGTTTGCACGATCGGACGAAGCGTCCGGGCATTGCAGCATGGGTGGAGAGGCTCCACCGGGCCGCCGATCAGACGGTGCGGTGTCGCGGATGCGGCGGCAGCTTCTTGGTGCGAGCCCAAGCGTGCCCGTTCTGTGCGGAGCCGCGCACGCCCCTCCTGAGGGTGCGAATCCAGCGCTGGGAGCCCGAGCGTGGGCTCGTGGAGGAGATGGGCGCGCTCGAGATGGTGCCGCTCGCGGGGGAGCCGTTCGCGTTGACGCGCCGGCATGCGCTGGGCGAGACGGGCGCCGGCGCGCGCGCCGAGGCGGCGATGCTGGAGCCGCGCGAGGCCGGCGTTCATGTGCGCCCGCGCGGTGTCCCGCTGTGGGTGACGGCCCCGGGGAAGATTGCCCTCGCGGCGGCGGCGCCAATGCCCGAGCGTGGGGTCACCCTCCCGCTCAATTCGGAGCCGTCGCAGAGCTACATCGTGCACTTCGGCAAGGTCGACACCCCCCACCGGGTCGCGACGATCTGCGGGAGCAGCCGATGAGGATCGACGATCTGCGGGGCGGCGTCGAGGCGACGATCGAGGTGCGGCCCAGCCCAGGCACCTTCGCTCCTGTGCCCCCCCGGCGCGAGGAGGTCGAGCTCCGGCGGGTGGATGACGAGGTGCTGCTCTGCTGGAAGGATCACGCGCTCCCCATCGTCGGCGCCGACCCTGGCGCCCGCGCGACGCTCACCGACGTGATCGAGAGCGGGCAGCCGATGGTCGTCTGGGCAGCGTACGCGGGGGCCCCGCGCGCGACCCTGCACGTGCGGCGCTACCCCGGCGCCCTGCACCTCGACGATCCGCTGGTGATCGGGATCGACGATCGCTGCATGGAGGATCTGCGGCGGCGCTTCGGCGTCGGCGGCACGGTGGCCGACGCCACCCGATGGCTGGAGGTCGGGCTGCTGGTCGGGGGCGGCGCCGAGGCCCGCCGGCGCGCGGTGATCTCCGCGGGGCCAGAGGCGTCGCGCGACGCGTTCCGGATGTTCGGCAAGGGCCTGGCCATCGACGTGCGCCGGGAGGGCGACCGGCTGCGCGTCGAGCGCGTGGTCAAGGGAGGGTTGATCGACCGGGCGTCGGTGCAGCTCCTCTCCGCGCCGGTATCGTTCGCCGATCTCACGGCGGCCGGGGAGATCGCGAGCGGAGCGCGCCACGCGCTGGAGCAGGCTGTCCGTGCGGCGGACAGCTACCTCCGGGTCTGGTCCACCTACGCGGATATGGAGAAAGAGGCGATCCTGCGGCGCGCGCGGCGCGTGGGATCCGTGCGGTACGAGCGCTGCGAACGGCGTCGCGACGGCGGGTTCCGCTTCCACCTCGCGGATGTGGGCGATATCGAGGCGCGCCTCGCCGCAATCGGCGACGATGATCGCTTCGAGCTGGAGGCGGGCGGCGCGCCGCCGAACCTGGACAGCCTCGACTCGCGCGCCGGCCGGGACCAGCCCCACCATACCGCCCCCGTGGTGAGGACCGACGCCGAGCTCCGCATCGTGGATCTCCGGGCTCCGGACGACGAGAACGACGTGCCCCAGCCGCCCGCGGCGGGCTATCTCTACCTCTCCCTCCTCGGCAGCCAGATCAACCTGCGCCGTCGCCAGAACGCCGAGGAGAGGCTCCGGACCGGGAACTGCCCGATGCCGTGGCTCGGGCTCCTGCTGGAGGGAAGACATTCCCCGCAAGGGAGGCGCCACAAACGCAACCCGAGGAGCAAGGCCGTGCTCGAAGCATTCGGCGGCCAGCCCACCCAGAGGCAGCTCGAGGCGATCGACGTGGCGCTCAACACGCCCGACATCGCGCTGATCCAGGGGCCCCCGGGCACCGGCAAGACCAAGGTGATCACGGCGCTCCAGCGCCGCCTGGCGGAGCTGGCCGACGAGGGCGCGGAGGTGTCGCACCGCATCCTGGTCACGAGCGCGCAGCACGATGCTGTCGAGAACGTCGTGCAGCGCAGCGATGTGTTCGGCCTGCCCGCGGTGAAGGTGGGCGCGCGCAGCGGCGACGACGGGGCCGTGATCGACGGCGTGGAGAAGTTCCGCGCCGAGCGCATCGAGCACCTCCGGGCGACGCTCCAGGAGCCCCCGGAAGAGACGCGGGCGGCGCGGGCGCGGCGCATCGCGGTGGCTTGCCTCCGCGCACCGATGCCGCCGGCCGCCACCGCGGTGGAGCTGCGCGAGCTCGCCGGCGTGGTGGCAGGTCTGATCCCGCCGGCGCTGAGCGACCGCATCGAGCGCCGCATCACCGAGCTGAGCCGCCCGGCCGGCGCGTCAGGCGACCCGGAGGAGCACGCGCTGCGCGCCGCGGCCGCGCGGGGGATCCGCGTAGATCCAGTGGCATTCATGGACGACGGCCCGCTCAAGGCGCGCAAGGCGCTCATCCGGCTGGGTGCGCTGCTCTCGCCGGCGGAGCGAGGTTTCCTCCACGAATGTGCCGACTGGACCGAGCCGGCCGCCCCACCCTGGCTCGAGCGAGGGGGGCCGCTCCGCGACGCCCTCATCGATCGCCTGGAGGCCCCCGCCGCGCCCGCGGAGCCCCAGGTCGACGATTCGACCCAGGCTCTGCTGGTCGCGGTGGTCGACGCGCTGGAGCAGCGGAGGATGCGCTCGATCCACGGCGAGCCCGGGGTGCTCGCCGCTTATCTGGAGGACCTCGAGAACGATCCCGGCGCGGTGCGGGAGGCGCTGGAGCATTACACGGTGGTGCTGGCCGCGACGTGCCAGCAGGCGGCAGGCCGCGAGATGCGCGCGGTCCGCGGCATCGACGTGGGCTGGCCCGATTTCGAGACGGTCATCGTCGACGAGGCGGCGCGGGCGAACCCGCTCGATCTGTTCATCCCCATGAGCATGGCGAAGCGGCGGGTGGTGCTCGTGGGTGATCACCGCCAGCTCCCGCACATGCTCGAGCCCGAAGTGGAGCGAGACCTCGCCGCCGCGGTGGCGAAGGGTGACGTCGCTGCGGAGGCCGAGGCGGCCGTGAAGGAGAGCCTCTTCGGCCGGCTGTGGACGATGTTGAAGCAGCTCGAGGCCGGAGACGGGAACCCGCGCACGGTGCGGCTCGATACGCAGTACCGCATGCACCCGGTGCTCGGCGATTTCGTGAGTCGCATGTTCTACGGGGGGACGCTCGAATCGGGCATGCCGCCGGAACGGTTCGCTCATGATCTCCCCGGCTACATGAAAGACAGGCTCCCCTGCGTGGCGGCGTGGCTCGACGTCCCCGGCGGGTCGGGCCGGGGTGAGCGCCGCGGCCGGAGCAAGTCGCGGCCCGTGGAGGCGACACGCATCGCCCGTGAGGTGAAACGTCTGATCGAGGCCGACTCGCGGTTGACGTTTGGCATCATCGCCTTCTATGCGGCGCAGCGGGACGCGATCGGAGAGGCGCTGGTCCGGGAGGGACTGGCGGAGCGGACCGACTCGGGTGGGTGGCGGATCGCCGAGCGCTGGAGGCGGACCGAGGACCACCGCGGAGAGCGGGCGGAGCGGCTGCGCCTGGGCACGGTCGACGCATTCCAGGGCAAGGAGTTCGACGTCGTGTTCCTCTCAATGACGCGGAGCAACGATCTGCCGGGCGACACCGACGAACAGCGCCGCCGGAAATACGGTCACCTGGTGCTCGATAACCGGCTGTGCGTGGCGATGAGCCGACAGCACCGCCTGCTGATCGTGGCCGGCGATCGCGAATTCGCCGCGGCGGCGGGCGCGCCCGCGGCGCTCCGCGAGCTGTCCACCTTGTGCGAAGGGCCCCATGGAATCATTCAGCGCTGACAGCGCGGTGCTGCGCTTCCGGCTCCGCTTTCTCGAGGAGGCCGTCCAGTGGCGATGGCTGCTATGGCCGGTGTGGGCGTGGCGCGTGGTCGCGCCGCGCCCGCAGGCGCGGAAGCTCAACATCTTTCAGCGGGCGGCGCTGGGGCTCTGCCTGGCCGGTACGAGGCGCGCGGAGGACATCGCCGCCCGGCTCGGGATCGGCGTGGATCTGGCAGCGTTCATTGTGGTCGAGCTCGGGGGGATCGGATTCCTGGACGCGCTCGGCGCCCCCACCGAGCGCGGGCGGCGCGTCCTCGAGGACGACGAGAGCGAGCCGACCCTGGAGCAGACGGTCGGCTGGGTGTTCACCGATCCATTCTCGGGCGAGACCTGGCCGCGCTTCCATGCGGGCGAGCTGCCCTATGCGGAGGTGGAATGGTCCCACGCCGGGCGGTGCGTGCTGAAGTCCGGGACGATCGGCAACCCGCGCAAGGACGATGCGCTGGCGGTGCTTCCGCGCCTGGCTGACGCTCTCCATGCGGCACAGCCGCGCCCAGAGGACGTGCTGCGCGCGGTCCGCGCCCACCGCCGGCAGCATTCCTGGGAGGACGAGCCCATCGCCGAGGAAGCGCCGCCGGTGCAGCGGGTGTCGTTCGTCTCGGAGGATCCCGTGGCGTGCCTGCTCGCGGCTCGCGCGTGGCGCGCTGCGGCGGGAGAATGGCGCACGGACGACCCCTTCGGGATCGGCGAGAGCCTGCGGCTCCGGCGCTGGATCGAGGAACGGCTCGACGCGCGACCGGATCTCAGGCGCTGGCTCGGACCGGTCGCGGGCGGCGACGCGGAGGCCCCAGATCTGGCCAGCCTGGCCCAGCGCGCGGCGTGGGAGGTGGAAGAGCGGCTCACGATCGCGGTCCGGCAGCGTCCAGTGCTGCGCGAGCGGCTGGTCGCGATGCAGCGGGCCCTCCTGGAGACGGCGCTCGACGGCTGCCCCGACGACAAGTGGGACGACGTGGCGCTGAAGGCCCAGCGGGCCGCGGAGCGGCTGTTCCTGGAGGTGTGCGAGGCGCACCCGGCGCGGAGCCGGCTCACGCAGGATCCGGCCTGCAACGAGGCGTTGCTCGCCGAGCTCGCCGCCGCGGCGGGCTTCGATGCGCCGCTGCCGCCCACGCTCCTGCGCGTGAAGAGCGGCAAGGTCGTCCACGCCGCGCGCGAGGGGAGCGGGAGCCTGCGTCCGCTCATCCTGCTCGCGCTGCTCGGCACGGCGGGGTCGCCGGAGCACCCGCTCGCCCGTGCGGCACGAGTGGAACCGAGGCTACTCCACCACCTCGACGCGCTGGCCGGGACGCGCGACCGGGCGGCGCACGAGGCGTCGCCGGATGGGCGCGGCTCGCTCCAGGACCGGCGCCGGAGCGCGCGTGAGGGGGTGGAGTTGGTGCTGTCCGCGGTGAAGCTTCTCATCTTGAGCTGATCGAGGCAATTCATGGGCAAGAACAAGCATCGTCCTCCTCCTCACCGTCCGTCATCGCCGGCAGCGTCGGCGCCGTCCCCGAATGGCTCCGCTAGCCCTCCTGCGGAGACCTCGGTCACCGTGGAACAGGCCATCGAGATCGAACGCCTGGTCGCGGTCGCAGAAGTCATCGGTGTGGAGCCTCCTCCACCCGAGCAAGCACCGCCTCCGACGTCCGCTGCACAGGCCGTCAGCAGCGCCCAGCGTGCAGAGCGAATGTTCGATGCGGCCCGACGGCAGGCGGAAGCAGCGCGTCAAAAGGCACAGGAGGAGGAGCACGCGCTCCAGAGGCAGCGCGCAGACGCGGAGCAGTCGCTCAGGAAGCAACGAGAGGAGCTCAGCCGGCAGGAGGGCGAGCTGCGCCGGAGAAAGGAAGAGCTCGACAGGCTGGAGATGCAGGCACTCGAGAAGGAGGATCGACTCCGCGAGCGCGAGCAAAACGCCGAGCTCGGATTCGTCGAGCAGCGTCGCCGGATGGTCACGACGCTGGAGGAACAGATCGAGGCGCTCCGCGCGGAGCAGGACGCCTTGGCGGCCGCCGCGAACGCGCGCCGCTCCGAGGAGGAGGCCGCATGGCGTGGCCGGGTCGATGAGCGCGCCGCGCAATGGCGACGAGAGGAAGGAGAGCGATCCGCGCGATGGCAGGAGGAGGACGGCGCGCGGGCGCAGGCGATCGCAAAGGAGCGCCGCCGCGTGATGGATGAGCTGGAGGCCGAGCGCGTCCAGGCGCGCCGGGCGCGGGAGCAGGAGCTGGCCGACCATCGGGTCCGGATGGCGTCGGAGGAGGCTGGTCTGGAGGCACAGCGCGTCGAGCTCACCGCGGAGCGGAAGGAGATCCGCCGAGCAAGGACGGAAGTGACCGCTGCGCGCGACGTGGTCGAAGAGGATGGGAGGGAGCTGGAAAGGAAGGTGGAACGCCTCAACGCGGCGCGGGTGGCCGAGCTGGAAGCGGCCCTCCGTGAGGAGCAGCAGAAGCTCGCGCGCGTCGCCGCAGAGCGGGAGCGGTACTGGGGCGAGCTGGAGTCGCGGCGCGAGCTCGAGCGCCGCTTCGGCGACAAGACCCCCGAGCAGATCCTCGACAGGCTGGATCAGCTCGAGCGCGAGGCCGGCGAGCTCGGGGCGAAGCTCAGAGCCAGCCCCGGCGAGGGCGCGGGTCGGCGGCTGGCGGAGCTGGAGAAGGAGCGCTCGGCGTGGCTGGATGAGCAGGCGGCGCTGCGCGCCCAGCTGGCGGACAAGGAAGCACACCTCGGGCGCCTGCGGATCGCGGCGGTCGAGCTGGAGACGCTGCGTGACCGCGCCGAGGCGCTCACGACGAGCAAGCGATTGCTCGAAGCGGCGTTGAAAGACCTCCGCGCCGAGGTCGATCGCTACACGCAGGCAGACGAGAAGCGCAATCCGATGGAAGCGCTGCTGGCGCTCGATCGAAGCCAGGATCTGCAAAGCGAGGTCCGGACTCGTCCGCCCCTCGCCGGGGCCGGGCAGACGGTCGCCGACTTCACGGCGAGGCTTCATCAAGGGATCGCGCGGGGCCTGCAGAACAAGACGCTGCACTACGAAGCGCGTGATATCCGCTGCTTCATCGCGGGGCTCGCGATGAGCAGGCTCATCCTCCTGCAGGGGATCAGCGGCACGGGGAAGACCAGCCTCCCCCTCGCGTTCGCGGCGGCGACGGGCGCCGGCTGCGAGGTCGTCGAGGTGCAGGCAGGGTGGCGCGACAGGCAGGATCTGATCGGGTATTACAACGCGTTCCACCGACATTTCTACGCCACGAATTTCCTCCAGGCGCTCTACCGCGCCGGCACGCCGAAGTACCGCGACAGGCCATTCTTGATCGTGCTCGACGAGATCAACCTCTCCCGGGTCGAGCAGTTCTTCGCGGACTTCCTCTCCGCGCTCGAGCAGCCCGAGGAGGAGAAGCGGCGGCTGACGCTGCTCAACGATCCCATCACGGATCCACCCCGGCTCATGGTCGACGGGAGGCACCTCCCCATCCCACCGAACGTGTGGTTCATCGGCACGGCCAACCACGACGAGACCACCACGGAGTTCGCGGACAAGACCTATGACCGGGCCCATGTCATGGAGCTGCCGCGCCGGAATACCAGGCAGGCCGGCGTGCAGGTCGGCGGCCCGCCGGGGGCCCGCGAGCCCCTCTCCTGCAAGGGGCTGGTCGACGTCTTCACCGGAGCGCAGCAGAAGCAGGACGCGGCCGTCAAGAAGGTCCTCGACTGGCTCCGGGCGGACGATGGGATCGCCCCGTTGCTCGACAGGCGCTTCCGGGTCGGCTGGGGCAACCGGCTCGAGCGCGACGTGGAACGCTTCGTGCCCGTGGTCGTCGAGGCCGGCGGTACGGTCGGCGAGGCGCTGGACCACCTGCTCGCGACCAAGGTGCTGCGCAAGCTCCGCAACCGCCACGACGTGAGCGCGAGGAACCTCGATGAGCTCCAGGACAGGATCAAAGCGACCTGGAGTGATGCCCCCCGCGAGCTGAATCGCTCGCTCGATCTCATCGACCGGGAGCGCCGCGCCAAGCACGACGAGGAGACCGGCGGATGACGCCGAACCTGCGCTCGCGCCTCAGCGGACGAACCATCACGGCCGTACCTGCGGGCATCGTCCAGGATCTCTTCGATACGCAGGAGCCTGGAGCGGATTCGGCCACGCGGGTGGTGCCGGGCGGGCTGCGGGCCGACCTCGACGCGTCCTTCCTGGGGCGCCCGCCGGAGCCCCTGGAGACGAACGCCATTCGACAGGTCGTCGAGCCGCTGGGCGAGCGCGCGCCGTGGTCCCGCTGGAAAGATGCGATCCCGCTCGTGCCGCGGATCGACAAGCGCGTGCGGCTGCAGCCTCTCGACAAGAAGGCGCTGGCGCAGCTCCCCCATCTCCAGCACGTCTGCCATCACCCGCGCCTGCTCCTTCGCATCGAGGAAGAGCGCCTGCCCGTGGCGCGGGCGCGTCGCATCCCGATACGCGCCGCAGCCTCCCTGGTCGCGCACCCCGGCGACTGGGAGCACCGCACGATCCGCAGCATCCAGCCGACGCGGGTCCTGGCAGTGCGGGTCGAGGACGAGTGGAACCTCTACGAGAACCGGATGGCCGCGAGGCTCGTGGACCATCTCCTCGCGTGGACGGGCAGCCGCGTCGATGAGCTGCAACGGCTCCAGAAGCTGGCCGATGATGGTCGCGGCTTCGACGACGAGGCCCGCGGATCGAGGTTCCGAGGGGCGCGCCTCTACGAGCTCTGGGGGAAGTTCTTCGTGGATGACGCGCTGACGCGCGAGCTCGCGCGCACGCTCGAAGCCTTGGAGCGGCTCCAGCGCGCTTTGCAGGCGCTGCTCGATTCGGCGCTCTACAGGGCGATCCCGCGACGCGCCTTCGTCCCGGTGGCGCTCGTCCCGACGAACATCCTCGTGAACGATCCACATTACCGCAAGGTGGCCGCGCTCTGGCGCGCGTGGGTCCGGCACGGCCACGCGCCAGGGTCGACGCGGGAGGATCTCCGGCTTCAGCGCCAGGCTGACTGCCGGTGCTTCGACGCGTTCGCGCTGCTCGTCGTGGTGCAGGCGCTGCACGGGCTGGGTTATGAGGCCGGGCCCGAGGCCGTGCTCCCAGGGGGTCCAGTGGAGCTCCGCGGGCGCCTGGGGCAAGCGACGCTCGCGGCAACGGGTGGGGTGCTTCGACTGGAGATCCAAGGCGAAGCGCTCCGGCTCACGTCGGTCCTTGCGCCCGTCGATCGGGAGGACGCCACGGCGACGTGGGAGCAGATCCGGTCGGGAGCAGATCGGCCCGGCGATACGGTGGTGCTCCTGCACGGGCACCCCGAAGACATCGAGCGGCTCGATCCACGGACGGCGATGGCGCTCGGCGGATGGGAGCGCCCGCGCGTCCTGCCCATCTCGCCGTGGAGCCTGGATTCCGTGGAGCGCGTCGCGCGGGTCATCCGCGCGTGGGAAGCGCCGCGCCGCTTCTCGGCTTACCCGCCGCGGACGCGCGTGCAACCCGATCCTGGGATCGCTCTGCCCGCGTGGATGCGCCGGTTCGACGCCAGCGTGGCGGTGGTGGCGGCGGCGTCAGCGAACGAGAGGCGCGCGTTCACGAGCGCATGCGACCTGCGGGAAGCGCAGCTCCTGCGGGAGCAGCAGGCGGCCCAGCGAAAGCAGGGGCGGTTCGATCCGGGCCTGCTCAAGTCGATCCACGCGCTTCGTGATCTCGCCGAGAAGGCTCATCTTCTGGAGCCATGGACAGTGTGCCCCGTCTGCGACCACCCTGTCGGCAATGATTTCAAGCCGCGTCCTGGAGGCGACGATCGCTGGGAGCGATGGTCCTGGTGGTGCCGCTGCACGCAATGTTCGTCGCAGTGGGGGCTGCAGGTCTGCAGCTCCTGCTGTCGCGCGTTCCCGGTCCTTGCGCCGAACGTGCGGTGGTCCTCCACCGAACAGGACGAACCACCGGCCGGCTGGATCGACCGCGCGTTCGGTCGGGACCTCTGGGCCGAACCCTGCTCGATCCCGGGCGCCAGGGACGTGTTTCGCTGCAGCTCGTGCGGAGCGTGCCCCGAGGGCCGATGCGTGCGCTGCGCCTGACGAATGCCCGACGCGATGAGCCGTGGGTCACGCGCACTGCAGTCAAACGCCGCCGGACGGCTCGTAGCAGAGCAGCGAGGTCTCCCGCGCCGGCACCACGTGCGGCCAGAGGGCGTCCCGCTCGCGCCGCCACGCTCGCTTCATGGCGTCGAGCTCCTTTCGGACCTTCTCCAGCGCCTCGCAGCTGCCGCTGTCAAAGGCATCGTGAACGCGATTCAGGGCTGCGAGATCGAGGTTCTGTCGTCGCGCATCCCGCTCCCAGACATCGGTGGCCCAGCGCAGCCACTGATCGTAGCAGTAGTTGCGGTACACGAAATCGAAGAAGTCCATCAGGACGTTCTGCGTCGTGGCGAGCGCGAAGCGGGGCTCGCCGTCGGGATGCACGTGGATGTGCGGCGCAGGCTCGCGGAACATGCTGCCAAGCGCCTGCAAGTCGTAGTCGAGCCGCAGGTACTGCGCCCGGAGGCCGGGATCGCAGTACAGGTCGTCGATGGTGCCTTCGAGCGCCACGACCACCTGACAGTTGAGGTAGCGCATTACCCCCGAATGCCAGTGAATGACCGCGAAGATGGCAACGTGCTCCTCCACCCTGCATCTGCCGGGATTGCCGCCGAGGTGATGGTCGACGCAGCGCGCGAGCCAGTCGCCGACCCGTTCGGTCGCGCCTATGCGCGTCTGCGCCAGGCCGATCCCGCCCGGAAATGTGGTTCGCTTCTGACCACGAGGACGGAGCAGCGTGAGTACGTTCTCGAGCCCGCTGGAAAGGTGGATGGTCATGGAAGGTCACCCGAGCCGGGCGAGGACATCACCGAACCGTTCCTCGATCCGCTCGCCCTTCGTGAACAGCAGGGGCTCGAGGATGTCGCGCTCCGCCCAGTAGAGCTTCAGCGAGCAGCAGTCGGGGCGGAGGTTCATCGGCTTGCCCAGGTCGAGCCACACCTGGTACCGGAGGCTCACGGGATCCCCTGTGATCGCATCGAATTCATTCGCGAGGAGCGGCGGATCCTCGCCCAGCGCGACGGAGGTCACGCACAGGAGGGGCTCGACATCGATGCCGTGGTCCATGCGAATGGCTTCGTGGATGTGCCGGCACGCGCTGTCATGATCGGCAAAGGACTTGCGCGCGAGCCGGGGGAAGAAGTCCCGGAAGCCACGAACGATGGCCTCGCTCACGGCGCCGCTCAGCGGCTCCACCTCGCCCTCGGTGAGCAGGCTGGCCCGGATCAGCGCGCGGGTGGCGTCGCGGAAGGAGCGCTCGGTCATGCCGAGCCGCGCCGCGGCCCAGCGGCGCGGGAGGAGCTTCGAGCGCTGGAAGAAGGTCTCCAGCCAGGCGCGGGCGATCTTTCCGGGCTGCTGCCCGATCACGCCCATCTGCCCGCACCAGACACGAAAACGGCCCATCAGATCGTCCGCCGGGGGATCGCCGATGCCATACAGGGCATCCGCCAGCTCGTCGCTGCAGAAGTCCTGCCTCAACGCGTCCAGCCGCTTCCTCTGCTCGTCGTTCATCGCGCCTCTCCGAGGTCTGTGTCCGCTGCATGCGCCCGCCCGCGACCCGAGGCAGCCGTGCCACGTTGCCACCATCAGGTCAACCTCTGCGCGTAGTCAATATGCCCAAATGGTGGTGCCAAAAAGTTCGGTCGCACGTAATGCATCAGGTGGTCGCCGGGGCCGGGAAAGCGGGCGCATCGGCGGCCCTGCGGGATCCGTGACAATTTGACCCTCCGACACCGGAGACCTGCGATGATGCCGCCCTCGCCGGGCTCAGCGAGCCTCGGAGCGCGCAGGAGGGTGGATGAGCCAGCTCCGGATGAGCAAGTACATCGATGACGATGGGGGCCTGCGCGACGTCGGCGACGCGGAGTTCCTGCGGCGGAAGCTCAAGCCGGACGCGACCTTCGACTTCGCGGGCGTGCGCTCGGTGGCGCCGGCTTACCTGGACGCGCTCCTGCGCGACGTGCCGCCGGCCTCCGTCGAGGCCGCGCTCGCCGGGGCCGACCAGGCCGTGGCCGAGGCGCTGCGGGCGTGGCTCGGCCGGGCAGCCGGTGCGGCGCGGGGCACGCCCCCGGCCACGGCAGCGGATCCGGGAGCGGGCGCGGGCACGGACACGGGCGCGGCAACAGACGCGGGCGCGGCAACAGACGCGGGCGCGGCAGCAGACGCGGGGGCGGCGTCGGCCGCAGCAGCGCCGCAGGCCGGATGGCCGGCGGTCGACGGGGACAAGTACACGCCGACGCGCCTCGCCCGGCGGCTCCGCACGGAGCTCCGGCGGTACATCGAGAGCGCCTACCCGCTCAGCGACGCGACCCTGATCAAGGCGCGGCGCCGCCTGCTCGAGGAGGCCGAGGGCGGCCGGCTCCTCGCGCAGGAGCCGTTCGTCGAGACCACGCCGCGCTACCAGCCGTTCAGGGGCACCTACGCCGACCTCGGCCTGGCACCCGGGACCGCCGCGCTCCTCACGCGGCTGACGCAGGCGGCCACCGACCACGACCGGGACCGGCGGGTGCTGTTCCCCGAGATCTACGCGCACCAGGCGGCGGCGCTCCGGGCCTTCCTGGTGGACGGCAAGGACCTCGTCGTGGCCACCGGAACGGGCTCGGGCAAGACGGAGTGCTTCCTCGTCCCGCTCCTCTCGCGGCTGCACGAGGAGGCGGCGGCGCGGCCGGAGGCGTGGGCGAGGCGGGCGGTGCGGGGCCTCATCCTGTACCCGATGAACGCGCTGGTGAACGATCAGCTCTCCCGCCTGCGGCTCCTGCTCGGGAGCACGGCGGTGATGCGGGAGCTGCGCGGGCTCGGGGCGGGGTCCGGGGCGGAGGGCGCCGCCAGGCGACCCGGAGCCCCGGATGTCAACCCGCCACGTCGCCACGCGCTGTTCGGGATGTACACGAGCCGGACGCCCTACCCGGGGCCGCGGGATCCGTCGAAGGACGGGGCGAGCGTGGAGCCGCTCCTGCTCGAGCACCTGGCGCAGCCGCGGGAGCTCGTGCGCGAGCTGAAGCGGCTCGGGCGCTACCCGGCCAAGGACCTCGAGGCGTTCCTCGCCCGCGATCGCGCCGAGAAGGCGACCTACCGGACCGGAAAGAAGAAGGGGCAGGAGTACACGAAGCACCGCTGGCCGGAGCGGCTGCGGACCGGGCCCGACGACCGGGAGCTGCTCACGCGGCACGAGATGGTGCGCGATCCGGAGACGGGCCTCGGCGGGGCGCCCGACGTGCTGGTCACGAACTACTCGATGCTCGAGTACATGCTGATGCGGCCGTTCGAGCGGCCGATCTTCGACGAGACGCGGGCGTGGCTCGAGCAGCCCGGGAGCCGGCTCCTCCTGGTGCTCGACGAGGCGCACATGTACCGGGGCGCGCCGGGGGCGGAGGTGGCGTTCCTGCTGCGGCGGCTCTTCGCGCGGCTCGGGATCACCGACCGGCCGGACAAGCTCGCGGTGATCTGCACGAGCGCCTCGCTCGGCGGAGGGGACGCGGCGGACACGGCGCGGCGCTTCGCGGCGGACCTGACGGGGCGCGATCCGGCGGGCTTCGAGGTCATCTTCGGGGCCCGGGAGCGGCCGTCGCCGGTCGGGCCGGGGGACGCGGCGCTGGCCGAGGCGCTGGCGGCCGTGCTGCTCGCGGCGCTGCAGGGGGACGAGGGCGCCGAGGGGCTCCTGGGCGCGGTGGCGCCGGTGCTGCGCCACCTCGGCGATGAGGGGTCGCCTCCGACCGCGGAGGAGATCCCGGCGCGGCTCGCGGGGGCGCTGGCCGGGCGGCCGTGGGTGAACCAGGTGCTCGCGTCGACGTCGGAGCGGGCGAGGCCGCTCGGGGAGCTCGCCGGGGCGGTGTTCCCGGGGAGCGCGAGCGCGTCGAAGGCGACGGAGGTGCTGCTGTCGCTGGGGACGCTGGCGCGGCGGGCGCCGGGCGACGCGAGCGTGCTGCCGACGCGGATCCACATGATGTTCCGCGGGCTCGCGGCGATCTACGCCTGCCTCGATCCGCGCTGCCCGGGCCGGCAGGAGCGGCCGGGCGAGGAGGCGCCGCTCGGGAAGCTGTTCTCGGCGCCGCGCACGCTCTGCGACGCGTGCGGGGCGCGCGTGCTGGAGCTCGCGTCGTGCCGCGCGTGCGGCGGGGCCTACCTGCTGGCGCGCGTGCCCAGGGGGCAGCTCGAGTCGGCGCGGTTCCTCTGGGGCGAGGCGGACGGGGAGCTCGAGACGCTGCAGATCCTGCCGTCGCGCCCGCGGGCGGAGGAGGGCGCCGAGGAGGCCGCGGTGCAGCTCGCGACGGGCCACCTCGTGTCGCCGCGGGAGGCCGAGGGCGCGCGCGCGCGGGCGATCTGGCTGCCGCGAGACCGGGAGACGGGCCGGCGGCGCGCGGAGTTCACCCGGTGCCCGCTCTGCCAGCCGCCGGGGCTGCCGGCGAACGTGCTGCGGAAGGCGTCGATCGCGGACCTGCGCACGCGGGGCGAGCAGCCGTTCACCGCGCTCATCGAGGCGCAGTTCGCGGAGCAGCCGCCGCAGAAGCCCGACGAGGGGCTGCCGAACCGCGGCCGGAAGGTGCTGGTGTTCAGCGACGGGCGGCAGCGGGCCGCGCGGCTCGCGCCGGCGCTGGAGATGAGCCACTCGCGCGACGCGTTCCGGCAGGTGCTGCTGCTCGCGGCGCGCGCGCTCGAGGCGAGCGGCAAGTCGCCGCGCGTCTCGAGCCTGTTCCCGGCCGTGCTCAAGGTCTGCGTGGAGCGCGGGATCGACCTGTTCCCGGCGGCCGACGAGGCGATGTTCCACGCGTGCCTCGCGCAGGCGAGGTCGCTCTCCCTCGAGGCGCTGCTCGAGCACGCGGCGCAGAGCATGATCCAGCCCACGCTCTCGTACGCGCGGAGCCTCTTCGAGGAGCTCACGGACCGGTACTTCTCGCTGCAGGCGATGGGGCTCGCGACGGTCGAGGAGGAGCCCGCCTACGCCCACGTCTTCCACGACTTTCCCGACGTGGGCCTGTCGGCCGAGGAGGCGCGCAGCCTCGCGCGCGCGTGGCTCCGCGTGCAGCTCGAGCGGCGGTGCTTCCTGCCCCCGGGCGCGAGCCTCGGGCAGCTCGGGGAGCAGTGGGAGCGGCCCGACGGCATCCGGCTCGACGCGAAGATCGATCTGCTGCCGACGCGCACGGCGGAGTGGCTGCGCGAGCTCCTGGGTGACGAGGGCGCCCGCAGGGTGGCCGCGTGGCTGGCATCGCTGGGTCCGGCCAAGGGCTTCCTGCACGCGCTGAACGATGCGTACTACCTCCAGCCGAAGGCGCTCGTGCTCCGGCCCCGGGTGGACGAGCGGTGGTCGCGCTGCTCGAGCTGCAGCCGGCTCGAGCGCTTCGTGGTCCGCGGGCGCTGCCCGGACTGCCTGGGCCGGATGGAGGTCGCGGACGACGCGCTCTACCTGGACGCGAAGCACGGCTACTACCGGGACCAGGTGTACCGCGCGCTCCGCCGCGACTCGCTGGAGCCCTTCGGCCTGACAACGGCGGAGCACTCGGCGCAGCTCTCCGGCCTGAACGACGACGACGCGTTCTCGAAAACCGAGCAGTACGAGCTGCGCTTCCAGGACGTGCGGGTCGGCGGGGAGCCGCCGATCGACGTGCTGAGCTGCACGACGACGATGGAGGTCGGCATCGACATCGGCGCGCTGACCGGCGTGGCGCTGCGGAACGTGCCGCCGCACGTGGCCAACTACCAGCAGCGCGCGGGCCGCGCGGGCCGGCGCGGCCGCACGATCGCGTCGGTCGTGACCTACGCGCACGGCGGCTCGCACGACGCCTGGTACTACGAGCACCCGGAGCGGATCATCTCCGGCGAGGTCCGGCCGCCGGTCGTCTACACCGAGAACCAGAAGGTGCTGGAGCGCCACGTGCACGCGTTCCTGGTGCAGGCGTTCTTCCACGAGACCGTCGGCGCGAGCGGCCGCTCCTACCAGCTCTTCGCGTCCCTCGGGAAGGTGCGCGACTTCCTGTCCCCCGCGGAGCCCTGCTCGCTGGGGCGGCTCGTCGCCTGGCTCCGCGCGCACCGCGAGCGGCTGCTCGCCGCGCTGCGCGCCTGGATCCCGTCCTACAGCCACGGCTTCGGGCGCGCGATCCGCGCGGAGCCGGTGATCGAGGGGGCGATCGAGGGCCTCATCGGGCGGCTCCTGCGGGAGCTGCCGGTCGACCTGCTCGCGCGCGCGGAGGGGCTGGAGGACGCGCAGCGGGCCACGCTCGAGGCGCAGCTCGACGAGCTCTTGCTGCAGACGCTGATCGACCGGGCGATCCTGCCCCGGTACGCGTTCCCGACCGACACGGTGTCGTTCTGGGTGCCGGAGCAGCGGCGCGCGGGCGCGAGGGCGTACCGGCGGCGCTTCGAGTACAGCCCGCAGCGGGACCTCCGGATCGCGCTCTCCGAGTACGCGCCCGGCCGGACGCTCACCATCGACAAGCTCCGCTTCGAGTCCGCGGCGCTCTACTCCCCCTACCCGCCCGGCGTGCGCGAGGTGCTGGGGCAGGCGCGGGCGTACACGTCCTGCAGGTCCTGCGGGTACCTGGCCCTCGACGCGGCCGCGCGGGGGCTCGACGCGTGCCCGGTCTGCCGCGGGGTGGAGCTCGGGACGCTGGACTTCGTGCGGCCCGAGGGCTTCGCGCCCGACGTGAACAAGGAGCGCGAGATCGACCGCGGCGGCGCCATCACGTACGCGGGCATGTCCACGCCGGCGAAGATCGAGGTCCAGGCGGTGAGCGCCTGGGACGAGGCGAGGTACGAGGGGCGGCTCCGCCTGGTGTCGCGCCCGGAGGACCTGGTCGTCGTGAACAAGGGCGTCGGCGACCGGGGGTTCCTGATCTGCCCGTCGTGCGGCTCCGCGGAGCCGGTCTTCGGGGCGGGCTTCACGGCGCCGCGGCTCGTCGGCAAGGGCGGGCGCGCGAAGGTGCACACGCACCCGATCGAGGAGGGCGCCCAGTGCGCCGGGACGCCCGCGGGGCCGTTCTACCTGGGCCACCAGTTCCCGACCGACGTGCTCTTGCTGCGCCTCTCGCTGGCGCCGCCGATGCGGTGCGCGCTCGATGGATCCCGCGCCGGCCGCGCCGGTCGGATGGCGCTGACCACGCTGGTCGAGGCGCTCTGCCTGTCGGCCTCGCGGACGCTCCAGATCGACGAGGGCGAGCTGGCCGGCAACTGGAACCCGGTGCCCGGCGACGTGGTGCGGGAGGCGGACGTGTACCTGTACGACGTCCTGCCCGGCGGGGCCGGCTACACGCACCAGGTCCGCCGGAGCCTGGACACGGTGCTCGAGGAGGCGCGGCGGCTGCTGGGCGGCTGCGACTGCGAGGCGTCGTGCCACCGGTGCCTGCGGCACTACGACAACCAGCTCGTGCACGGCGCGCTGGACCGGAGGCTCGGCATGTCGCTGCTCGAGTACGTGATCGACGGCGCGCTCCCCGTGGTGACCGGGGAGGAAGCGCTCGCCGCGATCCGCCCTCTGACGGAGCTCCTGGCGCTCCGCGGGTTCAGGTTCGAGGCCGGCCCCACGGCGGCCGAGCCTGTGCCGCTGCGGGTGGAGATCGCGGGCCATCCTACGTGGGTCGACGTGCACCATCCGCTCGTGGACGCCGACGCGGCCGGCGAGGCGATCCTGGAGGCGGCGCAGGCGACGCTGACGAGGGTGGTGGCCGTCGACACGCACACGCTGCTGCACGACCTGCCCGAGGCCTGGTCCCTCCTGACCGAGCGGGAGGGCTGATGGAGGCGCGCTCTCTCTACCGCCTGACCGGCCCCACCGCGTGGGCCGAGCCCCCCGAGCGGTTCAGCTACTCGAGCCTGAAGCGGATGGGCGCCTGCCTCCGCCAGTGGCAGCTCGCGACATCGAGCTACGGCGACCTCGCCCGCTACCCCGAGCGGATGAGCGAGCCCGCCGAGGTCGGGATCATCGCGCACGACCTCCTGAGCCGCCTGTTCCGCGCGATGGCCCTCGCCGGCCACCCGCCCATCGGCAGCGAGCCCTTCCGCGCGGCGGTCGCCCGCGTCGACCTGCTCGGCGCGGCGCGCGCGATGCTGGCGGACGTCGAGCGCCGCGCCGTGGCGAGCCCGCGCGCGCCGGGGTTCCGGCTGCAGGCGACGGCCCGCGACGTGTACAACAAGGTCTCCCAGGCGTTCCGGAGCGAGTATGCGAGCGTCGCAGCCCAGGCCGCAGCGCTCCCGGCGCTCCCCTCCCCCGCCCCCGACCCGGCGGCCGCCGCGGAGCCTGCGCCCACCGCGGACCGCCTCGAGCTGCTCGTGCGGCAGGGGGTCCTGTCCGAGGAGGAGGTCCGCCACCCTGGGCTCCCGCTGCGCGGCTTCATCGATCTGCTGGTGCGCCGCCAGGGCCGGACGACGGTGCTCGATTTCAAGACGGGCGCGGCCCATGACGAGCACCGCGATCAGCTCCTCCTCTACGCCTTGATGTGGTGGCGCAGCACGGGCGACCTGCCGGCCACGATCGAGCTCCGCTACGGCGCGCGGGTCGTGTCGTGGCCCGTGTCGGAGCCGGACCTGGTCCGCGTGGAGCGGGAGTTGTCCGAGAAGATCGAGCGCCACCGCGCCGGCCTGCGCGCGCGCCCCGCCGCAGCGACCATCGGACCTGCCTGCGCAGGCTGCGCGGTGCGCCAGCTCTGCGCCGAGTACTGGTCCGCCCCGCCCTCCGGGCGCAGCGGTGACCGCGCCGACCTCGAGCTCGTGGTGGAGGGCTCCGTCACGAAGACGGGGCTCATGGGGCGGCCCCGGGGAGGCCAGGAGATCGCGCTCGTGTTCGAGGAGGCCGTCGCGCTCTCCGCCGGCCCCTTCCCGCCCGGCGCCCGCCTCCGCATCCTCGGCGCCCAGCGCGAGGCCGGCGCTCATGCATTCCGCATTCCACGAGGCGCCGAGGTCTTTCACCTGCCTTAGCCCCGGTGCCTCCGGCGCGCAGGGCGTTCCATGGCAATACCAATGCCATGCCAGCACTGCCTGCACGCATGCAGGCGCCGAGGTAGGTATGGGTGCGGTTGGAAAAATCGACCGGAGCAGGACGATTTGTCGGTGACCGCATTCAATGGGTGGACCGGCTGAACGCGGGGCGCAAGGAGCTCTATGGGGCGCTCGCCAAGCTGTCCCATGAGAACCCGGCGCTGCCGTCAGGCTTCGCGGACCTGTTCTTCCTCAAAGAGAGCCGGCGCGACGCCGACGGCAGCGCGGCGCAGGAGGAGACGGTGGAGGCGCTGCGGGTGCGGCTCGAGGAGCTGCGCGCGGCGGTCGCGGACGTGGAATCGCGGCTCTCGGCGGCCGAGGCGGCCGAGGCCGAGGCGTAGAAGGCCGCCGCAGCGAAGGCCGAGGCCGAGGCCCAGCTCGCGGCGCTCGACCGCGCGGCCGCGGAGCTCGCCGCCCGGCGCTCGGCCCTCCAGGCGCGGCTCGCGGCGCCGGCCTGCTCAGGCCCCCGATACCCACCCGCGGCGCGCCGGCCCAGGCGCGCCGCGCGGTTCTCCCCGCCCAGCATCCTGTCCCGAGCGCGGTGTTCCGGCATAGACTGCCCGGCGCCATGATCGCTCCTCACCTCTCCGAGATCCGCGAGCTCGCGGGCGCAGCGCTCGCCGCCGGCGAGCCCACAGATCGCGTCGCCGAGCGCCTCGCCGAGCAGATCGCCGCCTGCGACGAGGACGGCCGCTATGACCTCGTCGACGCGCTGGAGGGCGCGCGTGACCCCTGGATCCCTCCCCTCCTCCGCCGCCTCGTCGCGTCCGATCCGTCTCATCACGTCAAGGAGCTCGCCCTCGAGCAGCTCGCCGAGCACCCCTCGGCCGAGACGCACCGCTTCCTGCTCGGCCTCTTGCCCGAGGGCACCGCCTGGAACCTCACCCGGACCGCCGCGCGCCTCCTCGCCGGCTACCCTTCGGACGAGACCGTCGACGCGCTCGTGCCCCTGCTCGATTACTTCGACGTCTACACCCGCGAGGCCGCCGTGAGCTCCCTCGCGAGGCTCGCCCGGCCGCGGATCGCCGGGCTGCTGCACGCCATCCAGCGCACGGGCCTGGAAGAAGGGACCGTGAAGGAGGCCATCCGCGCGCTCGGCATGGCCCCGGAGCCGCCCGAGCGGGATCCCCTGCTCCAGGCGCTCATCGCGAAGAGCGAGGCCGAGATCGTCGATCCAGATCCCGAGGTGCGCGCGCGGGCGCTCGAGCGCCTCGTCTTCGTCGGCCCGGCCGATCTGGCCGATCGCCTGCTCGCGCACCTCGGCGACCCCGACGAGGGCGCGCGCGAGACGGCCGCATTTCACCTCGGGCCCTGCCGCGATCCCCGCATCGTGCCGGCGCTCTTCGATCTCGTGCGCGGCGACTCTTCCATGGAGGTCCGCGCCGGGGCCCTCCGCGCGCTCTGGCACCACCGCTCGCCCGAGGTGCTCGATTTCCTGCTGGAGCAGGCGTCGCGGCCGGAGATCCGCGGATCCGGATCCGCGCTCTGTGATCTCGTCCTCGCGCTCGGCGATTACGATGATGAACGCGCCATCGATGCGCTCGTCGATGTCATGCTGGATCGTGAGCTCAATGTCATGGCCCGCAACACGGCGGCGGACAGGCTGATCAAGCACAACAGGCCGCGGCTCGAGCCCGCCTGGGAGTCCATTGCACACGAGGACAATGCGGCCGGCAGCATCGCGCGGGAGGCCCTGCAGGACCTCGCGCAGCACGGAGCGCCGCCCCGCGGAGGCCGTGCGGCCAGGCCGTGATGGCGAAGCGCCACCGGGACGAGCGCCGCGCGCCCGTCTCCGCGCCCGCTGCCGTGTCCGTCTCCGTTCCCGCTCCCGCGCCCGTGTCCGTTTCCGCTCCCGCGCCCGTGTCCGTTCCCGCGCCCGTCTCCGTTCCCGCGCCCGCGCCCGCGTCCGTTCCCGCGCCCGTGTCCGTGTCCGTTCCCGCACCCGCGCCCGCGCCCGCGCCCGTCTCCGTCCCCGCGCCCGTTCCCCCGAGATTTCCTCCCGGCGCTTGCTGTATCGTCCCCGCATGCGCCGGTTCGAGTTCGTTCAGGGTACGAGCGCCAAGTTCTGGTCGGCCGACGTCGAGGGCGCGACCTTCATCGTCGTCTACGGCCGCCTCGGCACGCCGGGGCAGCGCAAGGAGAAGGCGTTCCCGTCGGAGGACGCCGCCAGGCGCGAGCTCGACAAGAAGATCGCCGAGAAGCTCCGCGAGGGGTACCACGAGGTCAGCGCCGCCGCGTCGGCCCCGACCGGCGCCAAGGGCGCCGCGGCCGCCTCGGCGAGGCTCGAGCTCCCGCCTCGCGGCCGCACGGGTCAGATCACCGCGGCCCGCGTCGCGGCCGCGACCGACGCCCTCAAGGCGCTCGACGCGGCGCGCGGCCGGCGGAGCTGGGCCCTCGCGTGGCGGACCCGCATCGCCCGCCGCGCGCTCGAGGCGATCGCGGGCGTCGATCCCGCCTCGGATCCCGCGCTCGCCGCCGCGTTCGACGCCGTCATGGCGCGCGTCGTCGCCGCGAGATCCGCAGACCGGCTCCCGCTCGGCCGGGCGCTCGAGCTCCTCTGGTCGGTCGACGCCGCCGCCTTCGCCCGCGCCCTGGGCGAGACGTGGAGCACCCCTCCCCCGGGCTCCCCGGCCGCGCCGGCCATCGGCGTCCTCCGGCGCCAGCTCTCCACCCTCGTCGAGCCCGAGCTCGCCCTCCGCGTCGGCGTCCTCCTCGCCGACCGGCCTGCCGGCGGCACCGCCGACCCGGGCTGGAGGCGCCGCTGGCAGGCCCTCTCCCCCCACCTCGAGGCCCACCTCGTCCGCAGCGGCAGCTCCCTCAAGGGCTACCTCAAGGCCATCGATTCCTCCGGCGACGCCCACGTCGCCCGCCGCGTCGAGCAGATGCAGGGGGGCTGAAGCCCGCTCCGCGCCGGCGCCGCGCTCCTGCCCCTGCGGGATCCTCCCGGCGGCCCGAGCCGCCCCGGGTTTCCAGGTCGCCCCGCAGCGCCGCATGGTACCCTGCCGCCCATGTCGTCCGCGAGCCGCCCGCTCCCTTCCGCCACCGCCGCGGACCTGGCCGCCCTGCCCGAGCCCCAGCGATTCCACGAGGTCATCGGCGGCGAGATCGTCCGGAAGGCCGTGCCGACGGCCGAGCACGGCGCCACCCAGGCCGCGCTCGCCGGGACCCTGTTCGATCCCTTCAACCGCCGCCCCGGCGGTCCGCGCCCCGGCGGCTGGTGGCTCCTGACGGAGGTCGAGCTCGAGCTGGAGCCGAACGAGGTCTACCGGCCGGACGTGCTCGGCTACCGCCGGGAGCGCGTGCCCGAGCGGCCCAGAGGGAGCCCGGTGCGCGTGCGCCCCGACTGGGTCTGCGAGGTCCTGTCACCCAACAACGCGCGCCAGGACACGGTGAAGAAGATGCGCGTCTACCACCGCTGCGAGATCCCCCATTACTGGATCGTGGATCCCATGGGAGAGACGCTCACCGTCTACCGATGGACCCGCGAGGGCTACCTCGCCGTGCTGCTCGCGGAGCGCGGCGAGCGCGTCCGCGCGGAGCCGTTCGACGCCATCGAGCTCTCGGTGGGCGTGCTCTTCGGCGAAGACGCCGAGGATTGACCGAGCGCCGCGACGAGCGGTCGCTCCCCCGCGGCGGACAGATGGAGTGACGGGGATCACTGGACCGTGATGCGGACGGCGTTCGAGGCGTGCACGCCGACGTGGGTCTCTTGCCGGACGACGTCCTGACCGAGCGGCACGCCGCCGCCCTCGAAGCCGCAGAAGCTGTAGACGACCCAGACGCTGTAGCGGCCAGGCTGCGTGAGGACGGCCTGCTTCAGGTACTGCGCCCACCCGTTGTCGGCGACGTCGCCGCGCGACGCGCCGGGCGCGAGCGTGACGTAATCGTCGTCCTTGATCGGGTTGACGTTGCCGCAGCGGCCGCCGGTGAAGGCGAAGCGATAGACCGTCCCGCTCGCGTCGTCCCGCGCATAGAGATCGTACATCGGCGACCGCCATTGCTCCAGGGTGCCGTCCAGCGGGCGCACCACGGTGACCTTTGCCTGGCCGCGGTTCATGAAATGCAGGCTCAGCGAGATCGGCTTGCCGGCCGCGAGGGTGGCGGGCCCGGTCAGCGCGAGCTCGACGGGCGCGTCCCCCGCGGCGCGCGGCGGCGGGGGCGCGCCGTCCACCGGATAGAATCCAAAGCCGGCGGAAAAATAGGGGCCCATGATGTTGCTCGAGCCCGAGGCGAGCGGCGGGCCGAGCGGCGCGGCGCCCCGCTTGAGCGGCGGCGGCGCCGGGCACGCGCCCTTGCCCGGCGCCGTGACCGCGGCCGCGGG
>CAYQYG010000017.1:0-41405 GCA_964421485.1 uncultured Polyangiaceae bacterium | reverse complement strand
CCGGCTGCGCGGGCGCGGCGGGGCTCGAGCCCTGGCCGCCGCCCGCGTCCTCGCCCGCGCCGGGCTGCTGGGCCCCGTCGCCGAGGCCCAGCAAGGTCTTCACCTTATCCCACAGACCCATCGACCGCCTCGCTGGCAGTGGCCGATTTCATGTCCAGCCCTCCAAGGAGGCCCGCCCGCCCGACTACTTGCTCGTGACCACACCCGATCACCAAGGCGCCGGCCACCGGTGTCGTTCCAGATCCAGACTTGTCTGGTTCCGCTGAGTGGAACGACACCGGTGGCAAAGGCGCCAAAAAGAACATCGGGGGTGGGGATGCATGGAAGAACAACCTCCACCGCGGCGGAGCGCCGCAGCATGTTGGGCTCGAGCGGGCGGACCTCCTTGCAGGGCTGGACAATCACCTCGACGTCAAGAACACCGGACAACCACCACTTCGATCAGCGCGTCCGGCGGCGATGGCCGCGGACATGGATACCACGTTCACTTCGCGAGCAGCGTCTTTCTGGCGGCGAGCCAGGCGAGGCCGACCACCGCGGCCGGGCTCGCCTTGAACCGCTCCGCCACGCGGCGGATCTCGACGAGCACGTCGGCGGGCACCGGGAGGGTCCGCTCGACCACGTCGCGCACGTCGCGCGAGGGCAGCATCTGATACCCGGTCGCGCCCGCGAGCTCCATGGCCTCGGTCCACGACTTCTTCTCGTGGATGCGCTCGAACGAGAGGTCCCAGGCCTCCTCGACGAGCGCGTGCAGGCCCCGCTTCTTCTCGTCGGCGGCGCGCTCCATGCTCCAGAGGATCGCGCGCGGGAACGGGATCGCGATCATCGGCGCCGCCTTCGCGGCGGGCGCGGCGGCCCTCTCCGCGACGGGCTCGGCGGGCCTCGCCGCGGCGCTCGTGGCGCTCGCGGGGCGCGCGGGCGCGCTCTCGTCGGGCGGGGGCTGGGCATACCCGGCGAGGCGGAGCTTCAGGGCGAGCAGGTGGCGGCACGGCCCGGCGCGGAGGCGGCTCTTGAAGAAGAACGAGCAGCTGCACTTCGCCTTCTTGATCACCCCGTCGGCGTCGAAGATGGCCTCCACGGCGGTCCCCTTCGCCTTCCCGACGACGAGCCGGCGCGCGCCGGGGAGCGCCTCCTCCCGCGCGATCTCGACGTCGCGCGCGAGGCGGCGGCCCTCCGCGAGCTCCGGGTGCTCGGGGCCGAGGAGCGCGTCGGAGAGCGCGACGGGCATGACCTGGCGATAGCGATAACGCTGCGCCGCGTGGTCGTAGATCACCTGGCCCTGCTTCGCGAGCAGGTGCAGCGCCGCCGAGAGCGCGTCCTCCGGCGCGCCGAGCGCGGCGCCGAGCTCGGGGATCGACGCGCGGCGCACCTCCTCGAGGCGGCGGCAGACGCGATCGGCGAGCCGAGCGTCGGGGTGGATCGCGCCGGCGATGAGGTCGAGGTTCGAGCCTGACGTCCAGTCGTTCGCGGTCCAGCCGGAGAGCGCGAGCACGAGCCGCATCTCGCCCATGTACGCGATCCACAGGCTCGGCAGCCCGGAGCCGAGCAGCCGCACCTCGATGCGATCGGCGAGCGGCAGCACGCGCGCGAGCGACATGAGCCGCCGCCGGCCCCAGACCTTGATCTCCTCGGTCCCCGCCGGCTCGCGGACCGGCGCCGATCGGTAAGGGCCGCGCCCGCTGCCGCCCTGGCGCGCCGGCTCGTCCTCCACCTCGTAGCTCGCGCCGCGGCAGATGACGGGGATGCCCCACGGATCGAGCACGATGACGGGCGGCCTGCCCGGCGTGAGCTGGAATCGCAGGCTGCGCGGGCCGGTCTTCTCGCGGTGGCGCTTCAGGTGGGCGAGGATCGAATAGACGGCCTCGACGGGCACGTCGACGCGGCGGCAGGGCAGGCACATCGCCGCCTGGATCTGCCCGAACCCGCGGAGCCACGAGGGCGGCAGATCGATCTTCTCCTCGCGGTAATCGTCGCGCCCGGAGACGCTCACCTCGAACCCGGTGGGATCGACGATGAGCCGCGTCTGGCGGTAGCTGCGCAGCGTCTGGAAGTGCTCGTAGAGCGCGAGCGAATAGTCGACGTTGGTCGTGCCGAGCCCCGCGTCGTGCGCGCCGCGGAACGCGTCGCGATCCACCGAGAGGCAGCCGTAGCTCGACTCGTCCTTGGAGAAGCACTCGAAGAGGACCACGTCGGGCGCGACGGTGACGACGGGATCGCAGGGGACGAGGTGGCGGAAGAGCTCGGGGTCGTTGCGGGCGAGCTCGTTCGCCCAGCGGACGCGCGCGTCCCAGTAGATGCGGTGCATCTTCCGGAAATCGGCCTCGAGGTTCGGCGGGATCGGCTCCTTCGCGATCCGCGCGAGCTCGGCCTTCATCGCCTTGTCGCGGAGCTCCTGGCGGATCTCCACCTCGCGCGCGGCCTCCGCGGCCTTCCACTCCTTCCAGGCGGTGCGGTCCTTCGGCTCGTGGCGGAGGTCGCCGACGACCACGTCGTGGAGCGCGCTCATCGCCTCGCGGAAGCGGATGGGGTTCGTGAGCTCCCCGTCGAAGAAGACCTTGGGGCGGGCGAGGTTCGGGGCGAAGCTGAGCGCCGCGCCGCCGGCGATGCCCTTCACGCCGCTCTTGCCGAGGTAGCGGAAGTCGAAGTTCACGCGGCCTCCTCGCGGAAGAGCTTGAGCTCGGGGAGGCGGCGCTCGATGTCGCGCCGGAGCGCGGGGGCGCGGAGCGCGGCCTGCGCCACCGCGGCGAGCGCGGCGCGGCGCTCCGGCGGGCGCACGCTGCGCAGCGCGACGCCGAGCAGCGCGAGCAGCGGATCGGCCTCGGCCGGGCGCTCGACGACGCGATCGGCGATCTGCTTCAGCGCGGCGCGCTTTTGCCGGGCGCCGCGGTGGATCGACAGGAGCGAGCTCGCCCAGAGGTGGCGGAGCGCCTCGGGCGAGAGCGCGGCCTTCCGCTCCTCGAGGTGGCGGAGCAGGAAGCCGCGGGCGTCGTCGTAGGGCGTCTCCGCGAGCGCGGCCCACAGGCCGGTGTCGTCGCGGAAGCGCGGATCGGCGGCGAAGAGCGCGAGGGCCCGCTCGCGCACGTCCGCGTGGCGCGAGTCGAAGAGGTCGCGCACGTGCTCGGGGCGCGCGGCGGCCGAGGCCTTGAGCGCCTCGATCACCCACGCCGTGGCCTCCTGCCTCACGACGGGCGCGCCTGCCCGCGCGAGCAGGACGATCGCGTCGAGGTCCGCGCCCGTCTTGATGGGCTTCTGCTTCACCCAGCCGAGCCCGAGCTCGGCCACGGGCGCGGCCTTCGCGCAGGCGAGCTCCACGCAGTCGGCGAGCGAGAGCCGCGCGGGCGTGACGTGCCTCTGGATGACCTCGCAGAGGAAGACGAGCGCCGCGATGTTGTCCAGGCGGAGCAGCTCGATCCACTCGGCGATCGGGAGCCGCTCGAGCCCGGGCACGCCGCGCAGGATCTCGGCGCCGAGCGTCTGGACCTCCTCGTGCGGGCTCGAGAGCAGCGGGCGGACGCGGGCGAGCGTGAGGCCCGCCAGGTCTCCGGCGTAGTCGCGCCGGAGCAGGCCGATCGCGAACAGGCGCACGGTGCGGCAGCGCGCGCCCCAGGCGAGCGCGAAGACGTCCTCGAAGGCGCCCTGCCAGGCGGCGGGGTAGATCGGCGCGGGCTCGAGGTCGGCCAGCGCGGCGCCGGGGGCGAGGCGGACGCCGCGCGGGTCGCGCTCGAGCACGGGTGAGCCCCAGTAGAGCGCGTGCACGAGCCCCCACGCGTCGAGGAGCTGCTCGGGCCGCTCGAGGTGCGCGTCCTCGTAGCGCGCGAGCGCCGCGCGGATCGCCCGCCCGTAGCGCGCCGGGTCCGCCTTCCCGATCTGCCGGAAGTAGCGGAACGCGCGCCGCTTCAGGTAGCTCCTGGTCGCGAGCGAGAAGAGCGGCGCGTCCTCGTCAGAGCGCCAGTAACGCCGCGGGGCCCTGGTCTCGATCTCCAGGTGGCGGTGCTCGACGTTCGCGCGGGCTCCCCGGTCGTACCGCGGCGAGGAGACCAGCTTGCGCCGGAGGAGCCGGTCGAAGGCGACCATGAAGCGCCCGACGACCTCGTCGTCCCCCTTGCGCTCGGCCAGCTTGTAGAGCTGCTTGACGAGCGCGCGGTGGTGCGGCCGGTCGCAGCCGTCGTCGATGTACCGGAGCAGCGCGGCGCGCGCGAAGGGGCGCGCGTCGCGATACCAGCGCTCCGCGAGCGACTTCAGCTTCTTGCCCGCGGCCGAGGCGATCACCTCGTCGACGAAGCGATCGTCCCCGGCCTCGAAGTATTCATCGAGCAGGAGCGACGACGCGGTCGCCTGAGAGCGGGACGAGGCCATGCGCGAGGCTCGGATGCTACGGAACGCACGGACGCGAGGTCAAGGTCGAGCTCGCCGGCGCGCCGGGCTGGAGCGCCCCCCGCCCCCTGGCCCGCGCGCGGCCGCCTCGCGCGCCTGCGGGCGCGCGACCTGTCCGGTGCGGCGGAACAATCGTTGCAGATCGCTGTGGACGAGCGGGTATTGACCGATACCGATGCGATTGAATCATCATTCGAGCGGGGAGGTGGGCCCATGAGCGAGGTGCTGGAGCGCGGCGACATCTATTTCCTTTATCGGCCCAAGGTCGAGCGGGAGGTGGGCGAGGTGGAGGGCATGGAGGACGTGCAGCGGCTCTACGTCGTGCTGCACCCGGAGGGGGAGCGGCGCTATCGGCTCATCGTGATCGGGCAGAAGCGGATGCCGGAGCTGGGGGGGCCAGAGGACCGGACGCGCCGCAACTGGGGCTTCGTGGAGAAGGTCGCGGAGGACGCGAAGGTGATGCGGCAGGAGCTCGCGCAGCGGACCTACGAGACGAAGACGCGCGGGGAGCGCGTCTTGCCGGAGGCGCGGCCGGCGGGCGAGGGGGTCTACGCGATCGTCGCGCACGGCGATGGGGGCGCGCGGCGGCACACGCACCTGGCGTACGCGCTCGAGCTGCCGCGCGAGCCGGGCGAGGTGCAGGAGGAGCTGGGCCTCGCGGACGAGGGGAGCTACGTGGTGAGCGTCAAGAACCCGGAGGCGCCGTCGCCGCCGAGCGCGGGGCTGCGCCGCGGGCAGCGGGCCGAGCTGCCCCGGGACCTCCAGGAGCGGTTCGGCGGCCGGCGCTTCGTCGACGTCGATCCGCCGGCCTTCCTGGACCACGAGGGCACGGAGATCGTGCTCGTCGGCGCGCGCGAGGACGCGTCGGAGGAGCTCGGGATCGACCTCGAGCCGGAGGAGGAGAGCCGCGAGACCGCGGACGTTTGCAGGGACCTCCGGCTGGAGTGCTCACGGCGGCGCGTGGAGCCGCTGCTCGAGGGGCGCTGGGCCTGAGCGAGCCGCCGGCGCCGCGATCGTCAATCGACGCGGACCCTGGCCTCCCCCTTTTGCCGGCCGCGGAGCTCCTTGATCTCGATGCGATACATGCCCGCCGCGGACACGACGAACTCGATGGGCGGCGGGCTCTGGGGCTGGCCGGTGGGCAGCTCGCGCACGACGGTGTCGACGATGTTCTTGCCCGAGGGGGAGAAGATCTTCAGCGAGTAGGGAGGCGTCGTGTGGTCGCCCGGGTTGAAGACGAGCGCGAGACGGTCGCCGGTGCTGAACGCTTCGTGCCAGGACACGCTGACCCGGCCGGTCCCGCCGCCGCCACCCGGATAGCAGTAGATCTCGATGTCGCCTGAGGTTTCGATCGGTCCCGCCATAGCTCCCTCCGACGCTCGTTCCGCCGGATGGCCGAGGTTACCAGAACCCGCGCGCCTCCGCTCCACTCTACGGGAGGCGTCGGCGCGCGCCCCCGCGCAGCTCGACGAACGTGCCCTCGGCGCTCGTGTAGGCCAGCCAGAGCGCCCCGTCGCGATCCACGTCGAGCGTGACATGCGAGAAGGACGAGCTCTCGACCGCCACGCAGGAGGCCTGGAACACGCCGTCGGGGCCGAGCCGGCCGAGCTCGAGCGCGCGCTGCGAGGCGGGATCACCGGTCGCGGGGCGGACGCGCGCCACGCGGATCGGATCGGCGCCGTGCGTCGCCGCGATCGGCGCGGGGGAGAGGCCGTTCGGGTACATCGACCAGACGGAGGGCGCGTCGTCCTTCGGCGGATCGTCGACGCGCACCGCGGCCATCCCGAAGCCGGAGACCTCGTGGGAGGTGGGCACGAGGACGAACGCGGGCCCGCTCGCGCCCGCGGCGATGGCGCACGTCATCCGCGACTCGGCGCCGCCGCCGACGAAGATGACCGCGTCCGGCCCGAGCGCGAGCCGCCCGTCCTCGCCGAGCCGGATCGCGCGCGCGTGCACCGGCGTGAGCGCCGCGCGCGCGTCCACGTACACCGCGAGCGCGCCGTCCTTCCATGGCGAGAGCGCGATGTGGGTCGCGCCGCTGCCCTCCTCGGAGAGCGGGACCGCGGGGCCGTCGTCGAGCGTCGCGAACGCCTGCGTGACGACCCCCTCGGTCGTGCGGCGATCGCCCAGGAACGCGAGCACCGTGTGGCCGCCCGGCAGCGCGGCGGCGGCGATCGCCGAGCCGCGCCGGCCCGCGGCGATCGCCGCCTCGCCCCCGCCCGAGAGCTTCGAGCGGCGGATGGCCCCGATCGGATCCATGCAGAACACGAGCTGATCGGCGATCGCGCACGCGGGCCACGAGCCGCGCTCGGGCCCGGCGTCCGGCGCGTTCGACGCGCTCGCGGCGGGCCCTCCCGCGGGAGCGGGCCGCGGCGTGAGGTCCGGGAACGTGGGCGCGACGGCCTTCGCCGCCCCCTCGCGGTTGAAGATCACGCGGAAGTCGGCGCGCGCGGCGCTGTCCGCGGGCCAGAGCAGCGCCGGCCCGTGCAGCGAGAGCCGCAGCGGGCCCTTGCGGACGCGGCACTCCTCCGCCGATCCGGGCGCCGAGCCCGGCGTGCTCGCCCGCGGCGCGGCCGGCGTCGCGGCGCTGGCCCGCCTCGCGGCGCTGGCCAGCGCGGATGCGCTCGCCGGGGTCGAGCCGCGCACCGCGGGCGCGCTCGGCGCGGCGCTCGCCGCCGGCGCTGCGGGCGCTGGATCGGTCGCGGCGGGCTGCTCGCGGCAAGAGGCGAGGGCCACGGCGAGGGCGAGGGCGGCGAGCCGCATCCGCCGAATCTACATCGAAACCGTCGCGGCCCGCCGCCGTCGCGTGGATGGATCACGCGCTGCAGCGGGCGCTGCCGTCGGGCGGCGGGCGGCGCCGCGCCTCGAAGGGCGCCATGGCTTTTCGGGAGGCGTGCGGGGCTGGGAAGAGGCGAGGGGAGGGCGCCCGAGCCGCAGGCTCGGGCGCCGGTGATCACTCGTACTCGTTCTCGATGTAGACCTGCGTCGAGACGATGAGCTGCGCGGTGGCGGGGTTGACCTGGCCGGTCCGCGCGAAGATGCTGTTCGCCGCGTCGCCGTCGAGATCGCCGATCGCGGCGGCCTCGAAGCCGTTCGCGTTCGGGATCGCCGGGTTGGAGGCCGCGACGTAGCCGCCGCCCGCGTTGTAGTTGTACTGGTAGTAGATCGGCTGCGTCATCGAGAACTTCAGGCACTTCCACCCGGTCGTGGCGTCGCCCGTCTCGAAGTCGTTGCCCTCCGCCGTGTTCGGCTGGTACTTCTGCCCCGGCGGCGGCGTCGCGGGCACGGCGCCGGCGCTCAGGCAGAGCGCGTGGTTCGCCGCCGTCGAGTTCGATCCCTCGGCCACGAGCTCCGACGCCGCCGTCTCCCGCTCGTACGCCGCGGCGGCGCCGCGCGAGATCGAGCCGATCGTGTTCTTCGCCTCCGAGGTCTTGGCGCTCGCGAGATAGCGCCGCACGCCGTAGATCGCCAGCGCCGCGAGGACGCCGATGATCGCCACGACGATCATGAGCTCGACCAGAGTGAACCCTCGCTTGTCGTAACGCTTGAATGCACGCATGTTCGTCGATCCTCCGTTGTTTCTGCTGCCGAGAGACCTGACTGTTTCACTATCGGCGCGGGCTCGGCTGGTCCGCGATCCGACGAGCCTGTTGTTTCCTGGTCTGCCGGCGCCGCCACGCGCCGCGCCGAGCCAGGCTACATCATTCCGTCTCGTTCTCCGAGTAGATTTCGCCCCGCAGCGAGGACGCCAGGAAGAGCGCCGGGACGCCGACCATTGCGAGCGCCGCGAGGATGCCGATGTTGGCGACGACGGCGAGGAGCTCGACGAGCGTGAATCCACGCGCGAGGGGCGTCCGGCGTCGTCCCGCGGCTCGCATGCCGGGGCGTTGAGCAGGTTGCGTGCCACGCGCGCCCGCTCCCCGCTGCCAGCTCGTGGACAGCCTAGATCCCGGGGAATTTCGCGCGACGAGCCGGAGTGCGCGTGGGATTCCACACACTTCCGTGGGCTCCGGGTGACGAAAAACGGCAGGGGGTGACGATTTTGGGCCCGATCGCCTGGGGCGGCCATGGGACCGTCCACCCATCGCCCGGGGACCCCCCCACCTCGCGCGCTCCCCTCCCGCCCCCTCCACGTCGAACGCCGGCGGGGGCGGGCGGCGCGGCGCCCATTCCATCACGTGAGCACGCCGGGCGCACCGGGCGCGTGGTCTGCGCATTGCGGAGGGGGCGCTGTCGAGGCGAATGCACGCCGATCTTCGCGGTTATCTCGAAAGGGGTGGTGAATCCATGCTGGCGCTCTCCGGTCGATCTTCTCCTGTTATCGGGCTGGTGCTCGCGGCCGCGGCGGCCGGAGCCCTGGCGTCCTCTTGCGGTGAGGAGGAGCGGGCCCTCTTCGTCCAGACGAACCTCGTCTCCGACGTCCCCGGGCGCGCGGCGTACACCGACGCGAGGCTCGTCAACCCGTGGGGCCTCGCATACGGACCGCAGACGCCTTTCTGGGTCGCCAACAACGGGACCGGGACGTCCACCGTGTACAATGGCGATGGCCGCCCCCAGCCCGCGCAGAACCCGCTCGTCGTCACCATCGAGGCGCTCGATGGCGGGACCTCGGCGCCGACCGGCATCGCCTTCAACGACGCCGACGCCTTCGAGATCTTCTCCGACGGCGCCATTGGCCCGAGCGTGTTCATCTTCTCGAACGAGGAGGGCACGATCGCCGGCTGGAACCCGGTCGTCGCGGCCCGGACGGCCCTGGTCGCGGTCGATAACGGCGGGGTGGCCGTGTACAAGGGGCTGGCGATAGGGAGCGAGAGCGGCTCGCCGCACCTCTACGCCACCAATTTCCTCGCGGGGACGGTCGACGTCTTCGACCGATATTTCAACCCGGTCGACTTCGGCCTGGACGCCTTCATGGATCCGGACGTCCCGGCCGATTATGCCCCGTTCGGCATCGCGAACCTCGATGGGACCTTGTACGTCACGTACGCCCAGCGGGACGCCGACCTCGAGGACGACGTCCCCGGCGAGGGGCACGGGTTCGTGAGCGCGTTCGACGCGCGTGGGCGGTACCTCCGGCGCGTGGCGAGCCGCGGCGTCCTCAATTCGCCGTGGGGGCTCGCGATCGCGCCCGACGGCTTCGGCGATCTGGAGGGCGCGTTGCTCGTCGGCAACTTCGGCGACGGCCGCATCCACGCCTATGATCGGGGGACGGGCGCGCTCCTCGGCGCCCTCCTCGGGGGGGACGGCGCGCCGATCGAGATCGAGGGGCTCTGGGCGATCCTGCCCGGTAATGGTGGAGCCTCGGGGGACAGGGACAAGATCTACTTCACCGCCGGGCCGGACGACGAGCAGCACGGCCTCTTCGGCAGCCTGCGCGCGGTCGAGCGGTGAATGGTGCCCGCGGGGCGCGTGCCGCCCGCGTGCCAGGCCCGGTCATTGACGCACGAATGAGATCGGGATGACCACGATCGCGAAGCCGCCCTCGGGCGGCTCGAACCGTGCGCCGGCGACGCGGCCGACGACGCAGCCGACCACCTTCGAGGAGAGCCCCGAGGCGCCCGACGGCGTCGCGGAGAGCACGTCCCCGTTCGGGCCGATCTTCGCGGTCACCCGGACGGTCCCCTGCATCATCGGGTCCTCGTCCTCCAGCCCGCGGCGGTAGCACGCCTTGAACCCTCCCCTCAGCCCGGCCACGGTGCCGCCGACGTTGGGGACGTTGCCGCCGCTGGTCTGCGGCGGGCTCACCGACGCATTGCCGACCGGCTTCTTCACGGCGGCGGACGAGCCGGCGCCCGCCGGCGCGCCCTGCTCGACGCTGCCGATGAGGGTGCCATTGCGCACCTCACCCGGCCGGACCACGCCGCCGGCATTCTCGCCGAAATTGAGCCCCGGGACGCCGCCGCGCCTCGTCCCGGCCGCGTCCGCGGCGGCCTCGTCGAGGAGCCGCGCCGGGACGCCGCCGTCGCCGATGACCTGGGCCGTCGCGCCGCCGGAGCTGCTCAGCGCGCCCACCATCGCGAGGTCCATCGAGCGCATCTCATCGAGCAGCGCGCCGGCGGCCGCGTCGCTCATCTTTCCCCCTCCGCCCGGCCTCCCGCCGGCGCGCCCGCCGGATCTCCCCCGGGGCGCGCCGCCGGGCCTCTCCGCCGCCTGCGCCCGCGCGGCCTCCTCCGGGCCGCGCCGGTCCGGCTGCTCCACCTCGACGTTCGGCGGCGCCGGGATCGCGCGGAGCGACTCGACGAGCTGGGCCACGTGCACCTCGTCGTCGAGCACCGGGTCCATCCAGTCGGACCAGAGCGCGCCGACCGCGCCGAAATGGACGAGGAACGAGAACGCGGCGATGAGGGTCGTCATCCAGTCGACGCCGTCTGCGAGCCCGGCCCGCATCGACGCCGGAAGCGCGGGCCGCGGGGCCGCGGGCGGCGCCGGGGCGAGCTGGAACAGCACCGTCGTGCCTCCGAGCGTCACCCGGCCGCGCGCGCCCTGCTCGAGCGGGACCCGGCGCCGCTCCGCGCCGCCCAGGTCGACGGCGCGCCCGCCCGCGGTGATCCGGCCCTTCATCGAGGGACCGTCATGGATGTGGTACGCGCCGCCCCGGCGATCGAAGAGCACCAGCGAATCGGGCGCGCTCCGCTCCGGCAGGACGAACGTGCTCCGCTCGTCGGGGCCCAAGGTCACGTCCGCCCGCCCTTCCAGCGTGCGCTCCTCGATCACCACGCCGCCGCGGACCAGCGCGACGCGGAGGACGACCGGGCCTCTGGGCCTGGTCACCGCGCGCATCACGGCCGTCATTCGCCCGGACGGGGTCCGGGAGAGCTCTTGAGGCGTCATAGGCGTACCTCCGCCGCTCCGCGCGAGGCGCCCGCGCGGAATGGATTCCTGGTTGGATGAAGGGTCGAGGCGCTTACCGTGGCGGCTCGTTACCAAAGGTTCCCGGAAATCGTCGCCCTCGAGATCGCCCGCCGGCCCCCGGGCCTCCCCGCGGGGCGAGCGGGCGTGACGGGGCGGCTGGTCGTCACGCCGCGCGGGCTCGTCACGCCGGGGTCGAGATCGAGGCGGAACGGTGGTAAGGGACGGCGCCGCGGCGGCCGGCGGCCCGAAGGCCGCGCCGGGCCCCGCGCGGAGGAGCTGGGAATGATCGTCGGCGTGATCGGCTCGGGGTCCATCGGACCCGATCTGGCGTACGGCTTCGTGTCGGCGCTCCCGAGGGACGGCGGGAAGGTGTACCTGCACGACATCAAGCAGGAGGCGCTCGACGCGGGCATGGACCGCGTCCGCGGGTATCTCCAGAAGGGCGTCGCGCGCGGCAAGATCAGCGAGGCGGCGGCGAAGCAGGTCGAGGCGAGCCTCGTGCCGACGCTGGCGCTCTCTGACCTCGCGGCGTGCGACTACGTGCTCGAGGCGGCCACCGAGCAGCTCGAGGTGAAGCGCGCGATCCTGAAGCGCGTGGAAGATGTCGTGCGGCCCGACTGCCTGATCGGGTTCGCGACCTCGGGCATCCCGCGCGCCGACATCGCGCGCGCGGCGATCCGGCCGGAGCGCTGCTTCGTCAACCACCCGTTCTACCCCGCGTGGCGCACGCTCCCGATCGAGGTCGTGCTCTCGGGCGACGCCGCGCTCGGCGCGCGGATGATCGAGACCATGAAGCGGCTCGGCAAGGTGCCGATCGTGACCGCGGACGTCCCCTGCTTCGCGGCCGACGACATCTTCTGCAACTACGTCTCCGAGGCCGCGCGCGTCGTCGCGGAGGGCCTCGCGACGCCCGCGCAGGTCGACGCGATCGTGAACGACGCGATCGGCGGCGGCGGCCCGCTCAACGTCATGGACCTGACGCGCGGCAACCTGCTCGTCGATCACTGCCAGGAGCTGATGCGGGGCGGCCCGAGGGGGACCGCGTGGTTCGCGCCGCCCGCGATCCTCAGGGAGCGCGGGGGCGCGCCGTGGCACGACCGGAGGGCCCCGGGGGATTCCCGGTACGACGAGGCGCTCGGGCGCGCGGTGCTGGACCGCGTCCTCGCGGTGCTCTTCGCGCGGACCTACGCGGTCGTCGACGAGGGCACCTGTGACGCGTCCGATCTGAACTGGATGACGCGCATGGCGCTCGGCTTCAGGAAGGGCGTGCTCGAGCTCGCGGAGGAGGCGGGCGCCGCGCGCGTCCGCGAGCTCTGCGCCACGTTCGCCGCGAAGAGCCCCGGCTTCCCCGTGCCGCCCAGCATCGCCGAGGGCCGCCTGCCCGCGTTCCGTCGGCACGTGCGCGTCGAGCGCGACGGCGACGTCGCGGTGCTCTCGGTGCGCCGGCCCGAGGTGAAGAACGCGCTCAACGCGGAGACGCTCGCGGAGATCGCCGCGGAGATCAAGGCGCTCGGCGCGGATCCGGGCGTGCGGGGTGTGGTGCTCACGAGCTTCGACGGCGCGCTCGCGGGCGCGGACATCAACGAGCTCGCGGCCCTGCGATCCCCGGACGAGTGCGAGGCCGTCTGCCGCCGTGGCCACGCGGTGCTCGCGGCGATCGAGGGCCTCGGGAAGCCCGTCGTCGCCGCGGTGGACGGGCCGGTGCTCGGCGGCGGCGCGGAACTCTCGATGGCGTGCCACGGCCGCGTGGTCGGCCCCTCGCTCGCGCTCGGGCAGCCCGAGGTGAACCTCGGCATCATCCCCGGCTACGGCGGCACCCAGCGGCTGCCTCGGCTCGTCGGCCTGGAGCGCGCGCTGGACCTCCTGCGCACGGGCCGATCGGTCGGCGCGAAGGAGGCGCGGGCGTGGGGCTGGGCGAGCGCGGATCCGGCCGCCGACGTGGTCGCCGCGGCGAAGGCGCTCATTCGCAAGCACCTCGCCGGCGACGGATCGCTCGCGCCGGTGAGCCCCGCGCCCATGGCCGTGCCCGACGCGCTGCCCCCCGTGGACCTCGGCCACCGCTCGCGGGCGATCGATTCGATCCTCGTCGACGTGGTCCGCCGCGGCCTCGCGCTCCCGCTCGGCGAGGGGCTCGAGATCGAGGCGGTGGGCTTCGGCCGCTGCAAGCGCACGGTGGATCTCGATATCGGCATGAAGAACTTCATCCAGAACGGCCCGCGCGTGCCGGCCGCGTTCCTGAACGAGTGAGCGGAGGAGAGATGATGAGCAGGGACGCGAGCATCGTGATCCTGGACGGCGGCCGGCGGACCCCGCGGGCCGACATCCTCATTGAAAACAAGGTGCCCGGGCTCTTCTCGGGCCTCACCACCACGCAGCTCGGCGGCCATGCCGTGCGGGCCGCGCTGGAGAGCACGAAGCTGGAGAAGGGCCTCATCGGCCACGTCGTGATGGGCATGGCGCAGCACAGCCACCGCGACTCGATCTACGGCGCGCAGGGCATGCGCTGGCGCGGCGGCCTCGGCAATGACGTGCCGGCGCTCACCGTGGCGCGCATCTGCGGCAGCGGCGCCGAGGCGATCGCCGTCGGCGCGGAGCTCATCCTCGCCGGCCTCCGCCACGACGACGCGCGGCCGTTCGTCGTGGTGGGCGGCGCGGAGAGCATGCAGTACCCGTTCTGCCTCTACAATCACCGCGGCAAGAAGGTCGGCGCGGCGACGCAGAAGTACGGCCCCATTGACCCCAGGAAGCTCCCGCCGGACGCGTTCCTGCAGGACATGCTGCTGATGAGCCTCTATGACCCGAGCGCCAGGATGTCCATGGCGAACACGGCGGAGGAGCTCGGCCGGCGCTACAGGATCACCCGCGAGCAGAGCGACGAGCTCGCCTATCGATCCCACGTCAACGCGAAGGCGGCGCGGGACGCCGGCCATTTCGACGAGGAGACCGCGCCGGTGAGCGTGACGCTCGACGGCGGGCGCGCGCCGATCCTCGTGCGGCACGACACGCACATCCTCGACGACGCGAGCCTCTCGAAGATGGCGCGCCTGCCGGCGGCGTTCGAGGCGGGCGGTGTCATCACCGCGGGCAATGCGAGCGCGGTCGTGGACGGCGCGGCCGCGATGGTGATCGGCCGCGAGGCCGACGCCGAGCGCCACGGGGCGCGGCCGCTCGCGCGCCTCGCCGGCGTCGGCGTCGCGGCCTGCGACCCGCAGGTGATGGGCTGGGGCCCGGTGCCTGCCACGAGGAAGGCCCTCGCCCGCGCCGGCCTCCGCGGGAGCGATATCGACATCGTCGAGATCAACGAGGCCTTCGCGCCCCAGGCGCTCGCCTGCGTGCGTGATTTCGAGGAGATGGGCATCGACCCGGCCCGGGTGAACCCGACCGGCGGCGCGATCGCGCTCGGCCACCCGCTCGGCGCGACCGGCGCGATCCTGACCCTGACCTGCGCCTACGCGCTGCGCCGGACGAAGAAGCGTTACGGCCTCGTCACCATGTGCATCGGCGGCGGCCAGGGCATCTCCCTCGTCCTCGAATCGCTGGCCTGACCGCACCCCTGCCCACACCATTCTCTCCCGCGCGGCCGCGCCGATCCGGCGAGGTCGCGCGGCGCGCGGGGGCGAGAGCCATTCCCATGAGCAAGACGCCGCCGGAGCACCGGACGATCGCGGGCCGGTACCGGCTCGTCCGCGCCCTCGGCCGCGGCGGGCACGGCGAGGTCTGGGAGGCCGAGGACCGGCTCACGGCGGAGGCGGTCGCCGTCAAGCTGATCCGCGGCGAGCCCGGCGACGCGGCCCGCCGCGTCCGGCGCGAGATCGCGACGCTCCGGCTCTTCCGCGTGCCGGGCGTGGTGCGGCTCCGCGACGAGGGGATCGAGGACGGTATGACGTTCATGGTCATGGACCTCGTGCGCGGGGCCCCGTTCCCGGGCGCGCCGTTGCCCTGCCCGTGGGCCTCGATCGCCGCGCCGGCGCTGGGCCTCCTGGAGACGCTCGCCCGGATCCACGCGCTCGGCATCGTGCACCGGGATCTCAAGCCGGAGAACGTGCTCGTGACGGCGGAGGGGCGCCCCGTCGTGCTCGATTTCGGGCTCGCCTCCGGTGGCTCGGTCGGCGCGGAAGTGGACGATGAGGGATACCTCCTCGGGACGCCGCTGTACCTTGCGCCCGAGCAGATCCGCGGCGAGCCCGTGACCCCGGCGACCGATCTCTATGCCGTGGGCGTGCTCCTGTACGAGGCCCTCTCGGGCCGCCCGCCCCACAAGGCCCGCGAGCTGAACGAGCTCTTTGCGGCGCGGCTCGCCGGCCTCGCGCCGCCGCTCGCGGAGGTCGCGCCGGACGTGCCCGAAGCGGTGGCGCGCGTCGTCGATCGCTTGCTCGCGGTGGAGCAGGCGGATCGCCCGCAGACGGCGCGCTCCGCGCACCGGGCGCTCCGCGGGGATCTCCTCGCGGAGGACGCCCTCTTGCCCGACATCGCCGGCCGTGCGGGCGCGGACGGGCGGCTCGACGAGGACGCGATGCGCACCCTGTTTTCGAGCCCGGAGCGCTTCTTCCATATCCCCTCGGACGCTGCGCGGCTGCTCCTCGATCGCACGGCGGGGGAGGTCCTGCGCGTCGCGGAGGAGCTCGGCGCCTGGCTGCGCGCCGGGCTCGCGCGGCCGGATGGCGGCGCGCTCGCGATGGATCGCGACGCGCTGGAGAGCCTCGAGCCGCTCCCGTCCGAGCGGCGCCTGATCGACGCGCTGACCCGCGAGGGCGCTTCCTCCGGCGCGCTCGCGCTCGCGAATGAAGCGTGCGCGCTCGCGGAGGACCTCGCGCGCGAGGGCCGGCTCCGGCGGGCGGCGGCGGTGCTGCGCGAGGCGTTGCTCGCGTCGCGGAGCGCCACCAGCGCGGGAGGCGAGGCCGAGCGTCGCGCCGCCGAGGAGGCCATGCTCGGGTGCTGGGCCGAGATCGCCCTGCTCGAGGGCACGCCGCCCGCCATCGACAAGCTCCTCTACGAGCTCTGCAGGGGCGAGGGCATGACCCCTGGCCTCGCGCGGATCGAGGCGCTCGCGCGCGCCGGGCTCGCGCTCGCGACCGGCGCGGATCGCGCGACCCTGGCCGCGGAGGCCGTGCCCGCGCTCGGTGATCCGCGGCTCGATCGATATCGTCATGGCCTGCGCGTGCACGCGGCGCGGCGCGGCGCTCAGGAGCGGCTGAACGCCGTGCTCGAGGACGTGCGAGAATGGGCGGCCGCCTCCGGCGACCCCGGCGCCCGCGCGGCGCTCGCGGGCTGGACGGGGCGCCTCCGCTATCAGGAGGGCGATTTCGAGGCCGCGGCGGAGCTGCACGCGCGGGCGGCGGCCGAGGAGCCGTGGATGACGGGACGCCTTTCGGCGCTCCTCCATTGCGCGTCGGCGTGGATGGAGGCTTTCCGCTTCGACGCGGCCGCCGAGGTCGCCGCGGCCGCCCGGACCCTCGCGGAGCATTGCAGGCATCCTCATCACGAGGCGCGGGCCACCTGGCTCCTCCGCCAGGTGGCCTATCGCCGTGGCGACGCGATCGAGCCGGATCCGGCCCTCGTGGACGATGCGGCCGGCGTGGGCGTGCCCGATCTGGAGGCGCTCATCGCGTTGACGGAGGCCGCGATCGCGTGGCGCGCGGGGCGGAACGATCTGGCGGTCGGCCTCGCGGCGCAGGCGCGGCGGCGCTGGGTGGGCATGAAGAAGCAATGGGCGGCGGGGCTCGCGCGGTGCCTGGAGCTCGCGTGCGGCGCGACGCCGGCGCGCGGCGAGCTCCGCGAGCGGGCGGACGAGGCGCGGCGGTGCCCCGTGCATGGCCTCGGGATCCAGATGCTCGGCCTGCTCGCCATGGCGAGGCCCGCCGGCCGGCCCGCGCTCGCGCGGGGCGCGGACGCGCTCGCCGCCACGGTCCCGCGCGGCTCTTGGCCTCATCGAATGGAGGTGCTCTCGGTCTCGGAGGCCCTCCTCGCGCTCAGGGATCGAGGGGGATCGACATCGCGTACACGCAGCTCGCGATCGTGAGCGTGGACCCGGAGGTCCAGCGCTTGCGCGCGAAGGAGAGGAGCTCATCGACCGAGGTGTAGGTGATCTCCGCGCTCCCCTTCAGGAGGGTCTCCTCCCCCCCGGCGAGCACACGATATCCGCCGGTCGTGAACCAGTATTCATGGTTCTGGCTGATGCCGGAGATCGTGCTCGGGACGATGGCTGTGCCCAACGCGAACCCGAGGAGGTCCTCCCCGCCGACCCGGTTCGACTGGAAGAGCCCCGGTCGATCGTCGATCTGCTGATTGGCTCCGGGCGTCGACTTGAATCTCGACGGTTTCAGGGTCATCGCTGGAAACGGCGGGGGCGACGGGTCCTCGGGGACCGATCCGTGGCTCTGGGCGTTCACCTTGACGTATCGCGCCCCGCTCCTCCACAGCGGGACATCGCTCAAGGCGCTCACGAAGGCGCTCAGCTCCGTGAAGCAGTGCTCCCTGGACGGGCGGAGCCGGACGGCGCGCGTCGGCGGAGAAATGTACTGCTCGTAGAGCACCCACCGCTGCTCCTGGGTGATGGGCGCGCACCCCTCGCTCGCGAACATGTAGCCGACGATGGCGCCGATGTCCTCGTCAAAGAGCTCGAGCGTGGTGCTGTTGTCGAACGGCGGGACATAGATCGAGACTGGCATGGGGTTCTCCTTGGGTACGAGGGATTGGACCAGAGCCGGCGGTCGAATGGAAGGTGCCATGGGTCTACGGTGCCGGCACCCAGTGCCCGCCGCCGGGCTCATGCAGGTTCTCCACCCAGGAGCCGTTCGGCTGGAACACCGTCTGGGTCTCTGCCCAGTGCATGACGTTGGCCGCTATGGAGAGGACGGTGCCGACCTGGGCCGGACCGGGCGGCAATGCGCCCGTGGCCCTTGGGTCGTCGTAGATGACCTGCAGGGGGCCGCCGATGCACAGGTCCCACGCCGCTGCCGTCGGGAGCACGGGGGCGAGGCTCAAAGGCGTCACGAACGTCCTGTCCAGCTCGACGGCGGCGCTCTCGGGGCCGAAGATGTCTGCGACCATCTTTTCACGCGCCTTGGTCCCGTGGGACCACACCGAGAGGATCGGGTCGAAGCGACCGGGTTTCACGACGTCGCTGAGGGTCGGCGTGCTCGCCGTGACGCGCGGCATCGGGGCCTCATCGATCGTGAGGGGCTGCGAGGCGCTGATCCCCGGCGGCTGATAGCCCGAGCCGGGCAGAACCACGGGGGTGAGGGGCACGATCGGCTGCGGCGGCGGTAGCGGCGGCGGATCAGTCCGCGGCTTGCTCCGGGAGTCCTCGTCCGCCTCGCGGTGGCCCGAGGGATCGGTCAGCCTCATGGGGCTGTTGCTCACGTAGGCGTAGCGGTTCAGGTGCGAGAGCGCGCCGCCGGGGACGATGGTGTCCGCCGAGAGGAAGCGCGAGATCGACGGATCGTAGTAGCGGGCGCTCAGGTACATGAGCCCGGTCTCGTCCTCGCGCTCGCCGGTGTACGTGAACGCGCCGGTCCTGGTGCCGGCGATGCGATCGCCCCACGGCGAATAGATGGTCGCGCTCAGCCGCTGGCCTGCCGTCGTGGTGGTCATGACGACGCTGCCGAGGTGGTTCGTGTGCAGGATCTCGGTGGTGAAGCCCCCGGCCAGCTCGTCCGACGGCGGCTGCCCGAAGATCGGCGGCGTCCAGCCCGCCCTCGCGCGCCTGGCCACGAGCTGGCCGCCGAAGCGCAGGTACCGGCTCGCGGTCGCGCCGTCCCACTCGAAATCGCCGTCATGATACGTGGTCACGGCGCCCGCTGTCGACCGGATGCGCTCGCCGTCGGCGTCATAGACGAAGGTCATCGACGCTCCGTTCGCGGTCATGCTGGCCGGCTTGCCCTCGAGGCTCCACTCGATCGGGGAGCCGTCCTTGTACTGCGTCATGTTGCCCGCCGCGTCATAAGCGAAGCTCGCGATCGGGGCGGCGGGGCCGGTGAAGCTCGTGATCTCCGTCACGGCGTGCGCAGGGCCAGCGTACCCGTAATTACCCCGCGGGCCGATATCCGTGATCCCCCCGCCGGCCTCCTTGTGGCCGTTGCGCGAGAGGACGTCTCCCGTCGGGCTGTAGCTCATCGTGAAGTGCCATTTGCCGCTCGTCCCGACGCTCGCCGCGTACTTCATGCGGTGCTGGGAGTCGTACGCGAACGTCGCCGCGTCGGTGAACGTATAGATGACCTTCGATCCCTCGTTCACCATGAGCGTGCTCGATACGGAGCTCACGGCCCCGACCGCGTCGCGGGCGTAGCCATACGACAGGAGCGGCGCGCCGGCGGGGTCTCGGGCGTCGATCTCCGTCAGCCAGCCCCGTGTCGGGCTGTAGATCATCTTCCGGGTGATCCCGCCGCTCCACCCGATGTGTTGCACGTGCCCGGAGGCATCGTATTGCCACTGGGACACGTCCGATCCATAGGAGCCGGGGAGCACGAGCGGTGCTCCGCCCGCGGACATGGCGTTCGGCATGCCGGCATTGTCATACGCGAGCTGCACCTCGTCGCCGTCCGGGTAGACGAGCGACGTGAGCCGGCCGTTCGCGTCATAGGTCATCGCGCGTCGGAACATCTTGCCGTCGGCGTGGACGAGCAGGGTCTCGGAGACCCGGCCCTCGGCGTCGTAGGCGAAGTAGCGGCGCGAGGACTCCACGCCGCCGAGCTTCTTCACCGCCACGGTCCTCCGGCCGACGTTGAACGCCGGGCGCGCGGGCGAGAAGCCCGGATAGCCGCTGTAATCATCGTAATGGTAGAGGGACTCTTCCTCGGCGCCGGCGCAGCCGGCGTCGACGCTCGCCGCGCCCGCCTTCGTCGCGCGCAGCGTGACGCGCCCGAGCAGATCGTACGTCGTGCACGTCAGGGCGCCCCTTGCGTCGAGGGATCGCACCGGCCGGTCGGCGAGGTCGTGACGCGTCGTAACGTCGCCGCGCGCGGCGTCCCAGGTGTGGACCACGCGGCCGAGCATGTCGCGATCGGCGGTGCCGACGAGGACCGTCGGGGAGCCGGAGGCGTTCGGCTCGAACGTCTTGCTCTGGCGCGCGAACGGGTGCTCCTCCTGCTTCCTGCAATGCCACGCCCCGCCGGAGTATCCGGGCGCCGGGGCGACGTACTCGCAGCTCTTCTGCCACGTCCTGTCCGACAGCGCGCCGGTCGCGGAGAGGCTCGGGGTCCCGCTCGGATCGATCGTCTTCGTGGTCCCGATGCCTGTACCCCAGACGCCGGGCTCGGCGAGGTCGTACGAGGCGCTCTGGCTCGTGCCGTCCGGCAGCGTCGTGACCACCGTCCGGCCGAGCGCGTCGTGGGTCATCGTCGTCTGGTAGGGGCCGTTCTGGCCGTAGAAATAGGGCACCTTCCGAGTCGTCACCTGGCCGCGCGCGTCGTAGAACTCCTTCGAGAGCACGGTGCGTGTCGTGAAGTCGGAGTCGCTCGCCGGCTGATTCGCGACCCGGCCCGTGCGCCACGCCCGGCCCATTCCGTCGAGGTACGTGGTCGTCCATTCGTCCTGCAGGGTGCCCACGCCGGGGCGGCTGATCTCGATCCGCTGCGTGCCCGTGGGCAGGACGCCCGGGTATCCGATCGAGAGGTAGGCCCTGTGCTCCCAGCCCCCGCCGGGGCGCGTCGTGTGCACGAGGCGGCCGAACGCGTCGTATTCGTGCACCGTCGCCTGCGAGTTGACGTCCGTGGAGGACTCCACGCGGCCGTGGAGGTCGTACGAGGTGAACGTGGAGCGCAGCAGGGCGTCCTTCGTCTCGATCACGCGGCTGTAGTCGTCGTAATAGGTCCAGGTCGGCGCGAAGTCCGCGCCGCCCACTGCGCGCTCGCTCCTCGTGATCCGTCCGTAGGCGTCGTATTCGGCCTTCGACGTGACGAGGCAGTCCGTGGCGCTCAGGCACCGGGCGGTGCTCGTCAGCGCGCCGCGGGCGCCGATCTGCCCGAGCGGTAGGTCGTCGTAATAGTGCTTCGTGCGGGAGAGGAGCGCGGCGTCGATCTGCGACGTGCCCTGGTAGGTGCTCGTCACCTGGACCCGGTTCACGATGAACGCGCCGGGGAGCGCGGCGGGTGCGGGGGCCGCGTACTGCGTGGCCGTGGTCTGCTCGACGAGGTGCGCGGCCGGGTTTCCGGAGTCGACCGTGTAGGTCGTGGCGGTCAGGCGGTTGCCGTAGATATCGTAGCTCGCGACGGCGCACGCGCCGCCGCCGTAGGCCGCGCAGGAAGCGGTCACCGCCTCCCGGCGCGTCCCGCACGTCTGCCCCGCGGGCGCCGTCTGGCCGGGCGCGCAGGTGGCGCGGCGCTCCTCGGCGAGGAGCGCAGTGTACGGCGCGGCGCCGCTCGTCACGTAGGCATACGAATCGACGGTGAGCAGATCGCCGCCGGGCTTCGCGTACCTGCCGATCCAGAGCGGCTTGAGGAGAGAGCGATAATCCTGCGCGAACACCGTCACGGTGACGGGACCGTGCAGGCCCGACGCGTCCGCGTCTCCGGGCGCCCAGGGCTCCTCCGCGGTCATCTCGCGGAACCCGAGGAAGCGGCGCTCGACCCGGTCGTGCACGCCGCCCGCGTACGCGTAGCGCGTCGGCGGCGCGGTCATCGCGTCCGTGAGTTGAATGCCGTCTGCGCGGCGGATCTCCGTCACCAGGGGGCGCCGCTGCGCGGGCCCGCGATCCATCGAGAACGCCGAGCCGGGGGTGTAGCCCACCGCCGCCGCGCCGCCTATCGCGTCCGTGACCCGCTCGACCAGATCCGTCGGGCCGCGCGTGCCCGCGAGGCCGTGCGTCCCGCCGGAGAGCGCCACCCGGTAGCCCTGATCGGCGCCGCAATCCCCCGCGCTCCAGCCGTTGCAGCTACGGAAATTCGTGCAGACGAGGTCCCCCTTGGTGTCGCCGTTCACGTCCAGGAACATGAGCTTGTTATCGGTGCACCACTTGGATCTCCAGGGGCTCGCCGTGGGCTCGTAGAACGACGCGCCGTTCGACAGGGAGACGTGCGTGTTGTTGTTCCCGAAATCGATTCCCTCGCGGATGCAGGCGACGTCCGTCCTTCCGTCGCCGTTCGCGTCGGTCGTGGTGATCCGGGCCCAGTAGGGGTGGCCGCCGCTCTCGCCGGCCTCGCAGTACATCGGGGCGCTCCAGACCTGCGGGGTATCCGGCGACGAGCCCTTCGAGAGGGCCACCTGGACCTGGCCCCGATCGAGCTTCCGCCAGTCGCCGTCGTGGCAGAGGATATCGGTCTTGCCGTCGCCGTTGAAATCGCCGGTGATGAGGTTCTTGAGGCCGGTGACGGTCTCGCACTCGAGGGGGGCCGAGCCGAGCTTCGCGGTGCAGAAGCCGCGGTCGCTCTCGCTGCCGGGCGCGTTGCCGCTCCCCCAGTCGCCGGCGAAGCTGAAGGCGTGGTCCGCGTCCGAGAGGAACACGTTGACGTACGCGTGGTGCCGGTAGACGCTCCACCCGCCGCACTGGCCGTCCGCGTGGGCCACGTCGGCGCAGTAGACGTCCATGGCGCCGTCGCCGTTGAAGTCGCCGGTGCCGAACGAGCCGCCGTCGCTGCAGCCGACGTCGGCCCACTTCTTCTGGCCCTGGTTCGGATCGCCGCCCTCGAAGGAGTCGAGCTGACCGTCGCCGTCGACGTCCATCGCGCGCGTCACGTACATCGATCCTTGATGGTGGCACGCGAGGTCGGCCATCCCGTCACCGTCGAAGTCGCCGGTGGTGAGGAACCCGTACCATCTCGGCTGTCCGGTCAGCGGGCAGGCGGACCAGGTCTCGGGCCCCGGCGTGAAGCCCGAGCCCGTCGACAGGGCCGTCTTCACCGAGTAATCGGCGCAGGCGATGTCGTCCTTGCCGTCTCCGTTGAAGTCGGCGATCTGGAGGGCCTCCACGGAGCCCGGGCACCAGCCCGTGCTCCAGGGCGCGGGCTGGGCGTCGAAGCCGTCGCCGTTCGAGAGCGCGACGGAGACCGCGCTCGCGGCCTTGTCCCAGCAGAGGATGTCGGTCCTGCCGTCGCCGTTCCAGTCTCCGTAATGGGTGCGCTTCCCGTCCCCGCACCAGCCGGCCGCGGGCCCCGCGCCGCCGTCGTGGAACGCGTTCGCGGCGGCGTCGTTGATGTAATCGAATTCGTAGGTCGGCCGCCCCGCGACGAGCGCGCCGGAGGGGCCGGGGATGACGGCGCCCGTCGTCGTGGGCGTCGGGGCGGAGACGCCGTGATCGTCGCCGTAGACGCTCACGCCGGTGAGCAGCGAGCGCCGCGTGGTCGGGCTCGTCGCGTAGGAGAGGTCGTACGCGCGGAGCCGCTCTCCCTCGGGGCTCTGCGTGCTCACCCCCTTGAGCCGCGCGTGCTGCATGCGGTGGTTCCCCTTCGAGAGGAGGATGCTGTCCACGTCCTCGCGCTGCTCCCAGAAGAAGGTGGCGACGACCCGATCGCCGGCCGGGTAATGGTAACGGATGCTCTGCGGGTACTCGGCGCAGCACCCGAAGTGGTTGAACCCCCAGTCCACGCTGTAATAATTCCCGCTCGGATCCTCCACCCGGGTGAGGAGCCATTTGTAGACGTTATCGGGCGTGATCGCCGCGTCCACGATGTACGCGGCGGAGTAATGAGACCGGGTCCCCGAGGGATCCAGCACCACCCACTCTCCCCAGCCGCCGTTCACCGCGGGGCCCCTGTCGAGATAGATCGCGCGGAACGACTCGATCTGGGTCGCGTAGTAGACGTGGCTCGGGTCCGGGTCGTTCGCGTCCACCTGGCAGCTCGGGACGGTGGTGCTGGAGCTCCCATCGTCGGGGCAGGGGAGGAGGAGCTGGCCGTCGAGCGAGAAGGTGTCGTTCGACGTGAAGCTCGGCGCGCCCCAGCGGCCCGGCGCGCCGCGCACGATCTGGCCGAGGCCCGAGATGGACCAGCCCACGCCGAGGTATCCATTGCCGGCGGACGACGAATAGGAGAGCGAGAGGCTCGGCTGGGGGCCGCTCCACGCGGGCAGCGAGAGGGGGATCGAGTAGTTGAAATCGCCGTTCGATCGGTCGGCGCTCGTCAGGCCGCCCTGGCCGCCGAGCGGATCGGGTTTGTCGGGCTCCGAGGCGCGCGCGCCGCCCGGGAGCGTCGCGAGCCCGGCGATCAGTGAGATGGAGAGGAGCAGGGATGGGTGGATCGATGGGCGCTTCATGGATGGACCTCCGCCTCGCGGTGCGTCGGCGGTACCCCAGGCAGCGGGTGTGCCAGCGGCGGAGGACCGCGGAAGACCCGTGATCCGGCCGGGGGTCGCCGCCGCGCGCCTGCGCGCCTGCGTCAGGCGATGAAGCTCGCTTCGTCCGCCGTGACGCACGGGGGCCGGGCTACTTCGCGTCCCCGCGCGCGAGCTCGTCGGCGAGCGCCTCGCCCGAGGGGCCGAGCGTCCGGAGCAGCTCCATGGCCCGCTCGATATCGCGCTTGAAGGCCCGCTGGTGGTTCCTGCTCTGCACCACGCTCTCCTTGCCGAAGAGCCGCAGCGCGGCCTCCTTGCTCCCGAGCTTGTGAGCCGCGGCGGAGAGCGCGAGGCCGCGCAGCGCGTCGACGACATCGAGGTCGAGCGGCTCGCCCTCCGGCTGCCGCCGCTCGGCCTCGCGGAGCAGCGCCGCGGCCGCGCCCCGGAGCACGTCCACGAGCGGCGCGGCGGCGGCCGCCGCCTCGTAGCCGAGCGCGCGATCGACGTGGCGCGCCCCGACGGTGAGCGCGCCCGGCGACGCGCCCTGATCCACCATGGCGAGGGCGTACGCGCGGCGCACGACGTTGTCGAGCTGCCGCAGGTTGCCGGGCCATCGCCGCGCGAGCAATGCGCTCACGGCGTCCTCGGCGAGCGCCGCCTCGCCGCCCGCGGCCCGCTCGCGGTGGCGGCGCTCGAGCATGTACGCGGCCCACCCGGCGATCTCGTCGGTCCGCTCGTCGAGCGGCGGCAGCCGGAGCGGCAGCACATGGATTCGATAATAGAGGTCCTCGCGGAAGCGGCCCGCGCGCACCTCGGCCATGAGGTCCGCGTTGGTGCCGACCAGGAACCGCACGTCGGCCCGGCGCTCGCCCGTCCCCTCGCCGAGCGGCCGGTAGGCGCGCTCGTCGAGCACGCGGAGCAGCCCCGCCTGCGCCTTGAGCGAGAGCTTGTCGAGCTCGTCGATGAACAGCGTGCCCCGCTCGGCGCGCGCGAGGCAGCCGGGGTTGTCCGAGCTCGCGCCGCTGAAGGCCCCTTTTCGCCAGCCGAAGAGCTCGCCCATCTGGAGCTCCTCCGGCACGGTGGAGAGATCGAGCCCCTCGTAATGGTTCGCGCGGCGGCTCGATTGCTCGTGGCACCAGCGCGCGAGCCGCGATTTGCCCGCGCCCGTCGGACCGGTGACGAGCAGCGTCTCGTCCTGCTCCGCGAAGACGCGCGCGATCCGGATGAGCCCGGACATGGACGCCCCCACCACCGGCAGAAAGGCGTCCGTGGCGATCGGCCCGGCGTCGGCGAGCGGCAGCGAGGCGAGGTGCGGCGCCGCGAGCCCCGCGAGCGCGAGCAATTCGTCCTGGCAGGCGGACCAGATGAACGGCCGCCCCATGGCGCGCTGGCACTCGGCCTCGATCGAGATCATGCCCACGACCGCGCCGGACATGGCGAGCGGCAATACATAGAGGTGGCTCGCGGCGCGGCGGAGCAGCCGCGCGACGCTCTCGCCGCCGAGCGCCCCTGGCGACCGCTGGAGCCCGCCCTTGACGACGACCGGGGCCCCGCCGTGCGGCTCGACGCGGCCGAGGTGCACGTCGACGGCGACGGGCGTCCTGTGCTCCGCGACGAACCGCCACGCCGTCGCGGAGGGCACGTACGCGCGCGCCGGGTCCTCCGAGGGGCTCGTGCCCGCTGGCTCGATGCGCCGCTTGCCGTGCTCCAGGACCGCGAGGCGGCGATAGCCGCCCTCGGGCCTCACGTGGACCATCGCGCGCAAGATCCGTCCGTGATCCGCGTACGCGCTCGCGGCGAGCGCGCGGCCGGCGGCGTCGAGCATGCGGGGGAGGACGCGCTCGGCGGCGCCCTCGAATGAGGTGGCCGCGCCGAGCTCCGCAATGAGGTTGGTGATGGGCGTCTCCAAGGGCGGCCTCCGGGCCCTCGGATCTTATCCCAGGAGGAGGCGCGCTGTCACCGCCCGACCTGGCCGAGGCCGCTATCGCCCGACCACGACACCTCGCCGCCCGAGAGGCGGCGCGCGCAGGTGTGGCGCGCCCCGGCCGCGCCCCCTTGACTTGGATGCGGCGAGCATATATACATGCTGCATCTAACCAGGCGGGCGTCCGGTGGCGGCGAGGAAGAAGCGGGAGCGAGAGGGCGCGGCGGACACGGAGGAGGCGTTCCTCGCCGCCTACGATCCGTCGCGCTTCGAACGGCTCTCCGTCGCGGTCGACGTGGCGCTGATCGCGGCCTTCGACGGGGCGCTCTACACGCTCGCGGTGCGGCGCGCCGAGCACCCGCACCGGGGGCGGTGGGCGCTGCCGGGCGGGTTCGTGCGCGTGGACGAGTCGCTCGACGCGGCCGCGAGCCGCGCGCTCGCGACCAAGGCGGGCCTCTCGCACGTCTACCTGGAGCAGCTCTACACCTTCGGCGCGCCGCGGCGCGATCCGCGCACGCGCGTCATCAGCGTGGCCTATTGCGCGCTCGTCGACCGGGCGCGCTTCGAGGCGGCGCGGGCCGAGGGCGGGGGGCCGGCCATCGCGCGGATCGTCGTGCCCTGGGAGGGCGAGACGGGCGGGCCGGTGGAGCTCGAGGGCGAGGCGGGCGAGCCGATGGCGACCGCGTTCGATCACGCGGAGATCCTCGGCATGGCGGTGAAGCGGATCCGCGGCAAGCTCGATTACACGCCGATAGGCTTCCAGCTCCTGCCGGAGCGCTTCACGCTGCTCGAGCTCATGCGGGTGCACGAGACGGTGCTCGGGCGCCCGCTCAACAAGGACTCCTTCCGGCGCCGCATGCTGGCCTCGGGCCAGCTCGAGGCGACCGGCGAGAGCGAGAAGGACGTGGATCACCGCCCCGCGGAGCTCTACCGCTTCGCGAAGCGGTCCGCGGTCTGACTCGTCGTTCACCATACGCGGCGCGGGAATTCCTTCGCCGCGGGGACGTTGTGCCGGTCTCGCGGGGCGCTCCGGGCGCCCCCGCGGGTATCGACATGCCGACCCATACATCCATGGAGGGTGCCCTCATGGCCGATATCACACGTCTGCCCTTCGTCCGCCACCTGCGCGCGGACGCGAGCTCCCACGTGCTCCATTACCGCGGCGCGAGGCTCGTCCGCGGCGGGCGCGGGCTCGCGTTCTGGTTCCTCCCGATGTCGGCGAGCATCGCCGAGATCCCGGTGGACGACCGCGAGCTCTCGCTCGTGTTCCACGGGCGCTCCGCCGATTTCCAGGACGTGACGGCGCAGGGCGTCGTCACCTACCGCGTGACCGAGCCCGCCATCCTGGCCGAGCGCGTCGATTTCACGATCGACCTCTGGACCGGACAGCACCTGCGCCAGCCCCTCGAGAAGATCGCGCTCCTGCTCTCGCAGCTCGCGCAGCAGCACGCGTGGACGTACATCGCGGAGACGCCCATAAGGCGGATCCTGACCGAGGGGCACGCGCGCATCCGGGAGCGGATCGCCGAGGCGCTCGGCGAGGACGAGGGGCTCGGGGCGATGGGGCTCGAGATCACGTCGGTGCGGGTGTCGTCCATCAAGCCCACGCCCGATCTCGAGAAGGCGCTCGAGGCGCCGGCGCGCGAGAAGATCCAGGAGGAGGCCGACGAGGCGGCGTTCGCGCGGCGGGCGATGGCCGTCGAGAAGGAGCGCGCGATCCAGGAGAACGAGCTCCAGAACCAGATCGAGCTGTCGCGGCGCGAGGAGCAGCTCATCGCGCAGCGCGGCCAGAACGAGCGGCGGCGCGAGTCCGAGCAGGCCGAGGCGCAGCGCATCGCGGCCGAGGCGGCGTCGGCGCGGGCGCGGATCGAGGCCGAGGGCAAGGCGGCGCGCATCCGGATCGAGGGCGAGGCGGCGGCGGAGCGGGTGCGCCTCGTCGAGGGCGCCCAGGTGGAGGTCGAGCGCGCGCGCATGGACGTCTACCGCGAGGCGCCGCCCTCGGTGCTGCTCGGCCTCGCCGCGCAGGAGCTCGCCGGCAAGCTGCAGCGCATCGACCACCTCAACATCGGCCCCGACGCGCTCGGGCCGATGCTCCAGGGGTTGCTCGAGGCCGGCACGCGGCGGCTCGAGGGCAAGGAGCGCCTCGCATGAGCGCGGCCGGCGTCCCGCGGATCGTGATCGTGACGCGCCCGTCCGATCGCGACAGCCTGCTCGCGCGCCACGGGACGCGCGAGCAGGCGCGGTTCTTCCTCGAGCGCCGCGGCGAGTCGATGGCCGAGGTCGACGCGCGGCACGCGCGCCTCGATGCGGCGCTCGCGGCGGTCTCGCGCGCGATCCCGCTGCGCTGGCGCCGGAGCCGGATCGACCGCGCGGACCTCTGCCGGTTCGTCTTCGAGCCGGGCGACGTGATCGTGGCCGTCGGCCAGGACGGGCTGGTGGCCAACGTGGCGAAATACCTCTCCGGGCAGCTCGTCGTCGGCGTGAACCCGGATCCGGGCTTCCACGAGGGCGTGCTCGTCCCGCACCGGCCCGAGCGCGCGGCGAAGCTGATCGAGGCCGCGGCGCTCGGCCGGTGCGAGGTGGAGGCGCGGACGATGGTGGAGGCGCGGCTCGACGACGGGCAGCGGGTCCTCGCGTTGAACGAGGTGTTCGCCGGGCACCGGACGCACCAGTCGGCGCGTTACCGGCTGCGCTCCGGGGCGCACGCGGAGCGGCACTCGTCGTCTGGGGTCATCGTGTCGACGGGCACGGGCGCGACGGGCTGGGCGCGATCGATCCACCGGCAGCGCCGGAGCGAGCTCGTGCTGCCCCGCCCGTCCGACGCGAGGCTCGCGTTCTTCGTCCGCGAGGCGTTCCCGAGCGTCGTGACCGGCGCGGACCTCGTCGAGGGATCGCTCGGCGAGGGCGACGCGCTGGAGATCGTCTCCGAGATGAACGACGGCGGCGTGCTCTTCGGCGACGGCATCGAGGAGGACCGCATCGATTTCGCGTTCGGCACGCGCGCGACCGTGCGCGTGGCGGAGGAGCGGCTCAGGCTGGCGCACTGACCCGCCGCCGCCACGCGGGATCGAATTCAGGCCGACCTGCACCTCCGCCGATCCGCGCGCGCGGCGGCGGCGCGGGGCAGCGCGGCGGCCATCCGGCGGACGGCCTCGCGGAGCTCGCGCTCGTCGAGCCCGGCGAAGCCGAGGCGGGCGTTCGGCCGGGCGCGGCCGTCGAATGCGAAGCGCCGCCCGATCTGGAAGGAGACGCCGCGCTCGAGCGCCCGGGCGGACCAGGCGTCGGCGTCGATCGCGGGGTCGAGGCGCAGCCAGATCGCCATTCCGCCGGCCGGCCTGTCGAAAGACGCGGCGGCGCCGAGGTGCGTCGCGAGCGCCTCGGCGAGGGCGTCGCGGCGGGCGCGGTAGATGCGGCTCATCCTGCGCGCGTGGCGCTGGACCTCGCCGTCCTCGATGAGGTCGGCCACGGCGCGCTCCAGCGCGAGATCGCCCTGGCGATCGACGGTGTGGCGGAGCGCGGCCAGGCGGGCGACGAGCGGCTCGGGGGCGACGACGAACCCGATGCGGAGCCCGGGCGCCAGGATCTTCGAGAGCGTGCCGATGTAGACCACCACGCCGGCGCGATCGGCGCTCGCGAGGGGGAGGACCGGGCGGCCCTCGTAATGGAACTCGTGGTCGTAATCGTCCTCGATGACCGCGATGCGCCGCTCGCGGGCGATCTCCAGCAGGCGGAGGCGGCGCGCGGGCGAGAGCGTGACCGTGGACGGGTACTGGTGGTGGGGCGTGAGATAGACGGCCCGGAGGCGCTCGCGGGCGGCGAGCGCCTCGAGCGCGTCGGCGCGTAGGCCGCGGTCGTCGACGGGCACGGGGCGGAGGAGCGCGCCCGTGTGGAGGAGCGCGTCCCACGCCGGCCGATAGCCGAGCGCCTCGACGGCGACCGCGTCGCCGGGGGCGAGCAGCGTGCGCGCGACGAGATCGAGGCCCATCTGGGACCCTCGCGTGACGATCACGTTCTCCTCGGCGGCGGCGAGGCCGCGCACGGTGGAGAGCATCGACGCGAGCGCGGCGCGCAGGCGGGCGTGGCCGTGCGGGCCGCCGTAATCGAGCAGCGCGCGCCCCTCGGCGCGGAGCGCGCTGCGATAGGCGCGCGCGAGCGCGGCGGCCGGCACGAGGCGGAGGTCCGGGACGCCGCCGCTGAGCACCAGCGTGCCGCGCGGCGGCGGCGCCTGCAATGGCTCGGGCGCCGGGCCGATATCGAACCCCACCCGCGCAGGGATGCCTGGGCGGACGCCCGCCGAGGACGCGAACGGCCGGGGCGGGCGCTCGGGGAGGTCGTCCGCGACGAAGGTGCCGCGCGAGGGCGAGGTCCGTAGCCACCCCTGCGACTCGAGCTCGCGGTAGGCGGCGAGCACGGTGTTCCGGTGCACGCCGAGCGAGGCCGCGAGCGCGCGCGACCCCGGCAGCGCCGCGCCGGGCCGGAGCCGCCCGCGCTGGACCCCCTCGGCGAGGCCCTGCGCGATCTGGAGGAAGATCGGCGACTCGGAGGCCGGATCGAGGGGGACCGCGAGCTCCCAGGTGCGCATGAGACCGGTCTAGCAGATCTTTCGGATCCGGATCTTTTTTATGTACCGCCATGAGAGCACGATCCGGGCATGCGCAAGGAGATCTTCCGGATGGACCGGGCCGCCGCGGTCGCGCTGCTCGCGCGGGCGCCCGTGGTCCACATCGCCTCGACCGGGCCCGATGGGGCCCCGATCGCCCGCACCGTGCACGCCGTCACGGTGGGGGACATGATCGCGTTCCACGGCGCGCCCGCGGGCGAGAAGCTGGAGGCCATTGGCCGGCCGGCGGTCCTCTGGGCCGAGGAGACGGTGGCGTCCCTCCCGAGCTATTTCATGGACCCCGAGCGGGCCTGCCCGGCGTCGACGCTGTACCGGAGCGTGCAGGTCCACGGGACGATCGAGCGCGTGGACGATCCCGGCGCGAAGGCCGCGGTGCTGCAGGCGCTGATGGAGAAGCTCCAGCCCGAGGGCGGGTACGTGCCGATCGAGGCGAGCGGGCCGCTCTACGAGAAGGCGGTGGCGTCCATCCTCGTGCTCGCGGTCTCGCTGGAGCGCATGGACGGGAAGGCGAAGCTCGCGCAGAACCGGACGCCGGCGGAGGTGGCGCGGATCCTCGAGAAGCTGTGGGGGCGGGGGCTGCCCGGCGACGCGCGGGCGGTGGACCTCGTGCGCGCGGCCAATCCCTCGGCGCCGAGGCCGGCGTTCCTCGCCGCGCCCGAGGGGGCGGAGCTCGTGTGCGCGCCGGGCGCGGAGGACGTGGGCGCGGCGGTGCGCCTCGTCCGCGACGAATACTGGAACGTGGGGTTCTCGCCCGAGCTGCTCGCCGCCTCGCACCTCGGATCGTCCGCGTGGGTGGGCGCGCGGGACGCGGGCGGCGCGCTCATCGCGACCGCGCGCGCCGTCAGCGACGGGGCGAAGCGGGCGTGGATCTACGACGTCGCCGTGGATCGCGCGTGGCGCGGCCGCGGGCTGGGCGACGCGGTGATGCGCCTCCTGCTCGATCACCCCGCGGTGCGGAATGCCGCGTCGGTCAAGCTGAACACGCGCGACGCCCAGGGGTTCTACGCGAGGATGGGGTTCCTCGACGTGGTGGAGGCGCCGCCGCGGCCCTTCACGTCGACCGAGATGGTACTGCTCAGGGGCTGAGCGCGATCGATCTCTCCGACCTCGAGGGTCCGGGTCTGGGCTCCGAACGGTGGAGGTCCAGGCACGCGGCCGACACGGCGGCCAAGGAGCCCGTGGCCCTTGCGCGCGTGGCTGTCCTATGCATGATCATCCCCGTGCTACACCTATCGGAACCGAGAATCGCGACGCTGATGACGTGTGTCCGTGACCTCTATGCGGCCGCCGGCGTGGACACGCTGCGCCATAGCCTGGAGATCCTCTCCCGCGCCATCCCTTCCGAATACGTCGGCATCCACGCCGCGAGCACCCGGGGCCCGAAGCGTGAGATGGCGATCTATCCATTCGAGGCGATCTCACCGTCCGACCAGGCCACCATCGGCGAGGTCATTCACCAGCACCCCTTCTTCTCGCATCCAGTCTTCATCGAGCGCTTCGCGTCGGCGGAGGCCCTCCGCCGGTACCCCGCTCCGCGGGTAGACGACGGCTTCCTCCGCCGCTTCCTCGGCGGCGAGATCGTCGCGGTGTCGGAGGCCATCAGCGCTCGTGCACGCCGGAAGCTCATGCTTTACGGGGAGGTGCTGGACCGGATCGGCGCGAGCGACTCGATCGGGATGCTGGTGCACTACGCTCCAAACGCGCAGGCCGTCTTCGCCTTCTCCCGAGGGAGGCGGAGCTTCACGGAGGAGGAGCGTCAAATCCTCCGGCTCCTCAAGCCGTTCATCCTGGATGCGCTGGGGACCTCAGGCTCGCGCATACCGGCCATCTCGGCGATGTCGCGCGCGGATGGCGCCGCGTCGCCCCAGCGCGCTCCTGCCTCGCGTGATGCCCAGATCCAGGCCGCGATGTTGCGAGGGAAGACCGACGAGGAGATCGCCGAGGAGCTGGGGCTCCTCACGCGAACGGTCAGGAAGGACCGAGCCCGCCTCGGCCGGCTCTTGCTGGCCGGCGGGCCAGCGGGAGGGGCTCGCAACCCCCGTGCGGGCGCCGAGATGCTCGGAGGGGAGAGCGCCGACCCGCGGGCCCGCATCTCGCGCCTGACGCATCGCGAGCTCGCGGTGGCGCGGCTCCTCGCCCATGGATTACAGACGAAGGAAATCGCGGCCAAGCTCGGGACCTCGCCGGCCACGGTCCACAAGCAGACCATGGCCGTCTACGCCAAGCTGAAGGTCTCGGGGCGCACGGAAGCTGCCGTCTTCATGGCTCGATTCGACGATCAGCCGGATTGCGCGACGTGACTCGCGGCAGGCTGCGCCGGTGGCGATCGCGGACCCGCGCGACGCCATCGAGCCCGGCGTCCTCCCCGTCGGAACGACCTCGCCCCATGGTCCATCTGGACCATGGCCAGCCCATGTCTCGGCCGACTAGCTTGCGCGGCGCGGCTACTGCAGCAGGCTGCACGCGGGGTAGCCCCAGCGCCGCTGGCTTGAGGCGAGTCTCCGCGGTCGGTTCCACGAACGAACGCGAAGGGTCGCGTTCAAACCTGATGGTGAGATCATGAGCTACTTGCGATATGTCGCGGCGATGACCGTGTTGACGACCGGGATCCTCGTGGGTTGTACCTCGACCGAGTCGACCACCCGCGAGGAGGACGAGGAGGAGCCCGTCGGGACCGCTGACCAAGCGCTCGGCGAAACCACCTGCACCACCGCTACCCCCTATACCTCCGTGAACGTCGGCGGCAGCGCGGGGAGCTACCACGTCACGTCCGGTGCCAGCTACAACCCCACCGACTGCCCGTACCAGTTCATCGCGCAGTTCACCCCCTCGAGCGGCGGCACCTTCGGCTCGGGCGCCTTCTATAACGGCTACGCCGACACTCCCCTCAACCTCGTCTCGTCGACGGTGTGCCAGAGCTACAACCAGTACTACGAGGTATGGGAGCTCATCTCCGGCACGTGGACGGAGCGGGGGTACACTTGGCTGAAGGGCTACCACACGAACGGTGACGTGAAGAACTGCTACTGGTCCACCTACTCCAGCTCCGGACCGGACTTCAGCGCCAACCCCGCGGTGACCTCCAGCGCGACCAAGGTCCGCATCGTGGTCTCGCGCTGGTCGGAGAGCGGCACCAAGGGAGCGGACGTCGGCGACACGTTCCACTCCGTGTACGCCGGCATCGGCCGCTAGCCGCTCGTGCTTGATCGGGGGCGCAGCGTGACCACGGGCGTTCAATCCTCCGCGAGAGACTGGCCTCGCGGCGCGCCCCGTCGGGCCGACCCGTGGCGCCGCCTCCTCCCCGGAGCCGCCGCCGGCGATGTGCTGAGCGCGGCGGCCTCCGGGGTGCTGTATGGAGTCGCGGGGCCGGGGATAGGGCTCTGGCCCCTTGCGTTCGTCTGCTGGACACCGCTCCTCGTCGCGCTGCGCCAGCGCTCTCCGCGCCACGCGGCCGCGCTCGGCCTCGTTCAGGGAATGGCCGCCAGCCTCGTCGCGACGCCCTGGATCCTGAGCGCCGCCCAGAGGTTGACGGGGTGGGGCTGGGGCGCCTCTCTGGTCGTGGCGACCCTGATCTGGCTTGAGCAGAGCGGTCGCATGGCGGCGCTCGGCTGGCTGGCCGCTCGGGCCACCCGTCGCGGATGGCCGCTCGGCCTTGGCTTCGGCGTCGCGCTGGCCGGCGTGGAGGTCGCGTACCCCATGCTCTTCGGGTGGCAGAGCGCCATTCACGTGCATGACGTCCCGCTCCTGCTGCAGGCGGCCGATCTCGGCGGCCCCATCCTCGTGTCCGTGGCGCTCGCCGGCGGTAGCGTGGCGCTGGCGGAGCTCTTGATTGCCCGCTCGGAGGGGCGACGGCCCCACCACCCTGGCATCGCGCTCGCGCTGCTGGGGCCTGCGCTGCTCGTCGCCTACGGGCTCGTGCGGCTGCCCATGGTCGCCCGCCAGATCGCGAGCGCGCCGAAGGCACGGATCGGGGTCGTCCAGGCCAACCTGGGGCTCCGAGGCGTGCGGGCCGCCCAGAGCTGGAAGCGGCACATCGAGCCGACGAAGGCCCTCGCGGAGCGGGAGCGGCTCGACCTCGTAGTCTGGCCCGAGACGGCGCTCCACGCGACCTACAGCGCGAATGACCTGTCGGATGCGCTGCCCAGGGCGCTCTACGGAGACGACCGCGCCCGGCCGCTGCCACCGATCCTCACCGGCGTGAACGTCGCGGGGAGCGAGGCCGGGGGGACGGGCGGGCCCGCCACGAACAGCGCCGCGCTCGTGGATCGCGCACTGGGCACGGTGGGGCGCTACGACAAGAACCGCCTCGTCCCGTTCGGGGAGTACGTTCCCTTCGGCGATGTTTGGCCCATCCTCTACGATTGGTTCCCCCGCTCGGGGCCCGTGGCGCGCGGTAACGGCGCGCCGGCGCTCCTGCTCGGGCAGCATCCCATCTCGGCGCTGATCTGCTATGAAGACACCCTCCCGTCGTACGCGAGCGCCGTGGTGCGCGAGGGGCGCCCCGAGCTGCTCGTGAACCTCACGAACGATGGCTGGTTCGGACGCACCCAGGCCGCGACGATGCACTTCGCCCTTGCGAAGCTCAGGGCGATCGAGCACCGTCGCTACCTGGTGCGGGCGGCGAACACCGGCGTGTCGGCCATCGTGGATCCGGTGGGTCGGGTGACGCAGCAAGCGCCGCAGTTCACGGCGGCGACGCTCGTGGGCGACATCGCCTGGATGAACGACGGCACGGTCTACGAGGCTATCGGCGACGCTCCGTGGTGGCTCTGCGCAGTCCTCGCCCTGGGGATGGGATTCGTTCCCGTGGCCATGCGGCGAGCACCCGAGGCGAGCATCTCTGCCTGAGCGTCGGGGGTGCGCATCTTCGTGGAAGAGCTCACACGGACGCCCGGAAGACCGTTTGGATTTCCTGTCCGCCGTTACGGGTTAGCCCACCGAACCTGTCCCGGCATGCTCGCCACAGTCCGCAACCGCCGCGACCTGGTCACCATGTTGCACCCGCCGGAGGAACCAGGAAGCCCGCCAGGAAGGCGTCGGCCTCGCGCTGGATGACCGGCAGGGACGCGGCGAGCTCGTGGCCGTCGTCCACCTCGACCAGGCGGGCGTGCCGCTTGCCGGCGGCCCACTCCCGCGAGAGCTCGATATCGACCACCTCGTCGCCCTCGCCGTGAATGATGAGCGTCGGGACGCGGACGTCCGGAAAGCCGCCCGAGCGCTCGTCGATCGCCGCGGCGTCCAGCGCGAAGCCGAAATCGACGCGCGCCTCCTTCTGGTGAACGTGATCGTGCACCTCGATCCAGCCCGACCGCTCCCACGCCTCCCAGCCGGCCTCGCCGAGGCGGCGGCGCAAGCGCTCGACGAACCGGAACGCGGGGGCGAGCAGCACCAGGGCGCAGATGCGGGCGTCCTCCTCGGCGACCCGGCACGCGGTGAGGCCGCCGAGGCTCGAACCGAAGACGACGGCGCGGTCCCTCTCGCCGCCGAGCGCGTCCCGCACCGCGGCCATCCCCGCGCTGAGCCGCAGCCGCTCGAGCGACGGCCGGCGCAGGTCGAGCCGCGTGAGATCGATGCCCTTCGCGGCGTAATGGGCCGACATCGCGCGCCCCTTGAATGAATCCGGCCCCGAGCCGAGGCCGTGCAGGTACAGCCAGCGCGGCCCAGCGGGGCTCGCGGGCTCGGCGTCTCCGATTGACATACGCGGAGCAGCATGGAGAAGTGGGCCACGGAGGTCAAGCGGGAGCGCGAGCGCGGGATCGGACCCGCGGCCCCCGGCCCCGGCGGCGCCGTCGAGCGCGGGGAAGAACGCTCTTCCATGCCCTGCCGGACGTCCGCTATCGTTCCAGCATGAGCCTTCGCCGATCCTTCTCGTCCTTCCCGCTCCGCGCGGCCTCCGGCCTCCTCCTCGTCGCGCTCGCCGCGCCCACGGCGGGCTGCGGCGGGGACGACGAGCCCGCGCCGCCCGGGGGACCGGCGCCGCTCCAGCCGATCTGCACCGCGGGGACGCGCTGGTCCTCCGGCGTGCAGGCGTTCCGGGACGCCTCGGCCGGCTGGGGCCTCGATGTCCTCGGGGCCGAAGGGGTGCGGCTCGCGGCGGTCGATTTCGACGGGGATGGGTGGACGGACCTCGTCGTGCGGCGCGGCGGGGTCACGCCGGATGATTTCGCGGCGGGGGGCAAGCGGCAGACCTGGCTCCTCAGGAACACGGGCGGAGGGCGATTCGAGGACGTGACCGTGGCGTCCGGGATCCGGCAGAACCGGGTCGAGCCGGATCCGAACATGGGGCGGGCGGGGGAGGTGTTCGCGTTCGCGGACGTCGACAACGACGGGGACCTCGACGTGTACACCGGGCTGTCGCATTCGACGGACGCGCCCTCGGTCGAGACCAGCGAGATCATGCTGAACCAGGGGGACGGGACGTTCGCGCTGGGTCCGGAGGGGAGCGAGGTCCGCCGCGCGGGGAAGAACGACGCGCCGGCAGGGGCGGCGTTCGTCGATTACGATCGCGACGGGGCCGTCGACCTGTGGATCGGCGAGAACGTCGTCAGCAATCAGCCGCAGCAGGACCGGCTCTACCGAGGCGACGGGCTCGGCGGGTTCGCGGACGTGACGGCGGACCTCGGGCTCACGACGAGGCCCTGGTCCTCGATCACGGACCTCAACGAGGCGAAGGCGCACTCGGTCGCGTGGTCGGCGGCGGCGTGCGATCTGAACGGGGATGGGGACGCGGAGCTGCTCGCGGCGTCTTATGGACGGGCGCCGAACCACCTGTGGCAGGCGACGGGGGCGGCGGGCGGGTTCCAGTTCGTGAACCGCAGCATCGCGTCGGGGTACGCGTTCGATGATAGAATGGACTGGACCGACAACGAGTCGGCGCGGTGCTGGTGCGCGCTCCACCCGGACGCGGAGGACTGCACGGGGGTGCCGGCGCCGCAGTACATCGCCTGCGCGACGGACCAGGACGCGTTCCGGTGGGACCACGATTACGATCGCGAGCCGTTCCGGCTGGGCGGGAACAGCGGCGCGACGATGTGCGCGGACATCAACAACGACGGGGCGATGGACCTCTTCACGACCGAGATCGTGCACTGGGACGTGGGGTCGTCGTCGGATCCGAGCGAGCTGCTCTTCAACACCGGCGAGGTGGACGTGCGCTTCGAGCGGCCCGGGAACGAGGCGACCGGGCTGACCCGGGAGCACACCTCGATCGACTGGAACGACGGGGACATCTCGGGGGCGGTGTTCGATTTCGACAACGACGGGTGGCCGGACGTGTACGTCGGGGCGACGGACTATCCGGGGAACCACGGGCTGCTCTTCCACCAGGACTCGCCGGGGCACGTGGAGAGCGTTCCTACCCTTGTCGGGATCGACCAGCACCGGAGCCACGGGAGCGCGGTCGCCGATTTCGATCGCGACGGGGACCTCGATGTCGTCGTGGGGCACTCGGCCGCGCGGTGCGACGCGGAGTGCTATCCGACGCAACAGGTGCGGATGTTCGAGAACGTGCTGGGGCAGGGGGGGAACTGGATCCAGCTCTCGCTCGCGGGCGCGGCGGGGACGGCGAGCGCAAACCGCGCGGCGATCGGGGCGCGGGTGACGGTGACCGCGGGCGGGGTGACGCAGACGCAGGAGGTCGGCGGGGGGCACGGGCATTACGGGGCGCAAAACGACCTGACGCTCCATTTCGGGCTGGGCGAGGCGTGCGAGGCCGAGGTGACGGTGCGGTGGCCGGACGCGGGGCTCAGCGAGCAGCAGATCACGCTGCCGGCGGGGTATCGCTTCCGGCTGGAGCAGGGCGGGGCGCCCGAGCCGGCGCTCGCGCCGTGATCGGGGGGAGCGCTACTCCAGCGTGAACCAGTGGACCTCGACGCGGCGGTTCAGGTCGGGGTCGGTCTTGCTCGCGGGCTCGTTCCAGCCGACGCCGAAGATGTCGATCCGCTTCGCGTCGATCTTCTGCTTCTCGACGAGCAGGCGGCGGATCTCGGCCGCGCGGTCCTTGCTGAGCTGCGCGGCCTCGAGGGCCTTCTTCTGCACGAGCTGGTCGCCGCCCAGCTTGCGGAACTCGGCGATCATGGCGTCGTCGACGTGGCCGCGGAGCAGGACCGTGGAGCCGGGGCTCAGCTGCAGGAGGTTCTTGATGGCGGCGAGGCTCTTCTCGTTCGGGGCCTTCGCTTCGCCGGCGAGGTCGAGCTTCGAGGAGTTGGGCTCGAAGAAGAAGCGGATGTCCTTGCTGAGGAGGGGGTCGGCCTCCAGCGTGCGGTCGCCGCCGCCCTTGATGGGGGCGATCTCGACCTTCTGGTCCTTGTACGCGCCCGATTTCTCGAGCGCCTGGAGGTGGGAGAGGTCGAGCAGCTTGTCCTCGGGGGCGGGGTTCTTGATGAGCTCGGCGCCGTAGGCGAGGAGCGCCGATTGATAGATGCCGCCGAAGCTGCCGGCGGCGTCGATCGCGCCCGAGAAGAAGGCGAGGCTCTCGGGGAGGTTCGAGAGGTGGACCTTGGCGAGCTCCTTCGGGACGTCCTCGCGCTTCCAGCCGAACGCCTTCGCGATGGTGTCGAGGTGGGGGCCGGGGTCCGCGCGGACCATGCGGTTGCCCTCGAGCAATGCGTCGACGAGCGCGAAGACCATCTTCGGGCTCTGCTCGGCGAATGCCTTGTTGACGACGAGCACGTCGGCGACGACGAGCAGGTTCCTGTTGGTGACGAGGATGTGGGCCTTGCCGGCGCTCTTCTCGACGACCTCGTTCGTGAAGGGCGCCCACGTGACGCAGCCGGCGAGCGCGCCGCCGGATTGCACGTCGCGGAGGAACACCTGGCCGGCCTGCTCGGCGTCGCCGGCGAAGAGGAGGTTCACCTTGTCGGGATCGGGCGTGGACGCGCGATTCTCGAGCAGCTTGACGCCGAGGCCGGCCTCCTGGGCGAGGAAGCGGATGAGGAAATCGGCCTCGTTGAACTGCGAGGTGACGAGCACGCGGCCCTTGAGCTGGTTGACGCGCTTCACGTCGCTGCGGACGACGACGCCGTCGGCGCCGCGGGAGAAGCCGATCTGGGCGGGGACGACGGCGCCGAGCCTCTGGCCGTAGACCGCGAGCACGTCGGTGGTGGTGGCCGAGACGCCGAGGCGGCCGCTCGCGAGGTCGCCCCAGGTCTCGGCCTCGCTCAGCTTGATGCGGAGCTTGACGCCGTGCTTCTTGAAGATCGGCGAGGCGTCGCTCGGGGCGAGGCCGCCGTTCGCGACGATGAGGCCGGCATAGCCCGCATATTCGCTCAGCTCGACGTCGATCGTGCCGTCCTTCGGGGTGTAGGCGCCGGGGGGCGCGAGGCGCGGGACCTCGAGCTTCGTCTCGACGAGGCCGCCCTCCTCGGCCTCGGGTTCCGCGGAGGCGGATCCGGGCGCGGCCGCGGATCCGGCGGGGGGCTCGGGCCCGGGCTTCGAATCCTTGCGGAGGACGACGAAGAGGCCGAGGCCGATGAGGGCCGTGATCAGGAGGAGGGAGAGGATCTTTCCGAGGCCCGAGGGGCCGGCCTTGTCGCTCATTGGATGGTCTCCACGTCCATTTTGATCGTTATCGAGCAGCGCGGCGCTGGGGCGCGTCCGCGAGCAGCGGGGGGGCCTCCTCGTCGAGGTCGTCGACGCTGCCGGCGAGGTCGTCCTGCGCCCGCACCCACTGCATGGTCTCGGTGAGGCTCGAGCTCACGGCGTCGATGCGGAGCGAGACGGAGCGGGTGTCGGCCTCGAGCACGAGGTCCTCGCGCACGAGCTCGACCTGCTGCTCGATGCGCTCGAGCTCGGCGTCGATCCCGTCGACCTTCGCCTGGGCCTCGCGCTGGCGCGCAGCGCGCTGGCGGAGGATCTCGAGCTGGTTGTCGAGGCTCCTCCGGAGGTCCCCGTCCGCGCCCGCGAGCTTCCGCTCGAGGTCCCTCGCGCGGCGGTCGAGGTTCGCCTGGTCCTCGCCGCGCTCGCGGGCCTCGCGGAGCAGCGCCGCGAGGGTCTGGCGCGCGCGGAGCAGCTTGACCTGCAGCCAGAGGAGGCGCTGCAGGGCGTCCTCGTGGACCGCGCGCCCGGCCCGATCGCCCGCGTGCTCGTCGAGCACGCGGCGGCAGCGCGCGCGCAGCTCCTCGTAGCGGGCGCGCCCGTCCCGATCGAGGCGCTCGAGGACCTCGTCGGCGCGGCCGCGCTCGGCCTCGAGCTCGCCGCGCGCGGCCTCGCCGTCGACGAGCCGCCGGAAGCGGGCGCTCTGGACGAGCAGGAGCAGGTAGGCGAGCTCGACGCCCGCGCCGATCGCGAGGAAGCCCCAGCTCAGGAAGCCGAGCACCGCGAACGCGGCGAGCCCGATCCAGTTCGGCGGGACGAACATGCCGAGCGGGCGGTAGCTGAAGGCCGCCTTGAGGTAGCGCCAGAGCCCGGGCGTCATGGGTCCGTGTATACACC